>NZ_DEXN01000012.1:18810-118466 GCF_002364155.1 Alcanivorax sp. UBA3183
GGGGGGGGGGGAGGGAATATGTCCGACCTTCTGGCCTGTGGTGATGAAGTGATATCCGGTGAGGGAAACACGACAGTGGTGTACCGGGGGCGATGGCAGGAAAAAGCGGTATACCTCAAATTGGCTCACCGGGAGCGTTGGCGGGTGCTGGCCCCGCGCCTCTGGAGGGCAAGGTCCTGGTGCTCTTCGGTAGAGCTGGAAGCCCGCAATCTTTTGCGATTGCAGGCGGAAGGTATTCCGGTGATTCCTCTGTTGGCTTGGGGGACACGCTATCAGTGCGGTCTTCCGGTGGGGGGCATGATGTTGTCGCAGGCGGTTGCCGGGAGCAGTTTGGAAGATGCTCTAATGGAAGAGCGGGCGGATAGTCTGGGCCTGGCCAGTCGTTATGGTGTCGTGGCTGGTCGCCTGCATCAGCTGGGGGGCTATGAGCCTCTGCGAGCCAAGGACTTCTTGGTTGTGGAGGAAGAAGTCTTCCTGCTGGACCGGGAAAAGCCACTGGGAGCGGCTGGTTGGCAGGGGAAGAGGGCTATGACCTCCCTGGAGCGGGCCTGGTACCGTAATCGCCGCAGCGGGCTGCGATTACAGGAAGGCCAGATCCGGGCGTGGCTTGAGGGTTATGGCATGGCGGCTGGATTGAATGCGCAGTGGGCTACTCGGGTTGAGGAAATCGTTCGCCGCTATTGCTGAGGCGGGACAACTCGTAGGGCACGCATTCTGCCAGAGCCGGCCAATAGTTAGCCTCCGAGATGGGGGTGCCTTGCACAATGCCCTTGCGTTTGAAGTGCTTGCCCACTTCTCTGAGCGTTTCTGCTGAAAGCTGCTTTGCAGCCTGGGCAGGGTGTGGGAAGGCCTGGAAATAGCCGGAGAAGAACAGCTGCTGCTCCCCTTGGGTGATGTACTGCGGTCCGAAAAGCATGATTTGTTTGAGGTTTCGCCGCTGTTCCCGCTGGAAACGGAAGGGTTTTCGGGTCCGTTCATTGTCGATCAGAGCGAGGCGATAATGGTGATTTTCAGGTAGGATTATCACGTTGTTGCCGCGGAGGTCCCCGTGGATGACTCCCTTGGCGTGCATTTTTCCTATGGTTAGGCCCAGCTCCTGAAACAGTGCGCGACGCCATTCGGGATGTTTCTGGTGCTTTAGGTGGCTTTCCAGTGCATTGAGCAGTGGCGGGCCTTCAATCGACTCCATGAGGATGAAGTCGTTGCCAGGAAAATGGCCCATGGCGACCACGTCAGGGGCTTGGCAACCTGCCTGGTGGAGAAGACGGGTGCCGTTCAGCGTCCGTTGGGCTCGTCCGCCAGTGAAGAGGCGCTTTAATCCCTCTTTAATGTTGGTGTGGTTAAAACTCTTGAAATACACCCTGAGCTCAGAGTGAAATGCAATCGTGTTGCGGGTATTGCGTTTGATCAGTCGCCAGCTGCCGTCATCTGAAAGCAGTTGCTCTATAGCGATAGGGAGGGGCGATTTTTGCGCCGGATCGCGTAGGTAGTTAATGACTAAACGGTGCTGTGACATTTGGCGGTAACTAGTCGGTTCAAAGGGACATGGTAACCAAAGCGCCGGATGTTGAATAGCAGACATAACAGCAGAGCCACTAGGTAGAATAATGAAGCGAGTTGTTCTTGTGACAAGCAGTATGAAGATGGGGGGGCTGAACTCTGTTATTGAAGAGCATGCCCAGCTTTTTTTGTCGGCGGGGCTGGATGTTTCTGTCGTACTTCTTCGGCGTGGCGGCGAAGTACCCTCTGGATTGCAGGGACGGGTCCACTATATGCCGAAAATCGATTCCAACTCGGTGTTTTACCTGCGTATTCTATATGCACTTTTTCGCCCGTTTCTCCGAGGGATTGGTAATTTGTTTGCAGGAAGGCGCAATGCTCGCATTTTCCATGAGTTCCTGGAAGAGAGCGGGGTTGAAGCCGATGATCTCGTGGCCATTCACGGTTTTCGGACGATTGCGGCTTTGCGCCGGGTGTCGCACCCTCGTCTGGTCAAGGTGATGCATGAACTGCAGAGCATGCATGTAGGAAGGGCTTCAGGCTGGATGCGACGGCTGCGATTCCGCCTGATTCGCAACTGTTACCAGCGGGGAAGGTTGGTGGCGGTTTCGGAAGCGGTGAAGCGTGATTTCCGGGACGTGGTGGGGGGCGCACAACAGGTGACGGTGATTAGTAATGGTATTGATGTCCAGGCCCTGTGGCTGTTGGCGAAGGAGTCCGAAACCCTGGCACTTTCCCGACCCTATATCGTTTCTGTCGGGCGCTTAGTGGATGTGAAGGGGTTTGATATCCTGATCAATGCCTACGCTGCATCCAGTGCCAGGGAGAGTCATGATCTGGTTATTGTTGGTGAAGGTAAGCAACGACCGCAGCTGGAGGCTCTTGTTTGCGAACTGGGTCTGGAACATCGAGTTCATTTGACTGGTTATGTGAAGCCACCATTCGGCATTGTGAAAAATGCCGCTCTCTACGTCGGGGCTTCCTTTCATGAGGGATTTGGTTTGGCTCTTCTGGAGGCAATGTGCCTTGGTGTGCCGGTGTTGGCTTCCAGAGTGAGCGGTTTTGAGGAAATCATGGAAAATTATCCTGATGCCTTGTTCCGGGCTGGAGATCAGGACGATCTGCGCCGTCATCTGGATGCGGCCATGATGCGGTGCCCTGGTCAAAATCAGTGTATCCCGACTCGTTATAATTTCAGCGAAATTTTGCAAAGTTATTTGCGCTTATAGCCAGGATGTCTGCATGCCCCTTCTTCGCAGGTTTAGTATTGGACCCGCTCAGCTGTTGTTTGTCTGTTTTTGTCTGTTGTTTGTTTTAATCGGTCTGGAGCGGGGAGGAGGCAAGATTGCTTCCGTATTCGAGCCCTTGCTGGGATTATTCTCGCTGTATCTGTTATTCAAGCGTGGCGCAGCTAGCATCAGGGCGGACGGGCTGCTCATTGCCGCATTTATTGCCTATTGCGGCTATTATCTGCTGCGCTGGCACGCTTGGGATGGTTCGATTGATGCTTCCGTGGATATGTTTCGCCCGGTGACACAGGCAATTCTGATGGTGGCATTGCTGGCTTGGTGGGTTTCGCGAGCTGACGCGCAAGGTTCCGGCATGCTGCTACTGGTTTTGCTTGGAACCATGGTGGCCGGTGTTTCCTTGTTCAACTTTTATGTGCTGCAAGGAAATGGCTTGCAGGATAGGCTCCGGCCACTGGGTGAAGCATCCCATCCCATTATCGGGATGTACTACTATGCCTTTCCATTGCTGCTTGCCGGGCTGCTTTTCAGAGCGTCGCAGGAGACGCGCGTTCGGCTCATGTTACTGTTGTGTGCGGCGGTGCTACTGTCGGTTTTTCTGTTGTCTCGGAGCAGGGGGCCACTCCTGGGGTTGATAGTTACTACTGGAACGGTGGCATTTTTCGGCCTTGCCGGCCGGGCCAGGGTGTTGGTCTTTGGAGGAGGGGCCGCTGCTGTTTTGCTGTTTCTTCTGCTTCAGGATGCAGACTGGTTATCGCGATTGGATACAGGGCGTTTTGTGATCTGGGAAGCCGTATTTGAGCAGCTGCCGGAGGCCTTGTGGCTAGGGCATGGGAGTTCCCACGACAATTATGTTTATTTCAGCGAAGTCTATGGCTGGCAGCACGCCCATAACATCTGGTTAGGGCATCTGTACTGGGGCGGTGCTGTCGCCGCCTTGCTGCTAGCAGCGGTTTACGGTCGGGCGGTTTGGCTTTTCTATCGCTTTCGCGGGCAGCCTTTGTCCATGCTTGGATTACTGCTGGTCTGCTTTGGCCTGGTTTCCATGCTGACAGACGGTAATCTGTTGCTGGCCTCCCCCGATCCGCTATGGTTTGTTTTTGTCGTTCCTGTTGGGCTTGCCATTGGACTGTCAGCCCGACCTGTGGGGCAAGGTGAGGTTAACGGTACAGGCGCTGACCTTCGGGCTGATGTTTGAACCGCTTATGCACCCACAAATATTGCTCGGGATGCTTGCGGACATAGTGTTCGATAGTCTGATTGATGCGGGCGGTATCCGCCGCTTCGTCGCCGCCGGGAAAATGTTCCAGTGCTGGTCCGAACTCGATCTCGTACCGCCCCCCAGGCAAGCGATAATGCGCACACGGGATCACCGCAGCCTTGCCCATCTTGGCGATGCGGCTGGTGGCGGTGATGGTGGCTGCTGGAATGCCGAAGAACGGAACGAACAGAGCGTGGGCAGTGCCGTAGTCCTGGTCCGGCGCATACCAGACAATTTCGCCACTGCGCAGCAGGCGCAGCATTTGCCGGATATCGGTACGGTCGACGGTGCTGCGAACGTAGTGGCGGCGCCCCCGGTCGATAAGCCGGTCGATGACCGGGTTGTCATTGGGGCGATAGACCGCATGGATATCCACCAGGGTGGCAAGCATCCTTGAGCAGGTATCCAAGGTGTTGAAATGCATGCCCAGCAGCAATACGCCCTCGCCCCTGGCCTGGCAGGCTTCGATGTGCTCCATGCCCGTCACGGTAAGATTCTTATTCAGGTCGATGCGGTGATTATTGTAACTGCCGGCCATCTCCAGGATCGCCTCGCCGGTGCTGATGACGCTGCGGTGGGCCAGCTCGTCCTGTTCTTCCGGCGTCAGCTCCGGGAAGCAAAGTCGAATGTTGGTCTGGGCAATATGGCGCCGTTTTTTTGCCAGATGCCACGCCAGGCGCCCCACGCCTCTGCCTATGGCCTGCAAAAGGCGCCAGGGCAGCTGACCGATCAGCCAGAACAGGCCCACGCCGATCCAGCTAGGGTATAGCCTGGGATCAGACAATCGGGTGGGGCGGTTATTACGTTTTCCCATGCAAATCTCGAGACAAATTTAACGGCTGTTAGGGCGGATAGAGGGGCGTTCACTCAGCCGGGCGAGAAGCAGGGCCAATGGCAACCAGACACTGAGCCAGCTGGCATGAAACGGCACCAGCAGGTAGGCGCCGGCGGCGAATGCCATGAACAGGCCAGGAAGCACAGCGATTGAATAGGCCGCGTCCTCATGCCAGTTGATCTGGCGCTGTAACAAGGCGGTGAAAGGGCTTATCCAGCTGGCCAGGAACAGAACCAGGCCGACCAGACCGACGCTGTGGATCAACAACACGAACAGGTTGCGTGGATGCGCCAGGCTGAGCAGGCGGTTATTGTCCTCGGCAAGAACGCTGTTGAGGGTCTCCTGATTGAGACCATTGCCAATCAGCGGATGCAGGAAATAGTTGCTCAGGGTGAAGTCGCTACGGCCTTCGAGCATTAGATAGACCCCGGCTAGCAAGGGAATTACCGCCAACCAGGAGCGCCGCCGCCGGCTGGCCAGCCAGCTCAGCCCCAACATTATCGTCATCAGGCCCAGTGGCAGTGATGTCAGGCACAGAAAGGCAAAGCCTACAGCAGCACCGACCAGGCGACGCCCGCCCTTGCCACTGACCCCTTCTTCCATGCCCTGGGCGAGCAGGATGAAGGTGGGAGCGACCATGGCCATCAGGGCAACGCTGGGATCCAGGGACGGCAGGTGAAAGATCAGATTGGCCGGTTCGCTGAACAGGGGGCTGTTAAGCGGTTGGGTGGTGTAGTAACTGATCATCACCATGGTGGCAACGACCATGCAGCACAGGGCGCCATTGGCCAGGGCCTGTTTGAAGGTGTTGCGGAAATACAGGTGCAGCCAGCGGAAGATGCCCACCATGACGATGATCTGCACCATGCCGCGAACGGCTCGAGAGGTGTTGGGCTCTTCTGCCCAAATGAAACTCAGGGCTGCCCAGCCGATAAACAGGTAGAGCGGTACCAGCAATGGCGAGGTCATCAGACGGTAGTCACCGCTTACCACGGCCCGGGTCAGCAAGGTCAGTGCCGGCAGAAAGAACAGCACGTCCAGCACGTTGAGAAAACCAATGCGGGAGTTGAACAGGAAGGTACCGCTGAACATCACTGCAAAAGACAGGGTCAGCCACCAGCGCAGCCAGCGACCTTGCATGATGTTGGGGGGTAATGGCGGCATATGGTCCTGTGGCTCCCTGGATTCTCTCGGTTGGGGGACATGATACCCGTCTGGCCGGTAGATGCGTAGCGGCGGCAAAGTGTACTGCCCAGAGCCTGCGGCATCGACTGTCTATACGGCTTCCCGGGTTTTGTCTGTGTCCCTGGCGTTTTGGTGTTTCCCCGAACACTTTCAGCAGGTTAGCTAAGTATCAGGCTATGCTACACTGCCTCGAAATCCGGCTCTGTTGTGTTTTGGAGAACCTATGCACAATCCGCATATTCCTGCTTTTGGCAAGGCCCGTGTTCTGGTGGCAGGTGATGTCATGCTCGACCGTTATTGGCATGGCCCCACCGGGCGAATCTCGCCGGAAGCGCCGGTACCGGTGGTGCGGGTGACCGAGCTGGAGGACCGTCCTGGTGGCGCGGCCAACGTGGCCCTGAATATGGCCGCCCTTGGCGCCCGGGCCGAGCTGGTGGGGATTACCGGCGATGACGAGGCCGCCTCTATCCTTGAGGAGCGCCTCGGTGCCGCGGAAGTGGGTTGTCATTTTCAGAAGGTGAATGGCCTCCCCACCATTACCAAGCTGCGTGTCATCAGTCGCCAGCAGCAGTTGCTGCGCCTGGATTTCGAAGAAGCCTTCCACGACCAGGATCCGGCGCCTTTCGCCAGCAAGGTAAAGGAGCAACTGGCTCACTGCGGGGCGTTGGTGTTGTCCGATTATGCCAAGGGGGCGTTGCGTGATTGCCCCGGTCTGATTGCCCTGGCCCGGGAAGCCGGCGTGCCGGTACTGGTGGACCCGAAGGGAACGGATTTCAGTCATTACCGTGGCGCGACGTTGCTTACGCCCAATCTCAGTGAATTCGAAGCGGTGGCCGGCCCGGTCAAAGATGAGCAGGATCTGATTGCCAAGGGCCAGAAACTGATCCGGGATCTTGACCTGCAGGCCCTGTTGGTAACCCGCAGCGAAAAGGGCATGACCCTGCTGCGCGATGGTCAGCCGGAGCTGCACCTGCCTGCCCGTGCCCGTGAAGTATTCGATGTGACCGGCGCCGGCGATACGGTGATCTCGGTGTTGGCGGTGGCGCTGGCCGCCGGTGCCGACATGGCGGACGCGGTGGCGTTGGCGAATATCGCCGCTGGTATCGTGGTCGGCAAGCTGGGCACCGCGGTGGTCTCTGCCCCGGAATTGCGCCGGGCGGTACATCAGGAAGGTGGCTTGGGCCGTGGTGTGATGACGGAAGATCAGTTGTTGATTGCCATCGAAGATGCCCGCGCCCAGGGCGAGCGGATCGTCTTTACCAATGGCTGTTTCGATATTATTCATGCCGGTCACGTGGGCTATCTGGATTCCGCCCGCCGTCAGGGTGATCGCCTGGTTCTGGCGGTGAATGGCGACGAATCCATCCGTCGACTGAAGGGGCCAGGCCGCCCCATCAATCCCCTGGAGCGCCGCATGGCAGTGCTTGCGGCCCTTGAGGTGGTGGACTGGGTGGTGCCTTTCGATACCGATACCCCAGAGCCGCTGCTGGAAGCCATCAAGCCGGATGTGCTGGTAAAAGGCGGCGACTACAGTGTCGACCAGGTAGTCGGTCACGAGTTTGTGCAGGGCTATGGTGGGGAGGTGAAGGTGCTCGACTTTATTGACGATATTTCTACGACGAAGATTGTGGAGCGCATTCGCAAGGACTAGTTGATAATTGAGAATGGATAATTGATAACGGCGCGGATTGGTTTTGCCGTTGTCTTTCAATGCAAGAGGCCGCGCCCAAACGTTTGGGCGCGGCCTCTTGTGTTTCAGGACTTGATGCCCTTTCCTGCGAGTTATCCATTCTCAATTATCAATTGCCTTCCTGTGTTTGGCCGGTGTCTGCCCGGTCCACCGTTCAAATGCCCGCACGAAAGCCGCCGACTCGCTATACCCCAGCAGCTCGCCGATCTGCGCCACGCTTTTCTCTGAGTCGGCCAGGTATCGTTTGGCTTTCTCTTCGCGCACCTGATCCATGATGCTCTGAAAGGGCTTTTGCTCGCTGCTTAACTGCCGTCGGAAGCTGCGTTCCGGGATGCCGAAGGCCTGGGCCACCTGCTCGGCGGTAGGGTAGCTGCGTACGAACAGCTGCAGGTAACTGGCCACCCGGGTAGCCAGGTTGTCGGTGGGAATCTCCCGACGGGCCAGCATGGCGTCGCACTGGTCGCGGTACATGTCCTGGGCCATTTTGTTGTAGCCCGGCAGGCGTACGGCCAGGTCCTGATTGCGAATCAGCGCTCGGCAGTGGGGCTGGTCATAGCGTATCGGGCAGCCAAAATAGTCCTCGAATCTCCGTACCTGTTCCTCCGGTGGGCGGGCATAGGGCATCCAGACCTCGGCCGGTTTCAGGTCCAGATTGAGCTGGGTCTGGATATCGTTGACCAGCTTGAAGGTGCCCACCATGTCCCGGTCGATCAGGGTGCGGCGCAGCTCCGGCGGCAGTGAGATGGGGTACAGATCCAGGGCAGTGCTGTGCTCCCCCGGGGTCAGGGCGATTTCGCCGTAGAGATAGGTCAGCGCCTGGTATTTCACGCCGAACTGGAAGCCCTGAAAGGCGGTTTCGCTGGTCATCAGCAGCATGGTGAGCTGGCCATAGCCGGCAAAACCGAAGCGACTGCCCATTTCGAAACCCAGCATCGGGTCATCCACCCGGGGCAGCAGCTCGGAAAAGATCAGCAGCTCCCGGTCCCGGCCGATTTCGCTGTTGGGGTCCAGGCTGGCCTTGTCCAAGCCATGGCGGGCCAGCACCGGCGCGCAATCCAGTCCTTTCTCTGTTTCCAGAAGTTCCACGGTGTAGATCAGTGCCAGGATCGAGCGAGCGGACATGGGATAAAGCCTTGGCCGGAATTATCAATTTTCAGCTCAGGTTAACACGTATTCACCGACGCCAACCATGGCTAGAGTAATCGCCAATGACGAATGACAGCGGTGCTGTCCATGGAGGATAACGATGACAAGTCAGGCCCGGATCAATGTACAAACCCGTCGCGTAAAGGTGGCCATCGTCGGTGGTGGCTTCGGCGGTCTGTGTATGGCCATCAAGCTGCGAGAAGCTGGCATCGATGATTTTCTGCTGCTGGAGAAGGGCGACGATGTGGGCGGTACCTGGAATCACAATAGCTACCCGGGTGCAGCCTGTGATGTGCAGTCGCACATGTACTCGTTTTCCTTTGAGGGCAATCCGGACTGGAGTCACCGCTACAGCGGCCAGCAGGAGATCCACAGCTACATCAATGGGGTCACTGAAAAGCACGGCATCCGCCAGTTCACCCGTTTCAATGCGGAAGTGACCGGCGCGCATTTTGATGACAAGGCTGCCCTGTGGACCCTGGACCTGGCAGATGGCTCCCAGGTGATATGTCAGCACTGGGTGCTGGCCAGCGGCCCCCTGCATGTCCCTTCCTTCCCCAACTTCAAGGGCATGGACAAGTTCCAGGGCAAGATCATTCACTCGGCCCAGTGGGATCACGGTTACGACATGGCGGGCAAGAAGGTGGTGTCCATTGGCACCGGCGCCAGCGCCATTCAGTATGTGCCGCACGTAGCCAAAGAGGCGGAACATCTCACCGTGGTGCAACGTACCCCGCCATGGATTATTCCTCGTGACGAACGCGCCTATTCCGGTCTGAGTAAGTGGATGTTTCGCCGCTTCCCGGCCCTGCGCAAGCTGCACCGCCTGCGTCTGTATCTGAGTAACGAAGCCCGTGTGGTGCCGATCTTCAAACCGCGCCTGGCCAAGCTGGCAGAGCCGGCCCTGAAGGCGTTTATCCGTTATCAGGTAAAGGACAAGGAGACCGCTCGCAAGCTGATACCCAGCTACACCCTGGGCTGCAAGCGCATCCTAATTTCCAACAACTATTACCCCACCTTCAACCGGGACAATGTGTCGCTGGTCACCGAAGGGGTGAAGGAAATCCGCGAGAACAGCATTGTCTTCAGTGATGGTACTGAGCAGCAGGCGGATTGTCTGGTGCTGGGCACCGGCTTTATCGTCGATCCGCGCATTTACATGAAGGATTTCGAGATCACCGGCTTGCCGGGTCACCGTCTGCAGGATGACTGGAAAGACGCCGCGGAGGCCTACCTGGGGACCACCGTCAGGGGTTACCCGAATATGTTCCAGCTGGTGGGGCCGAATACCGGGCTGGGCCATAACTCGATCATCTTCATGATCGAGAGCCAGGTGCGTTATGTCATTGATGCCATCAGCAAGCTGGATCAGCGCGGCGATGCCTGGCTGGACGTGAAAAAGGATGTGATGGACCGCTACAACGACAAGCTCCAGGAGGAGCTGAAAGGCACGGTGTGGCAGAACGGTGGTTGCATGAGCTGGTATCAGCAGGCGGATGGCCGCAATACCGCCCTGTGGCCCCACGCCACCTTCCAGTTCATGGCCCGTACCTGGCGCGTAAATATGCAGGATTACGATTGGCAGCCGGCGGTGGTGCCGGCTACGGCGAAGGCGTCATTGGGCAGGTAGGCTGGCCTATCCGTAGGCGTGTCGCTGGCGGCGCTAGTCACACGTTTATGCCGGGAGTTCCTCTTGAGGGACGAACCACGCATCAGCGTGGACATCGCCGTAGGGCGATCAGGAGCATGCTTCCTCGCTCAGGCTCGGATTCGTCCCTCAAGAGGAACTCCTACAGGGGCTTTGTAGATGTCACGGAGCGTTCCTACGGCAAGACTCACGGGCTCCCGCAATCCACCGGAGTGGTGCGCTGATACAGTGGCAGCGCTGCCTCCATCTGCTCTTCCAGCCCTTCGATCCGCGATTCATGGTTTGGGTGGGTAGAAAGGAACTCCAGCGGTTGCCCGTCCCCCGCGGCGGCCATATTGCGCCACAGCTGGGTGCTCTCTCGCGGATCGAAACCGGCACTGGCCATCAACTCCAGTCCCATTACATCGGCTTCTTCCTCATGGGCACGGCTGAAGGGCAGGGCAATGCCCAGATGGGCGCCAAGTCCCAGTGCCTGGATGATTCGTTCACTATCACCGTCCCCCTCGCTGAATAACCCCACCAGTAACAATACCGCCTTGATACCCAGTTCCTGGGTCAGGCGCTCATTACCGTGGCGAGCCAGCACATGGGCCACCTCGTGGCCGATGACTGCGGCCAGTTGGGCGTCGTTGTCGGCCACGTCCAGCAAACCCTGGTTCACGCCAATCTTGCCGCCAGGCAGGGCGAAGGCGTTGGGCGTGGGGTCATCAAACAGCACGATTTCCCAGGTGTCCGGCATGGGGGTGCCGGGAAAGCGATTGCCCACTTCCAGCAGGATTTCCCTGGCGATGCACTGCACACGGGCATTACGGGTCGTATTCTCGCTGGCCGGAATCTGTTGCTGCATCTGCAGGAAGGCCTGGCTGCCAAACTGGGCCATCATCGACCCGGGTACCAGCGCTAATTGGTCGCGACCGGTTGGAGTTTTGTCGCAGCCGCTGATCAGTATCAGGGTGGCAAGCAGAAGGAGGCGTGTCTTCATGGGCTGTCCTGCGGTGAGTGCAGTGTCAGGATAAGGGGGAAGCCGATAGGAGTGGTAGCCCTTGGGCGGGGCAGGCGATTCTGCAGCATAAAAAAAGCCCCGCTCGTTTGAGCGGGGCTTCTCAAGATGGTGCCCGGAGGCGGAATCGAACCACCGACACGGGGATTTTCAATCCCCTGCTCTACCGACTGAGCTATCCGGGCAATCAGGGCGCGTATTAAAGCGGCTCGAGCCGGAGGCGTCAAGTGATCAGCGGCTATTTGTTCGCATCGTGAGCAGGGGGAACGTAACCCTCGGCTTTTTCGTAGTTTTCGTTGTTCAAAAAACGATCGCGCTGTTCGTCCAGAAACCCTTTTGCCTGTGGGTCCATCACGTTCAGGTGTTTTTCATTGATCAGCATGGTCTGCTCGTGGAGCCACTCCTGCCAGGCCTTGCGCGATACATTATCGAAGATGTCCTGCCCCTTGGGGCCGGGGAAGGGGGGGCGGTCCAGGCCTTCCAGTTCGCTCTGGTATTTGCGGCAGAAAACCGTGCGACTCATAACGTCTCCATGGTGCGGAATGGGTATGGAGGGACTATAACATGCTCGTCTGCTGTGGATGGTCGAGCCGGCTCAACAGTTTTTTGACCGGGGCGGCCAGCCCCAATTCGCCCGGGGCTGCCGGGTCCACCCAGCGGCCGTTGCTGTCTCGGGTGCCGACGGTGTGTACCCGGACCTCCAGCGGCGTGATATCCAGATGGAAATGGCTGAAGGTATGACGAAAGCCTGGCAGGGGCTGTGGTGTGTCACTGGTGCTGAGCGCTCGCTGGGCCAGAGCTTCGTCGAAAAGATCGACATCATCTGTCTGCGGGAAGCACCACAGGCCACCCCAGATGCCAGATGATGGCCGGGGTTCCAGCCACACCCGGCCTTGTGTATCTCGCAGGATCAGCATCACGGTGGTGCGCACCGGCACTGTTTTTTTCGGTTTGCGTCCGGGATAGTCCTGCGGATTGCCATTGGCGTGGGCCTGGCAGTGGGGCTGTATCGGGCAGGCGCTGCAATTGGGCGTGCCCCTGGTGCAGACGGTGGCGCCGAGATCCATCATGGCCTGGGTGTAGTCTGCCAATCGCTGGTGAGGGGTGTAATGTTCTGCCAGTTCCCACAGGCGGTTTTCCACCGGTTTCTTGCCGGGCCAGCCTTCCACTGCATGCAGACGCGCCAGTACCCGTTTCACGTTGCCGTCGAGAATGGCGGCACGGATCCCTCGGCTCTGGGCAAGAATAGCGCCGGCGGTGGAGCGACCGATGCCGGACAGGGCAGCGACTTCCTCCACGGTATGCGGGAAGTCGCCCGCATGTTCCGCCACCAGCGTTTGCGCGCACTTGTGCAGGTTACGGGCGCGGGCGTAGTAGCCCAGGCCGGTCCACAGGTGCAGCACTTCATCTTGGGCGGCGCTGGCCAGGCTGTGTACATCCGGAAAACGTTCCATGAACCGCTGGAAGTAGGGGATGACCGTGGTGACCTGGGTCTGCTGTAGCATGATTTCCGAAACCCACACCTGATAGGGTGTGCGGGGATGCTGCCAGGGCAGACTCTGGCGACCGTATTGGTCGTACCAGGCGAGCACGGCATCGCTGACGGTGGAGGGGGGGATCGGTGAAGGACTGCGCATGCGGCGAGTTGTACCTGTGAAGACGCAGGCATGCAACACGCTTCACGCCTTGCGCCGGTGACGAAGCCGGCGTGGCGTGTAGCGTGAGGCGTGCCGCGTGTGGCGTTAGTTAAACAACTTTTTCAGGCCATCCTTGAGCTGTTTGTCCACTTCTTCCTTGGCCTTTTTCTTGGCGGCATCCTTGATCACTTCCTCGGCGGTGTCGCCTTCGCCGTCGATGCCCAGCTTGTCCTTGATCTTTTGCTGAGCGGCTTTGGCGGCCACTTGCTTGCCAATGTCCTTGAAGCCGGATTTGTCCGGGCCACACCATTTGGCGGGGCTGCCGCCCAGATTGCCTTCACAGCGCAGCGGCCAGGTGGTGCCTTCCAGGTACTTGGAGGTACCCAGTTCCGGGGACTGCATGCCGATTTTCAGGTCGAAATCCTGATTGAGGATATTCATCCAGCCGTTACCGGTGATCTCACCTTTGCTGAGTACCGCATTCAGGCTGTCCAGGTAGGCCACGTTCTTGTCCAGACGCGCCTTGGTGGTCAGGTCCACGATCTTGGTGTCTTCGGACAGGGCGCTGGGCAGCTTGCCGGATTCCTGATTGGGGATCAGTGCTGTGGCCAGGCCCTGGAACTGGCCAAGCATATCGTTTACGCCGCCGACCAGGGTCTGGTAAAGGTTGAGGCCGCGCACGGTGGCATCGGCCAGTGACATGTCGATAGTGCCTTTTGCGGAATCCATCAGTGCTTTTTCACTATTTCCGCTGGCGCTGTAGCTGCCGCTCATGGCGAAAATGCCCTTGGCCAGGTCGTCTTCCAGCGCCAGTTGTACAAGTGGCTGGATCTGCATGCTGGTCACGGTGTTGCTGGCGGTGATGCGTGGAGTGTTGCCGGACGCATCCAGCTTCCCTTTGGCGCTGAAGCTGCCACCGAGAGTGTCGCCGCGGGCTTCAGTGAGCTGCAGGATGCCGTTGTTGGCAGTGACTGCAAATTTCAGATTGCTCGCGTCGATGGTGTCGTACTTCAGGCTGCCGATGCGCAGTTTGCCATCCATGACAAGGGGGCGGAGAGCTTCTACCGGAATCAGTTCCGCGGTGGACAGGTTGGCGGTGCCGCCGTCCTTGCCGCCGCCGGCAGCAGCGGTGGCCGGCTCATCCGAGGATGGCGGCATGTAGCCGTCCAGGGTGATCTGGTCCAGCGCCAGGTCAAAAATGATCTTGCCGCTTTCCAGGCTGGCCAGGCCGGCGCTGCCGCTGAGAGTGCTGCTGTCCAGCGTGATCTTCAGCGGGTTGGCCATGACGCTGCCGGGCTCGCCGGCCAGAGTGGTCTCCATGGCGATGTTGCTGAGCGCCTTGCTGTCGGTGGTCTCGATGGGGGCTTCGCCGATGGCTTCCAGTACCTTGTTGGCGTCAAAGGGGGCGGTGGACAGTTTACCGCTGAGCTGCATGTCGCCAGTGAGGGCGGCGATGTCGATGTTGCCGCGGGTTTCGGTGCCAGCGGCGGTGAGCAGCAGATCCTTGATAGAGACGGTGTCCTCGCCGAGGTTTACGTCGAGCTTCTGTTCCAGGTGCACATCCACTGGCATGGTGGTGGCGCCGGCGATGTTGGCGTCCAGGGTCATCGGGTCAAGGATGAAGTGGTTGGCATCCAGATCGGTGGTGAGAGTGGTGTCCAGATTCAGGTCCACCCGCATGTCGCTCTGGTCCTGATAACGCAGTGACATCTGCAGTGGGAAAGCCTCATCCAGATTGACGTCCTGGGCGTTCAGGTTGAAATGCTCTACCACGATGTCGGTGCCGTCGCTGGTGTTGCGATAGCGCACCTTGCCGTCGGTGACGGCCACGCTGGGAATGGTAAGGGGAATATCCAGGCTGCTGCTGCCTTCTTCGTCAGCGGCGGTGGTTGCCTCCTCCGGCGTTTCTTCCGCCGCAGTTTGCGGGCCGATCTGCTCCCAGTTGGCGCCATCCGGCCCCTCGATCAGGTTTACATCCAGGCCTGCCAGCGTGATGCCGTCCATCTCCACCTGACCGTACAGCAGGGGAAGTACTGCAACACTGACGCTGGCCGCGTTGAGAGCGGCAAACAGCTCCTCCTCATCCGCGATGCGGGCCTCGGTGCGGCCCAGGCTGACGCCCAGCGATGGCCAGAATTGCCATGCCAGGTCGCCCTGGATATCCAGAGTCAGATTGGCCTGCTCCCTGGCCTGTTTTTCAATTTCCGGTTTGAACTCGTTGGGATCAATCACCTGTGTGATCACAAAAACCGCGATAGCCAATAGCAGAATGATGGCAAAAATTGTGATCAGCAAAATTTTTATCAAGCGTCCCATGGAGCTCTCCTTGCGTGTTGGACGATGGACCCGGATTATACCAGTCAGAAATGACTGACTGATAACTTAGCATTGATCGTGTGAGTTTAGGGGAAGGACCTTTGCAAAAGTTCCAATTTTCAGTGTTGACGCTTCTGCTTGTGTGGTGCGGCCTGGCCACGGCTGCCCAGGGAAGGACGGTGGCACTGGCTGATGCCAAGGAGAAAGTGCTGCTGGGCGAGTACATGCAGATACTGGAAGATCCGGAGGGAGACTGGACTCTGGATCAGGTCCGTGACCAGTTTGTCAGCCGCTTTCGCAACAGCGAAAGCAGTACCCTGAACTTCGGCTTCACCCGCAGCACTTTCTGGTTACGTATTGCCGTGGATTCCACCGGTGTGGACGGAAGCTGGTTTCTGGTGGAGCGTCATCCGATCCTTGATGAATTGACTCTTTATGCGCCTGACGGGGAGGGCAATTATCGTGCTTTGGAAGTGGGGGATACTCGGAACTTTGACCAGCGGCCCATGAAGCATCGGGCCTTTGTATTTGGCCTGGAAACCGACGATCCCGGGGTGAAGGAGTATTACCTCAAGGTGCGCGGCAAGGGTGCCCTGAACATGATGCCGGCGCTCTATAGTGCCAAGGGGCTGGTGGAGTTCACATACCTTGAGCAATTGATGCAGGGCCTGTTTTACGGCTCCCTGGTGATTATGCTGGTCTACAACCTGCTGCTCTACCTGTCTCTGCGCGACAATGTGCATCTGCACTTCGTGATGTTTCTGGGCGGGATAATTTTTTTCAACATCAATGTCAGCGGCTTTGGCTTGCAATACCTGTGGCCGGAAACGCCCAAGATCAATGAATACTTCTGGCTTAGTACCTATGTGATTACATTGGCCCTTGCCCTGTATTCCCGCCAGTTTCTGCAATTGGCGCAACGTTTTCCCCGCTATGATCGGCTGATAAAACATTACCTGATGATGGTTGGCGGCGCCTTTGTGCTGCAGTGGCTCATGGAGCCCCCCTGGACCTATCACCTTTCCACGGTGATTGCGTTGATGACCATCGTGCTGTTCAGCTGGCTGGGCTGGATGGTCTGGCGGCAGGGGTTTCGGGTCGCGCGGCTCTACGTACTGGCCTGGTCGGTGTTTCTGCTGACTATCTTCCTGTTCGCCATGGGCAACCTGGGGCTTATGCCCTATAGCGTGTTCGTACCTTATCTGCCGCATTTTGGCGCTCTGTGGGTGGTAGTCATGCTGTCGCTGGCGCTTGGGGACCGGATTCGCTTTCTGGAGACCGAGCGCAAACAGTTGGCCCTTGAAGCGCAACAGAATCTGGAGCGGCATCTGGCGGATATCGAGCAGATGAACCGGGACAAGTCCATGTTCCTGCAATACATCAGCCACGAGCTGAATACACCGATCAACTGGATCGGTGCCGCCGACTCCCTGGGACAGGATGCACAGGGTGACCAGGATGTGGATGTCTGGGCCATGGTACGCAAGGGCCAGCGACGGCTGACCGGGATCGTCAGCACCTCGCTGCGTTATTTCGATTTGTCAGACCGCAATCAGCCGCCGCCGGTGGGTAACTGCCAGCCCATGTGGGTGCTGGATGGGATTTTGCGTGAGCAAGCCGGGCGGATTGAACAGAGCGGCATTGCCGTACGCAATCGTGTATCACCGAACCTGCGGGTCAACGCCAGTGAAGGCGAGCTGCAGGAGGTGTTGTCAATCGGTCTGGATAATGCACTGCGCTTCAGTGCGGAAGGCGGCAGCGTGGACATTTCCAGTGAAGTGGATGTGTCCGGCGGTTACGCGGAGATTTGTATCAAGGATGAGGGCAAGGGCGCCACGGCCGAGCAGCTTGAGCATATTCTCGAACCGTTTTTTGTGATGGGCTCGCGCCACCACGAGGAGGGCTTTGGCCTGTCATTGGCCATGGCCCGGGTAATGATCGAGCAGGTGGATGGCCAGTTGTGGGCGCAAAGCCCGGGGCCGGGGCAGGGCTTTACCCTGCATATTCGCCTGCCTCTCTCGGACATGCAGGCCCCGCGGGCGTAACCGTTGCCGCCCGGGTCACTGATCAGCGTGTTGGGTCGCATTCCCGGGGCATAGCCAGAATTGCCCCCAGTTGCTGGCCGATCAGCCGCAAAAAGTCCTTGCCCACCCCTCGGCCCCGGGTGGCCGGGTGCACCACCACCCAGTCCAGCTCGGGCCGGTTTTCTTCTATCAACGCCACCGCCACGCGCTTGCCGTTGAAATGGGCGGCAAACAGGCGTTTGTCGCCGGCGGCCACTGCCGCGTCCAGTTTTTCCCGGTATTGCGGGTCATCTCGCAGCACCTGATCGAAGGTGGCGGCCTGTTCCGACGATAAGGGGTGGGGTTCAGCACTGATCGGCATGAAATTGCTCCGCTGGTTAGGCTCTGTCAGGGTGCGTATAATAACCGGCCCACTGCCCTGGGTAACCCCTGGAGATAGAGATGAGCAAGCGCAGCGCCACTGTTGAGCGCAACACCCTGGAAACCCAGATCCAGGTCTCCATCAACCTGGATGGCACCGGCCAGTGCAAACTGGATACCGGCCTGCCGTTCCTGGAGCACATGCTGGACCAGGTGGCCCGCCATGGCCTGGTGGATATCGAGATCAAGGCCAAGGGGGATTTGCACATCGATGCCCACCACACGGTGGAAGACATCGGCATTACCCTTGGTCAGGCTTTTACCAAAGCCATTGGCGACAAGAAAGGGGTGCGCCGTTACGGCCACGCCTATGTACCGCTGGATGAAGCCCTGTCCCGCGTGGTGCTGGACCTGTCTGGCCGTCCCGGCCTGGAAATGTTCGTGGACTTTACCCGGGGCAGCATCGGCGGCTTCGACGTGGACCTGTTCTACGAATTCTTCCAGGGGCTGGTCAACCACGCCATGATCACCCTGCACATCGATAACCTGCGTGGCAAGAACGCCCACCACCAGGCAGAGACCGTGTTCAAGGCCTTCGGCCGTGCCCTGCGCATGGCGGTGGAGCCGGACCCGCGCATGAGCGGCATTACCCCGTCCACCAAGGGCACCCTGAGCGAAAGCGAGTAACCGTAGCGTATGAGCGAAGTAGTAGCCGTCATTGATTACGGCATGGGCAATCTGCACTCCGCCGGCAAGGCCTTGGAAAAGGTGGCCAGTGGCCAGCAGATCGTCATTACCGGTGACCCGGATCAGGTGCGGGCGGCAGATCGGGTGGTGTTCCCCGGTGTGGGTGCCATCCGGGATTGTATCGCGGTGCTGCGCGAGACCGGCCTGGACCGGGCCATTCTGGATGTGATTGCCGCCGGCAAGCCGGTGCTGGGGATCTGTGTTGGCATGCAGGCCCTGATGGCACGTAGTGAGGAGAACAACGGCGTGGATTGCCTTGGCGTGTTCGACGGTCAGGTTACTTTTTTCGGCGAGTTGCAGAATGATACCGGTGGCCGCCTGAAGGTGCCGCACATGGGTTGGAACCAGGTGCGTCAGGGCATGGCGCACCCCATGTGGGCGGGCATCGCCGATAACACCCGTTTCTACTTCGTACACAGCTATTGCGTCACCGGGCTGGCCGATGAGGAAGTAGCGGGTCGTTGCGACTACGGTCTGAGCTTTGCCGCGGCGGCTACCAGAAAGAATGTCTTTGCGGTGCAGTTTCACCCTGAGAAGAGCGCAGATGCCGGCCTGACGCTGCTGGAAAATTTCCTGCGCTGGCAGCCATGATTTCACTGAGTGTTTCAGTGGATCGCTGACAGCAACATCATCACTAACGTCGTCATTCACCGCGCAAGCGCAAACCCAGCTTTTGAGATTTTGACATGCTTTTGATTCCCGCCATCGACCTGAAAGACGGTAAATGTGTACGCCTGAAGCAGGGGCGTATGGAAGACGATACGGTGTTTTCCGATGACCCGGTGGCGGTAGCCAGCCACTGGGTGGAGCGCGGCGCCCGCCGTCTGCACCTGGTGGACTTGAACGGTGCCTTTGCCGGGGAGCCGGTGAATGGTGACATCGTCAAGGCGATAGCCAAGGCGCATCCGGATCTGCCAATCCAGATTGGCGGTGGTATCCGCAGCCCGGAAATTATCCAGGCCTATCTGGATGCCGGGGTGCAATGGGTAATTATCGGCACCAAGGCGGTCAACGAGCCGCAGTTCGTCAAGGAAATGTGTCAGCAGTTCCCCGGCCACATCATCGTTGGCCTGGATGCGAAGGATGGCAAGGTCGCCACCGATGGCTGGGCCAATGTCACTGATGTGGATGTGATCGATCTGGCCAAACAGTTCGAAAACGACGGCGTGTCCGCCATCGTCTATACCGATATCAGCCGTGACGGCATGCTGCAGGGCGTCAATGTGGACGCTACCGTGCGCCTTGCCCAGTCCATGTCCATTCCGGTGATTGCCTCCGGCGGTATCACCAATCTGGATGACGTGCGTAACCTATGTGCAGTGGCGGATCAGGGCATCAGTGGTGCCATTACCGGTCGTGCCATCTACGAGAACACCCTGGACTTCGGCGAAGGCCAGGCACTGTCCGACGAACTGATCGGCGCCTGACGGGGACGCATTATGGGCTTAGCCAAACGCATTATTCCGTGTCTTGATGTGGACGCCGGTCGGGTGGTCAAGGGCGTGCAATTCGTGGACATTCGCGATGCCGGTGACCCGGTGGAGATTGCCAAGCGCTACAACGATGCCGGTGCTGACGAGATTACCTTTCTGGATATCACCGCCAGCCATCAGGAGCGTGACACCACCCTGCACATCGTGGAGCGGATCGCCAGCCAGGTGTTTATTCCGCTCACCGTGGGCGGCGGCGTTCGGACTCTGGAAGATATCCGTAATCTGCTCAATGCCGGTGCTGACAAGGTCGGCATCAATTCGGCGGCGGTGCACAATCCGGAATTTGTGCGCGAGGCGGCGGAGCGTTTCGGGTCCCAGTGCATCGTGGTGGCCATTGATGCCAAGAAAGTCAGTGCCGAGAGCGAGACCAATCGCTGGGAAATCTTCACCCATGGTGGCCGCAAGCCCACCGGGCTGGATGCGGTAGCCTGGGCAAAGCAGATGACCGACTACGGTGCCGGTGAAATCCTGCTCACCAGCATGGACCGGGATGGCACCAAGAACGGCTTTGATATTGCCCTGACCCGGGCCATTGCCGACGCAGTGCCGGTGCCGGTGATCGCTTCTGGGGGTGTTGGTAACCTGCAGCACCTGGTGGACGGCGTGGTTCAGGGTGGTGCCGATGCGGTGCTCGCCGCTTCCATTTTCCACTTCGGCGAATACTCCGTGCAGGAGGCCAAGCAGTTCATGCAGGCGGCCGGGGTGGAGATGCGACTGGACTAGCGGCCGCTATATTTCAGCGGCGCGCTACTGAGTCGACCCGCTGGCGCTTTGCTCGCAACTCGAATCTTTCGGTTGCCTTTACCCTTCGCTTTGCGAGCAAAGCGCCAACAGGTATATCAGACCGGGGTCGCAGATGTGGCAAGACAGCCGCTTTGTACTGGCTGTCAGTGAAATCCTGTTTTACTCTCGAGGCGTTACCAAGAATAAAATCTCGGGAGAGAGGCAATGGGTTCCAATGCGCTAATCGATATCGGCCTGCCGGTGTCGCTGTTTTTGATCATGGTGGGGATGGGCATGACCCTGACTCCCAAGGACTTCCGCGAAGTCGCCATCGCCCCGCGCGGCACCTTCTTCGGCCTGCTGGCCCAGATTCTTTTATTGCCGCTCATTGCCCTGGGGGTGGCCCTGGCGCTGGAGTTGTCCCCTGCATTGGCGGTGGGGCTGATCGTGATTGCCGCCTGTCCGGGTGGTACAACGTCCAATCTTTTCGTCTACCTGGGCCGTGGTGATGTGGCCCTGTCCATCGTACTGACAGTGCTGGCCAGCCTGATCACCATTGTTACCCTGCCGGCATTTACCGGTTGGGCGCTGGAGCGCTTTCAGGATGCGGACAAGGTGCTGGAGCTGCCGGTGCTGCGCACCATCATTACTCTGTTTGTGATCATTCTGCTGCCGGTGGCAGTGGGCATGACGATTCGCCATTTCCGTCAGGACTGGGCGGAAAAGGGCGAGAAGGCGGTAGGCTTGCTGGGTCTGCTGGTGTTGGTGGCGGTGATTGCGCTGCTGATGGTAGAGCTGGGTGAAGAAGCGCTGGATCTGTTCCGCAAGGCAGGGTTGTCGGCGGTAATTCTGAACATTGCCGGCCTGGTGCTGGGTTTGGTGGGGGGGCGCCTGATTGGCCTGAGCCGGGACCAGGCCTTTACCGTGGCCATCGAGCTGGGCATCAAGAATGGCACCCTGGGGCTGATGGTGACCCTGACCCTGTTGCACTCCGAAGCCATGTCGGTGCCGTCAGCGGTGTACGGGGTGCTGATGTTTGTCTTCGGCTTCCTGATGATCGGCTATGCCAGGCTCACCGGTATCGGCCGGGGACAGCCCGCTCCGGTTTCCGAATAACCGGACTCAGGACCCGGCGTGGGTGCTATTTCCCGTAGTGGCAGTGTCCAGCGCCGGGGTGTCCAGTAGCGAAGAAACTGGCACCACTTGAATGCCGGCATCGTCCATCAGCGGTAGTACCTGCTGCAGATAATGGACGGTTTCCGGATAAGGGTGGCCGATGGCAATCGCCTGGCCGCGCTGACGGGCGAGCCGGATCAGTTTGTTGAACTGGGCGTTGATCTTGACCAGATCACGCTCGTTATCCAGAAAGATGTCACGTCCGGCGTTGGCCAGCCCCTGTTGTCGTGCCACCTGCTGTGCCACTGAGCGGCCACTGGTGCGGCTATCCACAAAGAACAGTTGATGGGCTTTTAGTTCTGCCATCAGCCAGCCCATGGGTTCGTCCTGTTCGGTGAGTGCACTACCCATGTGGTTGTTGAGGCCCCGTGCCTGGGGGATCTGACTGAGTGCCTGGCGTACGGTATCGAGCAGTTCGTTTTCGCTGATGCCCTGCCGGAGTCCGCCGCGATCCAGGCGAATATGCTGGCCGGCGTCCATGGGCAGATGTACCAGCACTTCCTTGCCGGCCCGACTGGCGCGCTCGGCCAGTTTGCGTCCGTGAGGGGAATAGGGGATCACCGCGCAGGTCACCGGTGCAGGTAGATCGGCAATGGCCTGGCCGTTCTGGCGGTGATAGCCCAGATCATCAATGATGATGGCAATGCGCGGCTGGGCTGTGGCAGTGGCGGTGGCCAGCAACAGCGCCAGACCGATTGCGAAACGGTGCATTAGCGACTGTCGTTGTTGCGAGCCAGTACTACGCCTTTCAGCACGGACAGGGCCTGTGCCAGGGCGTAATCTTCCTGGGCAAGAGACTGGCGCTTGCCGTCGTCGCGGGTTTCTCCGTTTTCGTTGTTCAGGTGGCGAGGCAGGTCTGCCTCTCGTACCTGCATGTCTTCACGGACCTCGAATTTGGTAACCACGTCCACGGCGATATCCGGTTCAATGCCTTCGGCCTGAATGGAGCGTCCATCGGGTGTGTAGTAACGGGCAGTGGTCAGCTTCAGGGCCTTGTCCTTGCTCAGCGGTAGCACCGTTTGTACCGAGCCCTTGCCGAAGGTGCGATTACCCACCACGATGGCGCGGCCCTGATCCTGAAGGGCGCCAGCGACGATTTCCGAGGCGGAGGCGCTGCCGCCGTTGACCAGTACCACCATGGGCATGCCATTCAGGCGGTCGCCGGGTTTGGCATTGAAGTCGCTGCGACTGCTTTTCTCGCGGCCCTGGGTATAAACAATCAGGCCGTTGTCCATGAACAGGTCGGCCACTTCCACGGCGCCACCCAGTACACCGCCGGGGTTGTTGCGCAGGTCCAGCACCAGGCCACGCAAGGTATCTTCCTTGGCGAGTTTGTCCAGGGCTTTGCGGGCATCGTCGCCGGTATTGTTCTGGAATTGGGAAATGCGCAAATAGCCCAGCCCAGGCTCCAGCATGCGGGATTTGACGCTGTGCAGCTGGATCTTGTCGCGCTCGAGGGTGACCTGGTGAGGTTTGTCATCCCCGTCACTAAGCACCATCAGTTCGATTTCCGAACCGATCTCACCGCGCATCAGCTCTACGGCTTCGCCCAGGCTCAGACCTTTCACAAAGGTCTCGTCGATTTTCAGGATCAGGTCGCCGGCCTGGATGCCGGCCTTGCTGGCCGGTGAGCCGTCCACCGGGGTAACCACCTTGACGAAGCCGTCTTCCATGGTGACTTCGATACCCAGGCCGCCGAATTCACCGGTGGTGGTGACCTGCAGGTCGTCAAACTGGTCCGGGGTCAGGTAGCTGGAATGCGGGTCCAGTTCATAGAGCATGCCGCGAATGGCTGATTCAAGCAGTTCGCGGTCATCAACCTCATCGATATAGGCGCCGCGGATGCGCTCCATGACTTCGGCAAAGGCACGCAGTTCATCCACCGGTACGCCCTGCTGGCGGGCCTGTTGATCCAGCGCCGGGTCTTCGGCATGAAGGCTGGCGAAGGGAGCGGCGGACAGCAGTGCCGTCACCACAGCTGTGCGCAGAAAGGACAAGGTTGGCGTTGGCATTCAGTATCCCCGGCAGGCACGCGAGATCAATGCGCGTGCTTCAATCATTTGTGTTTTGGGCCAGTGGCGGCAGTGTAACACGGCGATTACACCAGCGTGTGGGGTTCACCGCCTTGCCGCGATGACGTATCTCGAAGTACAGACCACTGGCACGATTGCCGCCGGAATTGCCGGCCAGTGCCAGGCTGTCACCGGCGGAGACCCACTCGCCGACTTCCCGCAACAGGCTCTGGTTATAGCCATACAGGGTCAGGTAGCCGTTACCGTGATCGACAATGGTGAGCAGGCCGTAGCCGCGCAGCCAGTCTGCAAACACGACGCGACCGGCGTATACCGACCGCACCGGCGTGCCGGCAGACGCATTCAAAATCACGCCCTGCCAGCGTAGCGCCCCTTCGCGGGCGCTGTTGTAGCTGGTGCCAATGTTTCCGTCCAGAGGCCATGGCAGTTTGCCGGCCAGCTTGCCGAAGGGCGTTCCGCCCAGGTCGGCGGGGATATCGTTCAGACTGCGCTGCATATCTGCCAGCAATTTTTCCAGCTGCTGCTGGTCTCGCCTGAGCTGGCTGAGGCTTGAGCTGCGGTCATCCAGGGAGCGGTTCAGGCTGGCCAGGGTCTGCTGGCGGCTTTTCTGGGCCCCCTGCAACTTGTCTGCATGGCGGTGTACGTCACTGCGCTTGTCGAGCAGTGCCTGGCGGGCCTGCTCCACGCGCAGGCTGACAGCCATCAGTTCATCCAGCTCACCATTGACCTGTTGCAGGCGATTGCTGCGGGCGCGCTGGTAGTATTCCTGGTAGCGCAGCAGGCGGGCAATCTGGTCCGGTTGCTCCTGGTTCAGCAGCAGTTTGATGCGTTCCTGGCGGCCGGCCTGATAACTGGCGCGGACGGTTTTGGCCAGCCAGTCGAGCTGGGTCTGCTTTTCCCGGGCCAGCTGAGCCTGTTCCTTTTCCAGTTTGGCCAGTCGCTGGCGGGCCTCGCCGGCCTGTTGTTCCAGATTGCGTTGTTCACGGGACAGGCGACTGATGCGAAGCTCGGCTTCGCGCAGATCCGCCTGAACTGAATCCCGCTTGCGCAGTTCCCGGTTCTGGGCGGCACTGAGCTCGCTGATGCGGTCCTTGAGCTGCGCCAGTTGGGCCTTTGACGGTGTATTTTCGCCCCAGGCCAGGGCGGGCAGGAGTAATAGCAGCAGTAATCCGGGGCGCATGGTTTTACCTTACCCCCTTGCGGGTGTGTATACTTGGCGCCGATTTTCCATCGGCGCGGGGCTGTCCAATTATCTGCACAGCGTCGGCCATTGCCACTGATTCGGGGTTCCAATGAGCCAATTGCTTGAATTTGCCAGTAACCATTACCTTCTGGTGTCCGCCTTTTTTCTGCTGTGGGCCGTTTTCTTTGTGCTTGAGTCCCGCCGTGGCGGCAAGGCTCTGAGTCCTCAGCTGGCCACCAATCTGGTCAACCAGAAGGATGCGGTGATTGTTGACCTGCGCGATAGCGATGAGTTTCGTGCCGGACATATTGCCGGCAGCATCAATATCCCTGCCAGCCAGGCCCTTGAGCGTATTGCAGAACTGGAAAAATACAAGGACAAACCCATTATTCTGACTTGTGATATGGGCGCCAAGGCCTCACATCTCGGTCGTCAGCTGCGTGGTAAGGGCTTTGACGAGCTGTATCGCATCCAGGGCGGACTTAACGCCTGGCGCGGGGCTTCCCTGCCTGTGGTTAAAGACTAGGCAGGAGGTGAATATGGCCAAAGTGGAGCTTTATACCACAGGTTGGTGCCCTTTTTGCGTTCGCGCCAAGCAGTTGCTGAACAGCAAAAACATTCCGTACCACGATACGGATGTGGATCGACAGCCTGATCAACGTGCGGTGATGATGCAGCGTGGCGGGGCTCGTACGGTGCCACAGATCTTTATTGATGATCGCCCCATCGGCGGTTGTGATGAACTTTATGCTCTGGAGCGCGCAGGGGAGCTGGATTCGCTGCTCGGCGCCAATTCGGGGGAGTCGGGAACAAAGTAACAGGAGAAAAACCATGGCCGAACAACAACAGGTTTTCCAGCTGCAGCGTATTTATCTGAAAGATGCCTCTTTCGAGTGCCCGGGGGCGCCGGAAGTGTTCCTGGAAGAGTGGAAACCCAAGGTCAATGTGCAGCTCAATAACGGCGCCCGCCGCATTGGCGAGACCGATGAATTTGAAGTGGAGTTGACTGTCACGGTTACCGCCAAGGACGAGAAGGAAGAGAAAACCTTCTATCTGGCAGAAGTGAAGCAGGCCGGTATCTTTACCGTGAAGGGTGTGGAGGGCGAAGAGCGGGCCCAGTTGCTCGGTGCCTACTGCCCGAACCTGCTGTTTCCCTATGTGCGCGAAGTGGTCTCGGATCTGGTCGCCAAGGGCTCCTTCCCGCAAATGGTACTGCAACCGATCAACTTCGATGCCCTGTACCAGCAGCAACGCCAGCAGCAGGCGAAAGCGCAGGCTGAAGCTGAGGGTGAGACGGTTCAGTAAGAATTGATAATTGAAAATGGATAATTGATAACGCCACGGATTGGCGTTGCTATTGTCTTTAAATGCAAGAGGCCGCGTCCAAACGCTTGGACGCGGCCTCTTGCGTTTCAGGACTTGATGTCCGTTCCCGCGAGTTATCAATTATCCATTCTCAATTGCCCCTATGTAGTCCAGCTGCCGCCATGCCTCATACAGCGTCACCGACACCGCATTGGCAAGATTGAGGCTGCGGCTGTTCGCCACCATGGGCAGGCGCAGTTTTTGGGTGGGTGGCAGGCTGTCGAGAATGTCGGTGGGCAGGCCGCGTGTTTCCGGACCGAACAGCAGCACATCCTCGTCTGCGAACACCGCATCACTGTGTGGCTGGCTGGCCCGGGTGGTCAGGGCAAACAGGCGTTTACCCTCCATTGCGTCCAGAAAAGCGACAAAATCCGCATGCACGGTGAGGTGGGCCAGTTCATTGTAGTCCAGCCCGGCGCGGCGCAGTTTCTTTTCCTCCAGGGAAAAGCCCAGTGGCTCTATCAGGTGCAGGTGGGCCCCGGTGTTGGCGGCCAGGCGGATGATGTTACCGGTGTTGGGGGGGATTTCCGGTTCGAACAGTGCGATATGGAGCATGGGAACCTGTTTCAAGTCTAGTGGCAGCCGTGCCGGAAGCGAATTTTTCGTCCGTTCGTATTGCGGCGGTGTATGGCCCTTATGTTTTGCCTTGGTGGGCCGCGCATGGTACTGCTTGTTACCTGTGAGGGAAAAAATAACAAGGCTGGTACCATGATACTGAAACACACGCTGTTTGCGGCGCTGTTTTTACTGGTTGCTTGTGGTGAACAAGAAGACAAGCCCGGCGATATTCTGCATGTTGCTCCTTATTCTTCTGCCTGTATCGGTGCGGGGCCAATGGATTGTCTGAGGGTGCGCAGTGATGACGAAGCCAACTTTCAGCTTTTCTATAATCATATCGATGGTTTCGAGTTCGAGCCCGGTCACCGCTATACGCTGCGAGTAAAAATAGAGGAAGTGGCGTCACCGCCAGCGGACGGCAGCAGCTTGCGTTACACCCTGCTGGAGGTGGTGAGCAAGGAAGCGGTCAACCCCTGATGAATGAGAGGGCACTGCCGTGAAGTGTGTTTTCCATGCCCGCGACGGTATTGAAGCGCATATGCTGGCGGACCTGCTGGATCAGGTGGGTATCATGGCGCAGGTTCAGGGCGACATGTTGCAGGGAGCCGTAGGAGAGCTGCCTGCGGCGGGCCTGGCGTCGGTGTGGGTGGCGGAAAGCGATGAGTCGAGAGCTCGCGAGGTGATCGCCGAGTTTGAGACCAGTCAGCCTGCAGACACCGTGCAAGCCGCTCGCCCGGAGGCGCAGCGCTCTTTCACCCAGGGGTTGTTGTTGGGAATGGTGATCGGCGCGGTGGTGATGTTGATGCTGCTGCGTTGAAAAAGGTTGGACACAAAAAAGCCGGGCATCGCCCGGCTTTTTGGTGTCAAACGTTGGCTTAGAGGGAGGAATTCGCTTTGCGCATTCCTCCCCGCGACCATTGTTGCGTTTACCGTCCGGCGCGCTTGCGCTCGGTTTCGGTAAGCAGCTTCTTGCGGATACGCAGACAGTTCGGGGTCACTTCCACCAGCTCGTCATCTTCGATGAAGTCCAGTGCCTGCTCCAGGCTGAAACGAATCGGCGGAGTCAGGACGATGTTTTCATCGGTGCCGGAGGCGCGCATGTTGGTGAGCTGTTTGCCCTTGGTGGGGTTGACCACCAGGTCGTTGCCGCGGCTGTGGATGCCGATGATCTGGCCTTCGTACACATCCACGTTCGGATCGATCAGCATCCGGCCACGCTCCTGCAGGTTGAACAGGGCGAAGCCCAGCACCTTGCCCTTGACCATGGACACCAGCACACCGTTGATGCGCTTGGCCATGTCGCCGGCCTTGTATTCGCCGTAGTGGCTGAAGGTGCTGTTGAGGATGCCGGTGCCGGAGGTGAGGGTCAGGAACTGGCTACGGAAGCCGATCAGACCACGGCTGGGCACCAGGAACTCGAGGCGTACCCGGCCCTTGCCGTCCGGCTCCATGTTGGTCATTTCCGCACGACGCAGACCCAGATGCTCCATGATGGCACCCTGGTGTTGCTCTTCCACATCGGCGATCACGGTTTCGTAGGGCTCCTGCTTGACGCCATCCTCTTCACGGATGATCACCTGCGGGCGGCCAACGGCCAGCTCGAAGCCTTCGCGACGCATGTTCTCGATCAACACGGACAGGTGCAGCTCGCCACGGCCGGAGACGCGGAACTGGTCGGCGCTGCCGGTTTCTTCCACGCGCAGGGCCACGTTGTGCTTGAGCTCCGCTTCCAGGCGTTCGCGGATCTGGCGGCTGGTGACGAATTTGCCATCCTGGCCGGCGAACGGCGAGGTGTTCACGTGGAAGAACATGCTCACGGTGGGCTCGTCCACGCTCAACGGCGGCAACGCTTCCACGCTGGCCGGATCACACAGGGTGTCGGAAATGTTCAGCGGGTCGAGGCCGGTGATGCAGACGATTTCGCCGGCAGAGGCAGTGGGGGCGTCAACACGCTCCAGACCGTGATAGCCCATGATGGTGAGGATCTTGCCATTGCGGACATTGCCATCGGCGCCGATTACTTTCACCGGGCTGTTGGCCTTGATGTTGCCGCGCTTGACCCGGCCAATGCCGACGATGCCCAGGTAGCTGTTGTAGTCCAGGGAGGAAATCTGCATCTGGAACGGACCGTCCGCGTCCACGTTCGGGTAGTCCACCTTGTCGACGATGGTCTGCAGCAGCGGGGTCATGTCGTCGGCCATGTTGTCTGCTTCCAGACCGGCAATGCCGTTCAGGGCTGACGCGTAAATGACCGGGAAATCCAGTTGCTCGTCGGTGGCGCCAAGGTTATCGAACAGGTCGAATACCTGATCCATGACCCAGTCCGGTCGCGCGCCCGGGCGGTCGATTTTGTTGATTACCACGATCGGCTTGAGGCCGGCGGCAAAGGCTTTCTGGGTGACGAAGCGGGTTTGCGGCATGGGGCCATCCACCGCGTCTACCAGCAGCAATACGCAATCCACCATAGACATGACCCGCTCTACCTCGCCACCGAAATCGGCGTGGCCGGGGGTGTCGACGATGTTGATGCGGTATTCATTCCACTGGATGGCAGTGTTCTTGGAGAGGATGGTGATGCCCCGTTCCTTCTCCAGATCGTTAGAGTCCATTACCCGCTCAATATCGCCAGCGCGATCTCCCAGGGTGCCGGATTGTTGCAACAGCTTGTCCACCAGGGTGGTCTTGCCGTGGTCAACGTGGGCGATGATGGCGATATTGCGCAGACGTTCAATCACAGATGTAGCTCCGTTAAGAAATGGGCGGGATGACGCTCGTGCCTGATCTCGACCTGTACGCAGCCACGTAGTGGGCGTTGAAAAGGGTCTGGCATCCCGCGGGGGCGCGCATTATACCAGCGCTGGGCGCAGGTGATAGCCCGTCGGTCAGGCTTTCGCGTAACATTTGCGAATGTGAAAAGATTCAAAAATTTACGGTTGTTCCTGCGAGTGGGCTGCGGATCGCCTAGAATGGCGCAACCATTTCCCCGGAGAAGGGTCAGACTCACCGTCTTTTTCCGTTGTCGGTGCCGAAAATTCGGCAATAACGCTTTTATAATCAGGTTGTTATGATGCGAATCCCCTTGGTGCTGATAGGGGCGCTGGTGCCTGCCGTGGCCCTGTCTGAGGTGCCACCAGTCAACAAGAGAATCTATGGTCTGCACGAAAGCGTGCATGTCGGTGAACTGGGTATTACGGTGCCGGCCAAGCTGGACACCGGGGCGGACTCCGCCTCCCTGAGTGCCCGTTACATAAAGACCTTTGAGCGTGACGGGGTGAAAATGGTTGAGTTTGATATAGCCATCGACAGGGATGACCGTGAAGAGTGGGGCATCCAGCAGAATCAGTGGGATGACGTGGAATTGCCACTGGCCGGGCATGTGCGGATAAAGCGCCGGGCAGAGAGTGTTCAGGACGGCGAGCGGGATTTCAGCCGCCGGCCAATGGTGACGTTGACGATATGCATGGGCGATCGTGAGCAGAAAATAGATGTCAATCTGACAGACCGGAGCGAGTTTCGTTACCCGCTTCTGGTCGGTGCGGATGCCCTGATGGGCCTGGGAGCCCTGGTAGACCCGTCGTTGTCCATGTCTGTGGGCGCGCCACGCTGCCGGGAGGATCAGGAGGATGAACTGATGATGGAGGCTGCCGGGGCGCATTAACATGGGGTCTGTCAAACTACAGGCACGGATTTTGGCCGTGTTTCTCTTGCTGCTGGGTGGCGGCAGTATCGCTTACCAGTTGCTAGTGCAGAAGGTGCCGCTGACTCAGGATGAGAAGGACCCGGTGTGGGTGGTCGATGCCCAGGTCAGCTTTACTGCCAGGGCCAACAAACCGATCAAGGTGCGCATGTTCGTGCCGCCACAGGGGGCCGGTTACACCACCCTCAACGAAAGCTTTATCTCCAATAACTATGGCGTAAACGTCAATGTGGAGAAGGGCAACCGACAGGTCACCTGGTCCGCCCGTCGTGCCGAGGGTAATCAGTATCTTTACTATCGGCTGATGCTTACCCCCCGTTTTGCGGAAACCCGCGAGAATGAGCCGGGCCCCCAGTTCCGGCCGGCCCCGGTGCTGGACGGAGCGGAAAAGTTGGCGGCCGAAGCGCTGTTGCAGCCGATCCGTCAGCATTCCGCCGATGTGGAAACCTTCATTGGCGAAACCATCAAGCGGGTGAATGAACTGGAAAACGACAACGTCCAGTTGTTGCTCGGCGGTGATGTGAGTCCGGAAAACCGAGCCCAGGTAGTGGATCTGCTGCTTGCCATGTCCCATATTCCTGCTCAGCCGGTGCATACCCTGCGACTGGTGGAAAGTCAGGAACAGCAGCCCGAACTGTGGTTGCGGACCTATAACGGAAAGCGCTGGCTGTACTTCAACCCGCTGGATGGCCAGCAGGGTTTGCCGGATGACCGAGTGGTATGGTGGAGCGGCAGTGAGTCGTTGCTGAATGTCGAAGGCGGGCGCTCGGCGAATATGACACTGAGCGTGCACCGTAATGAAATGAGTGCCCTGCAACTGGCTCGGTCCCTGCGGCTGCAGGATGCCAGCAGCTTTATCGATTTCTCCCTGTACGAGTTGCCGCTGCCCTCTCAGCAGCTATTCCGCATTCTGATGATGATCCCGGTGGGCGTACTGCTGGTCCTGCTGATCCGTTCCCTGGTGGGTATGGAAACTCTGGGCACTTTTACGCCAGTGTTGATTGCCCTGGCGTTCCGGGAAACCCAGGTGATCTGGGGGGTGCTGCTGTTTACCTTCATCACCGCTATTGGCCTGTCGGTGCGCTCCTATCTTGAGCATTTGAAACTGCAGCTGTTGGCGCGGCTGTCCATTGTGCTCACCTTTGTGGTAATCCTGATGGCAGTCATCAGTCTGTTTGGCTATAAGTTGGGTGTGTCATCAGGGTTGTCGGTGGCACTGTTCCCCATGGTGATTCTGACCATGGTGATCGAGCGGGTTTCCATTGTCTGGGAAGAGCGCGGTGGAACCCAGTCCCTGAAAGTGGCGCTGGGTACCCTGGTGGCTGCGGTGTTGTGTCATTTGCTTATGGTATGGCCGCCGCTGGTCTATTTCGTCTTTACCTTCCCGGGTGTGCTGTTGTGCATGTCCGCAGTGATGGTGTTGATGGGGCATTACCGTGGCTACCGCCTCACTGAATTGATGCGCTTCCGGGCGATGGTGGAGCGCTGACATGTTCTGGTCCAAGACCCGCAAGGCCCTGCGTGCCCGTGGCGTAATGGGTATTAACCAGCGCAACGGTGATTACATCCTCCGCTATAACAAGCGCAGTCTGTATCCGCTGGTGGACGACAAGCTGCAGACCAAGCAGATGGCGCTGGATGCGGGCATTCGGGTGCCGGAGCTGTACGGTGCCATCGCCACCGAACAGGGAATCAGCACCCTGCACCGGGTGGTGGAAACCCATCGGGATTTCGTCATCAAGCCGGCTCAGGGTGCGGGCGGTGACGGTATCATGGTGATTGCCGATCGCTTCGAGGACTATTTCCGTTCCGCCTCCGGGCGCATCGTGACTACCGAGGAGCTGGAACATCATATTTCCGGGATTATCTCCGGTATTTATTCCCTGGGCGGCCACCGTGATCAGGCCCTGATTGAATACCGGGTGCGGTCCACCGAGCTGTTCAATCGCATCAGTTTCGAGGGGGTGCCGGATATTCGCATCATCGTGCTGCAGGGTTACCCGGTGGCGGCCATGCTGCGTCTGCCTACCCGCCAATCCCAGGGCAAGGCCAACCTGCATCAGGGTGCTATTGGTGTGGGTCTGGACCTGTCCAGCGGCGTGACTCTGGGTGGCACCTGGCACAACCAGAGAATCGAGCGCCATCCAGACACCGCCAATGCGGTGGCCGGCCTGACCGTGCCGGACTGGGAAGAGTGTCTGGAGCTGGCCGCCCGTTGTTATGATCTGACCGGCCTGGGCTATCTGGGGGTGGATCTGGTGATGGACCGGGAATTCGGACCGATGATGTTGGAGCTGAATGCCCGACCAGGGTTGAACATCCAGATCGCCATGGATGATGGTCTGCTGCGTCGTTGCCAGATTGTCGAAAACCACCTGGCTGACCTGAAGGGCGAAATCCGTCCGGTGGCTGAGCGCGTGACATTTTCCAAGCGAGAATTTGCAGTGGCTGGCCCCGTTCTGGCAGAACAAGAAGAATGATTTAAGCTGGCGATAAGCCTCTTGGCGTAGGCTTCACTGCCTGGCATTCAAGGGGTTTTGTAATGAATAAGCAAAGTGCATGGGGTGCTTCCCTGCGCGGGTACTACTTTTTCCTTTTTCTTCTCTTTCTTGCGCTCAATGCATGGATCGGGCGTGGAATGATAGAAACCTTGCCACCCCTGGGCATGCTATTCATGCTCGCCGCCTTGAGCGGTTATGCTTTTCTCTATGTGCTCATGGTGGCTGCTCCCGGCTGGATGCTGGGCAAGGTTCTGGGGCGGGGCGCCCAGGTCGCATTGGTTGTGGCGCTAGCCACATCTATTACCTTGTTGCTACTGATCGACAGCCAGATCTATGCGATCTATGGCTTTCACCTCAATGGTTTTGTCTGGAACCTGATAACTACACCCGGCGGAATTGAATCCATGGGCGGCAGTGCCGACACGTCCTGGACTGTGGCCGCCATCTGTGCGGCGGTGCTGGCGATTCACGTCCTTGCGTTGTTTCTGCTGCGTGCGCGGTCTCTGCCGGGGGTGGGTTTTGCGGTGGCGCTACTGGTTTTGTGCATGGTGGGTGAGCGCGCGGCTTACGGTATCAGCCATCTGAAAGGTTATCAGCCGGTGCTGATGGCCGCTCAGAGTATTCCCTTCTACCAGCCCACCACCTTCCGCCATGTGGCGAAACAGTGGGGGTGGGAGATGGTGCGTAGTGCCCGGCTGGAGGCGGAGGCCAAAGGCCGCCTGAATTACCCGAAAGCGCCACTGCAGATCAGCGCCGACGCGTCGCGCCCGAACATTCTGTTCCTCGTGGCTGAGTCTCTGCGCTGGGATATGTTGACCCCGGAAATTATGCCGAATCTGTGGCGTTTTGCGGCGCAACACGGCACCCGCTTCACTCAGCATTACAGTGGCGGAAATGGTACCCGGATGGGTATGTTTAGCCTGTTTTACGGGTTGCCGGGTAATTACTGGTTCAGCGTGCTCGACGAGCGCAAGTCTCCCGTGCTGATGACGCATTTACAGCAGGTTGATTACCGTATGGGCCTGTATACCAGTGCCAACTTCAGCTACCCCGAGTTTGATAAAACCCTGTTTGTGTCGGTGCCCGAAGGTGAGCTGGTCAGTGACGATGCCGGGCCCGGCTGGGAACGTGACCGTCGCAACGTGGTGCGCCTGCTGGACTTTATTGACCAGGGTGAAAAGGATTCGCCCTTCATGGGGTTCATGTTTTTCGAATCCGCTCATGCTCGTTATTACTTTCCGGAGGAGAGCGCAATCCGTGAGGATTACCTGCCAGAAATGAACTATGCGACGATGGACTTGGAAGCCGATATGCCAGGCATTTTCAACCGCTATATCAACGCCTCCCATCATCTGGATCAGCAGTTGGGGCGAGTGCTGGAGCATCTGGAGAACAGTGGGCGGCTGGACAATACCATTGTCATTGTTACCGGCGATCACGGTGAGGAATTCATGGAAAATGGCCGCTGGGGGCACAATTCCGAATTCCATAACGAGCAGATACATGTGCCTTTCGTGTTGTCGCTACCGGGCAGCACGCCGAGTGTGGTTGAGCGGCCTACCAGTCATCTGGATCTGGTACCCACGTTGCTGCCTCTACTTGGCGTGACCAATCCCGCCACCGATTACAGTGTGGGACGATCTTTGCTGGCGGACCGTAGCGAGGCATATCGGCTTGTGGCCAGCTGGGATGCGTTGGCCTATGTGGGTGCAGATTACAAGGTGGCCATGCCCCTCGGTGCGGGGGGGCTATCGGAAATGCGCATCAGTGATGCGGATGATCAGTCAGTGGCAGATCCGGACGTTGTGCTGGCGCAGCGCCGTGATGCTCTGGCGCGGGTGCTGCTGGATATTTCCACCTTCTTTCGGAAACACTAAATCAGCGAACCCCCTGGCCTCTCTGATCGCCCTGCCAAAGCAGGGTGATCAGTGGGGCTTGCGGGTCCCCCGATACACTATAGAACGCGTACTGCGCCTCCATTTCTCCATGATTGTCATACAGGTCCAAGGTCACCAGTCCGTGGGTGGCGAGAGTGAAGCGTTGTTCCTCGCTGGGAGTACCCAGGTCGTTGTTAATGCTGGCCGCACCGGAAACCAGTTGTCGAGTGCCCTGGTATTCTCCTTCATCGGAAAGAATGTGGTCATGACCGCCGAGCAGCAAGTCCAGGCGGCCGAGCAGCTTCGGTTTGAGTAGCAGATTGATCATCTCGCCGGCTTCTCCGTGGGAGCCGGTGCTGAATAAGGGGTGATGGGCAAAGGCCAGGCTGAACCGGCAACCATGCTCTCTGGCGGTGTTTTGAGCCTGTTCCAGCCAGCGCCCCTGCCGTCGGATGTAATACCACTTCTCGAACCAGGTGGTTTCCAGGCTGAAGGCACAGGCATCTGGCCATTGTTCTGCATAGTAATAATGGGGGAAATGCACCAGCGCATGGCGCTGAGCCACCTCCAGCCAAGCTTGTCCGTTGCGCTTCCAATCGTGGTTTCCCAGTACCAGATAGATTGGAATGCCGGCGTCCAGGGCCGGTTTCATCGGGGTGAGAAAGCGGCTTTTCAGCAGAGGATCATCCGCGCTATGGATGCCGTCCGGGTAAACCATGTCGCCCAGGTAGCGGACCTGATCGCATTGTAGCGTGACCAGGGCCTGTCCCACTGCCAGGGATGGCGTGTTCCCCCAGCCGCCATCTCCGATGGCGCATATCCGTTGGCCGGCCAGCGGCTGCTGGTGAAGCAACCAGGGAGCTTGCGGGGTCTGCCACCACCAGCCCAGGCCGGCGGCGGCGATGAGCCCCGGCAGGGCAATCAGTGAAACGCGAAGCCAAAGGAACATAAAGCCATGGTATTTCATCCAGGGAGGCCAGAGTGTGGCCAAGTCAGATGACGATGGGGTGACAGCCGGTGTGGTTAGCGAGGGAGGGGAGGGTGCGTCCCGGGCATGCCATTGTTATACTGCACCGCCCAAATTTTGAGCTGTCCTTCCACAGTAACGCAGGTTTTTTTGATGACAGAGGCAACCCAACCCATCAAGCGTCGCGCCATTGCACTGGTGTCCGGCGGACTGGACTCCATGCTGGCCGTGAAAGTCATGCAGGAACAGGGCATCGAGGTGGAAGGCGTGAATTTCTACACTGGCTTCTGCGTGGAGGGGCATACTCATGCCATCCGCAAGAAAGACAAGGACAAGGAAAAGCGCAATAACGCCCTGTGGGTTGCCGAGCAGTTGGGTATCAAGATGCACATCATCGATATCTCCGAGGAGTATAAGGATGTGGTGCTCAATCCCAGGCACGGTTACGGGGCGCACCTGAATCCTTGTCTGGATTGCAAGATCTTCATGGTCAATCAGGCCACTCTGATGATTAACAAGGCCCGGGAACTGGCTGGGGATCGCGGGTTTGATTTTATTGTGACCGGTGAAGTGATCGGCCAGCGTCCGAAAAGCCAGCGCAAGGCAACCATGCCGATTATCAGCGCGGAATCCGGCGCGGACGAGCGTCTGCTGCGGCCGCTATGCGCGAAGAACTTGCCAGCTACCCTGCCCGAACGTGAGGGCTGGGTAGACCGGGAATCCCTGCACGATTTTTCCGGCCGCAGCCGTAAGCCGCAAATGGCCCTGGCCAAGAAGTTCGGGCTGGATGACTTTGCCCAGCCTGCCGGTGGTTGCTGCTTTCTTACCGACGAATCCTATTCCAACAAGTTGGCGGATCTGTGGAAGGCCCGCAACGAGCGTCGCTACGAGCTTGATGACATCATGCTGTTAAAGGTGGGGCGTCATATACGTCCGCAGCCCCATTTAAAGCTGATCATCAGCCGGGAGGAAGGCGAGAACCGTTTCCTGGAGGGGTATCGCTACCAGTTTACCAGCATTACCACAGTGAGCTGCCCGGGGCCTTTGGCCTTGGTGGATGGCAATTTCCAGAATGATGAGGAAATGCAGCAGGCGGCGGCGATCGTGGCCCGTTATTCCAAGGGGCGTTCGTCGGATGAGGTTACCCTGGAAGTGCGCAGCCCGGATGGTGTGGCGCGCCAGGTCACTGTAGAGCCATTTCACCCGGATGCAGTGCCGTTGGCCTGGAATGTGGGGTAAAGGCAGCTATGAGCTGTTGGCTGCGAGGAAAACAAAAAAGTGCTGCTGGGGTTGTGCTTCGTTTGGGGCGCGGCACCCTCTTTAGAAGCTAGAAGCTAGAAGCTAGAAGCTAGAAGCTAGAAGCTAGAAGCTAGAACCCAGGGACCCCTGATGACCGAAGCTGTTCATGAACTGGATGTGCGCCGCATGTTGTGCCCCATGCCGGTGATCAAGACGCAGAATAAGGTGCGCACTCTGGCCACCGGCGATTGCCTGCGTGTGGTATGCACGGACCCCGGAGCGCTAAGCGATATCCCTGCCTGGTGCCGTATCAACGGGCATCAGGTGCTGGAAACCGGCGAGGCGGGCAACGAGGTGTTTGTGGTCCTGCGGGTCGGCGAAGACAATGGTGCACTATTTTAGTGCAATAAAATGGTGCGGCGCACCACAATAATGCACTATGAGGTGCTATCTTTCCCCTGATTCTGTATTTTAGCGTCAAATGCGCTAAAAAAGGGCTGGCATGGAACTTGCCTCCCTATTGGCAAAGCAGGCCTGGTGGCCGAGAATACCGGCTCTCTGTTCTGCCCTGATGCGGGGCGGGGCCATGAGCCAGAGACAAACCCGCTGTTCCTTAGGAGGACGCACGACAATGTCTGAAAAGACCCTCAAGCTGATTAAAGAAAATGATGTGAAATGGGTGGACCTGCGCTTCACCGATAGCCGTGGTAAGGAGCAGCACGTAACCCTCCCCGTGGGCGAAATCGACGAAGATTTCTTCCAGGATGGCAAAATGTTCGATGGCTCTTCCATCGCTGGCTGGAAAGGCATCAACGAGTCCGACATGGTGATGATGCCGGACGACGAGTCTGCCGTACTGGACCCGTTCACTGATGTGGCGACCGTCAACCTGCGCTGCGACATCCTCGAGCCGTCCACCATGCAGGGTTATGAGCGTGATCCGCGTTCCGTTGCCCGTCGTGCCGAGGAATACCTGAAGTCTACCGGTATTGCTGACACCGCACTGTTCGGTCCGGAGCCGGAATTCTTCGTATTTGATTCCGTGCAGTGGAAATCCGACATGCAGGGTTCCATGTACAATATTCACTCCGAAGAAGCAGCGTGGGTATCCCACGAAGACTTCGAAGGTGGCAACATCGGTCACCGTCCGGGCGTGAAAGGCGGCTACTTCCCGGTTCCGCCGGTAGATAGCCTGCACGACCTGCGTGGCGCCATGTGTTCCGCCATGGAGCAGATGGGTCTGCAGATCGAAGTGCATCACCACGAAGTGGGTACTGCGGGCCAGTGTGAAATCGGCGTTGGCGCCAACACCCTGACTGCCAAGGCTGACGAAGTACAGATTCTCAAGTACTGCGTACACAACGTGGCTCACGCCTACGGCAAAACAGCCACCTTCATGCCCAAGCCGCTGATCGGTGATAACGGTTCCGGTATGCACGTTCACGTGTCCCTGGGTAAAGATGGCAAAAACCTGTTCGCGGGTGACGGCTATGCAGGCCTGTCCGACGAAGCGCTGTACTTCATCGGCGGCATCATCAAGCACGCCCGTGCCCTGAACGCGTTCACCAATGCGTCCACCAACGCCTACAAGCGTCTGGTGCCCGGCTTCGAAGCCCCGGTAATGCTGGCCTACTCTGCCCGTAACCGTTCTGCTTCCATCCGGATTCCGTTTGTGAACAGCGCCAAGGCGCGTCGTATCGAAGCGCGTTTCCCTGATCCGTCTGCGAACCCGTACCTGTGTTTCGCGTCTCTGCTGATGGCTGGCCTGGACGGCATCAAGAACAAGATGCACCCTGGCGATGCCATGGATAAGGATCTGTACGATCTGCCGGCAGAAGAAGCCAAGGACATCCCGACCGTGGCGCATACCCTGACCATGGCGCTGGATTGCCTGGAAGCCGATATGGACTTCCTGACCGAAGGCGACGTGTTCTCCAAGGATATGCTGGAAGGCTACATCGCCCTGAAGCGTGGTGAGGTTGAACGTCTCAACATGACCCCGCACCCGGTCGAGTTCGATATGTACTACTCCTGCTGATTTCCCCTGGGAAAGCTCGCAGAAAGAAGGCCCCCGCTAGTCGGGGGCTTTTTTTGTCTGAAGAAAGACGGTAATGCATATGGTGTTTTGTGCATTTTGCCCTTTTCATCTTTCCAGAGGCTGTTCAGAATCGAAAGAAAGAGGGAGGTGTCCAGATGCTCAGGTTGATAGCGGGTATTGCCGTGCTGCTTATGACGGTTGTGTTGCAGGCTGAAGACGGGATTGTCGACGAAGAGGGCGCTTCCGCCGCGCAATCCAGAATTTACAAGCAGACGATGCCGGACGGTTCGGTGCAGTTCACGGATAAGCCTTTGTCTTCAGGGGCAGAGCCCGTTGATATCCGTAGTGTGAACACTGTGGAGGGTGCGAAAAAGACAGTGCGCCCGGTGGACAGCGAGCTACGGAAAAGTGCGCCTCCGGTAGTTTCCCGGCAGGAGTATGCCGGTCTGGCGGTCTCCAGTCCTGAGCCGGGTGCGACCATCCGTAACCCTGTGGAGTCGATACCCATTGAAGTGGCCATCAAGCCACAGCTACAACCAGGCGATCGGCTGGAGTTGACGCATAATGGTCAGGTTCTTGAAGGAGCTTCACTGGATCGGCCAGAGCGAGGCACGCATCAAATTCAGGCTCGGATTTTGAGTGCCGAGGGTGAGGTACTGATCGAATCTGAAATTGTTGAGATCTATATCCACAGGACAACGGTGGGGGATATCAAACGGCAGCAGCAGCCCTCGAACGGGGGTGATACCGCCATACGTCCTGGCACATCGCAGCGCCCTGTTCAGCCGCTGCGCCCCTATTCGGCCCGCCCTTAAAGCACTGCTTTGGTGCAATTCTGCCTTGCCATCCCCTAAACTCATTATAGGCTCTGAGCCCTGTCGGGTTGTAGTGCCTGTTAGGTACGCATTATAGGTGCCAGCCCAAGTGGCCTGATAATTGCTTATGCCCTGTTATGGGCCAACAGTTGATGGGTGGTGTCACCTTGCACAAACGTTTACTCGATCACCTGCGTACCGCAGTGATCATGCTTGATGACAATCTGCAGGTCCGCTACCTGAATCCGGCGGCGGAAATGCTGCTTGCGACCAGTGCCAGCCGTGCCATGGGTCAGCCGTTACCGGACTATTTCTTTGATGATGAGGAAGCCCGTGCTGCCCTGCGCCAGTGCATTCGGGACGAGCATCCGTTTACCCGTCGGGAAGCCCGCCTGGCAGTGTCCCCCGGCTATGAAATAACGGTGGATTACTCAGTCAGCCCGATCAATGAGCCGGGGCAGACGCTGTGTCTGTTGATGGAACTTCAACCGCTGGACCGGCTGTTGCGCATTACCCGGGAAGAGGCGCTGATCCATGCTCATCAGGCCACCCGGGCGCTGGTGCGCGGTGTGGCACACGAGATCAAGAATCCGTTGGGCGGCATCCGCGGTGCTGCACAGTTGCTGGAGCGAGCCCTGCCGACCCCGGATCTGACCGAGTACACCAAGGTCATCATTGATGAGGCGGACCGGTTGCGCACGGTGGCAGACCGTATGCTGGGTCCGCGCAAACCGCCGGAATTCAAGGCGGTGAATATCCATGAGTGCCTGGAGCATGTGCGGCAATTGTTGCTGGCGGAACATCCCAGGGGTGTGTCCATCTGGCGGGATTACGATATCAGCCTGCCGGATGTGATCGCCGACCGGGATCAGATGATCCAGGTGCTGCTCAATATTATCCGCAACGCCACCCAGGCCTTGTTGGAATCGCACACCGAGGATGCCCGCATCATCATGCGCACACGGGTGTTGCGGCAGTTCACCATCGGCTCACTGCGCCACCGCCTGGTGCTGCGGGTGGATATTATCGACAACGGCCCGGGCATAGCTCCGGATGTGCAGGAGACCCTGTTCTATCCCATGGTCAGTGGCCGGGCCAGTGGTACCGGGCTGGGATTGTCCATTGCCCAGTCCATCATCAGCCAGCACCAGGGGCTGATCGAGTGCGAAAGCGTACCGGGCAAAACCGTATTCAGTATTTTGCTGCCAATGGAGCAGCCGGAAGTAACGGAGAGCGAACAGTCATGAGCGCCTATGTAGCCGTGAGTAACGACAACAGTGAAAATCCAGGGAGAGGCCGGTCATGAGCGTAACCGTATGGGTAGTCGACGATGACCGCTCCATTCGCTGGGTGCTGGAAAAGGCACTGAGCCAGGAAGGATACGCGGTAACCTGTTTCGAAGATGGCGATGAGGCGCTGAATACCCTGGAAGAGGGAGCGCAGGAGCCGGAGGTGCTGATCAGTGACGTGCGAATGCCCGGTACTGATGGCCTGCGCATGCTCAAGATCCTGCAGCGCAAGAATCCGGACCTGCCGGTGATCATCATGACCGCCCATTCCGATCTGGATTCGGCGGTGGCCTCCTACCAGGGCGGGGCCTTTGAGTACCTGCCCAAGCCGTTTGATGTGGATGAGGCGGTAGCGCTGGTGCGCCGCGCCATCAAGCACCGGGAAGAATCCCGCGGTGAACAGCCGGCCGCGGTGGAGGAAGAGTCCACTGAGATTATCGGTGAAGCACCGGCCATGCAGGAGGTGTTTCGCGCTATTGGTCGGCTCAGCCATTCCAACGTCACCGTATTGATCAATGGCCAGTCCGGTACCGGTAAAGAGCTGGTGGCGCGGGCACTGCATAGCCATTCCATGCGGCGGGAAAAGAATTTCGTTGCCCTGAACATGGCGGCCATTCCCAAGGATCTGATCGAGTCGGAACTGTTTGGCCATGAAAAAGGTGCCTTTACTGGCGCCAACAACCAGCGTGTAGGCCGCTTCGAGCAGGCCAATGGCGGCACCCTGTTTCTCGATGAAATCGGTGATATGCCGCTGGAAGCGCAGACCCGTCTGTTGCGGGTATTGCAGGAAAGTGAGTTTTATCGGGTCGGTGGTACAACGCCTATCCATGTGGACGTGCGGATTATTGCCGCCACCCACCAGGATTTGGAAAAACTGGTGAAGGAAGGGGACTTCCGGGAGGATTTGTTCCACCGACTAAACGTGATTCGCATCCATATTCCGCGTATGGCCGAGCGCCGCGAAGACATTCCCCGGCTGGCCAATTATTTTCTCCAGCGTGCAGGCCATGAATTGGGTGTGGAGCCGAAAATTCTGCACAAGGATACCGAGAAATACCTGTCTGCCCAGGCGTGGCCGGGCAATGTGCGGCAGCTGGAAAATACCTGTCGCTGGCTGACCGTAATGGCGTCCGGTCGCGAAGTCCTTGTGGATGATTTGCCCCCGGAATTGAAAGAAGCGGGTGCCGCCAAGGGGGCTGATGTGTCCGGTGACTGGCTCAAGTCCCTGCGCAACTGGGCCGATCGCGCCCTGTCACAGGGTGAGCGCAGCATCCTCGAACAGGCGGTTCCCGGCTTTGAGCGCACCATGATCGAAGTGGCCCTGCAGCACACCGGCGGCCGCAAACGTGACGCCGCCGCTCTGCTCGGCTGGGGGCGAAACACTCTTACCCGCAAGATCAAGGAGCTGGATATGGAAGGAGAGTTGACAGCAGGGGAAGAGGATTGAAAGGCAATTGATGATTGAGAATGGATAATTGATAACTCGCCAGAAGGGATAGTAAAGCTTAAAACGCAAGAGGCCGCGACAATGGTTTAGTCGCGGCCTCTTGCACTCAAAGATAACAGAACGCCAACCCGCGTCGTTATCAATTATCAATTCACTCCCTAAGCCCGTTCGCCGTCAGCCCCTCAATCTTCCACTCTCCGTCCTCGCGCCAGTCGCTCACCACCCGGTAGCTGTCGGCGTTGTCGGGCATCACGCTTTGCCCGCCCCAGGCGAAGGCGGTGAAGGTGACGCGGGCGTGGCGCTGGGTAACCGGATCCAGCTCGATGTTGATCTGGGTGAGTGCGAGCTGGCGCTTCGGGTAGCGCAGGAAAGTGCCCATCACCAGGCGCCGAAGCTCGTCGCGCTGCAGGATCTGGCCGCCACGCTGAATCTCTGCCGGATCGGTGAGGGCATCCATCACCGTGCCGGTATCGCCGGCTTCTATGGCTGTCTCAAGCTTTTCCAGAGCATCCAGAATGGCTTGCTCCGGTGGTGTTTTGGTGCAGCCAGCGATCAACAGTTGCAGGGCAATCAGCAGCAGGTATGCTGAAATCTTTCTGCAGACAAGTGCAGTTCTCATGGCGTTATTTCCCTTGCCGAACAGTTATCGGCAGTCTCTGGTGCCGGTGGGTCAGGGGCATCAGCTTTATGTGGAAGAAAGTGGTAACCCGAACGGCGTGCCAGTGATCGTGTTGCACGGTGGCCCCGGTGGCGGTTGCTCGCCGTTCATGGGCCGCTTTTTCGATCCCCGGCGGTTTCGCATTATTCTCTTCGACCAGCGGGGTAGTGGTCAAAGCCGTCCCTTTGCGTCTACCAGCCACAATACCACCTCGCATCTGATTGCTGATCTGGAATCTCTCCGCGAGGCCCTTGGGGTGGAGCGATGGCGAGTGTTTGGTGGTTCCTGGGGCGTCACTCTGGCTCTGGCCTATCTGGCGGCGCATCCGCAGCGAGTCGTCGGTATGGTGCTGCGGGGCGTCTTCCTCTGTCGTCAGCAGGATCGTGACTGGCTTTATACGTCAGAGGGTGCGGCGCGGCTGTTCCCTGAAGAATGGGCTGCATTACAGAAGCAGGCCCCGCCTGGCGAGGGGAGCCTGCTGCAGCGCTATCATCAGGGGCTGAAAGGAGATCGTGCCCGCTATCATGCCCGCAGCTGGTGTAACTGGGAGTCCACGCTGGCGTTAACGTCGGTGTTACCGTCCGGTGAAGCCAGTGACGATGAGTTATGCATGGCCATGCAGGAAACCCATTATTTTCTTCATGATGGTTTCCTGACAGCGCCGTTGCTGGAGGCTTGTGCCGGCATGACCCTGCCGGTGGAAATGGTTCACGGCACCCGGGATTTTGTCTGCCCGGCGGATCAGGCCCTTGCTCTGCATCAGGTATTGCCAGGCAGTCGACTCCACTGGGTGGAAGGGGGCAGTCATTCTTCCTCCGACCCGGCGATTTCCAATGCACTGATGGATGCGGTAAATCGACTGGAAAAGAGGATTGACGATTGAAGGTGTTGTTGCAGCGTGTCAGCGAAGCGTCGGTGACGGTGTCCGGTGATTGTGTGGGGCGCATTGGTCAAGGTCTGCTGTTGCTGGTTGGCATTGAGCCCGGCGACGATGAGGCTACGATTGCGCGTATGGCCGAGAGGACGGTGGGATATCGGGTGTTTGCCGACAGTGATGACAAGATGAACCTGGATGTGCGAGATATTCATGGCGCAATTCTTGCCATATCCCAGTTCACTCTGGCGGCAGATACCCGCAAAGGGCGTCGGCCCAGCTTCAGCAAGGCAGCCCAGCCGGAGCAGGGCAAACAGCTATACGAGGGTTACCTGCGGGAGCTGGAGAAACAGAATATTCCGGTGCGCAGCGGAGTCTTTGGTGCCGATATGCAGGTTCAACTCGTCAATGATGGACCCGTCACATTTCTTTTGAGCTCGTGACACCGGTTTTGCAATTGTATTGCAAAGGTCCTCGCCTTGTTTATGATGAAGTTTGTTACCTGGTTACGGGTGACGGGGAGAGCACTGAGCAGCATCGCTGCAAAAGGGTTGCGAAATACAGCCTGGTGCTGTGAAGTATCCCCAGGGACGACATATAAAAACTTGGAGGTATCTCAGGATGAAAAAGACGCTTATCGCTGCCACTCTGCTTGGCGCTTCTACTTCTGCCATGGCTGTAGCACCGGGTGGTCCGGGCTGTGGTTGGGGCAACTTGTTGTTCGAAGGCAACTCCGGTCTGCCCATGCACCTGCTGGCGACCATTGTGAATGGCACCTCCGGCAACGCCACCTTTGGTATGACTACCGGCACCAACGGTTGTGATACCAATGGTTCTCTGACCTACAGCGGCCAGAGCCTGCTGGGTATGACCGGTGTGATGGAAGAAGTGGCTCAGGATATGGCAACCGGTGAAGGCGAAGCCCTGACCGCACTGTCCGTATCCATGGGCATCGAAGCTGGCGACCGCGCTCGCTTCAATGCTGCCATGCATGAAAACTTTGCAGTTATCTTCCCGCACCAGGATGTGACTGCCGAAGAAGTCATGGCCAGCATCACCGAGGTAATGAAGCAGGACCAGAGCCTGTCCAAGTACCTGGCGTAAACGGCTAGCACGTTTACCGACAAGCCCCGCCCAACGGCGGGGCTTTGTTTGTCTGATCTGAAATCACGGATTCAGGTCTGAATTTCCCCCGCCCGAATCACGGATAATACCGGATGCGCACTGGACTGTTTTGTGTGCTGCTGTGCTGGATTGCCCCGGCGTTGGCCGCGAACTCCTCTCCCTCATTGGTTGATCTTGCCGCTTCATCACGATGGCAGGCTCTCATGCATGTAAATCCCGGTGCCACCCTGCGTGACCGGGGACGCAGTTATATCGACGACGACAATTATTTTCTGGCAGACAATGGCAAGGATGATGTGCTTGCCGAATTGCGGGCAACGGCTGCTGCGCTTGAGCCGGCAGAAGCCCCGGATCGTTGTCGTTTCCCTGCCCGCTATCGTTTCCTGGCCGGGCATTTCAATTGGCAGGATGATACGCCGTTTGCCCACTGCGAGGATTATTCCGAATGGCGTGCTGCGGTACAGGCCAGTCGGGCAGTGCTGGTTTTTCCTGCGGCTTATCTGAACAGCCCGTCTTCCATGTTCGGTCACACTCTGTTGCGCCTGGATCAGGGCGAAGGCAGTGCCGTGTGGTTGTCCTGGGCGGTGAACTTCGGTGCGGTATCCAGCGAGGCCGACAATTCCCTGTTTTATATTTACCGGGGTCTGGCGGGTGGTTATCCCGGGCGATTTGCCCTGGTCCCTTACGTGCAAAAAATTCAGGAATACTCCCACATGGAAAACCGCGACATGTGGGAGTACACCCTGGACCTGGATCAGCAGGAAATTGACTGGCTGATTGAGCATCTGTGGGAATTGAAGGACATCAATTTCGATTACTACTTTTTTGATGAAAATTGCTCCTTTCGTTTGCTGGAGCTGGTGGAGGTAGCACGTCCGGGGTCGCAGCTGCTGACAGAATTACGGTTTGCCGAAGTGCCGGTGAATACGGTGCGCGCCCTGGATGACCGGGATCTGATCAGCGAGCGCCACTACCGGCCCTCCAAGGCGGTGGAGCTGGATAACCTGCGCCGCCAGATGACGCCGCGCCAACAGAAGCTGGCCCGGCGTCTGGCGGATGATCCCGGTTTAATGGAATCGGAAGAATTCCTGCAAGCCGGTGCGGAGCAGCAGGCGCAGATGGTCACCACAGCCTACCGCTATCTGCGCCTGGTCAACCGCAAGGGGGCACGGGATCCAGAGGTCGCCAGGGATTCCTTTGTCTTGCTGACAAAGATGAATCAGTTGCCCAGGGTCGATGTGCCGGAAACGCAGGACCCCGAGCCGCCGGAAGCCGGCCATGGCACCCAGATGCTGGCGCTGGCTGGTGGTCAGCGCGAAGGAAACCAGGATTTTGGGGAACTGAGTTACCGGCTGACCTATCATGACTTGCTGGATAATAATTACGGGTTTCTGCGCGGAGCACAGATCCAGGGGCTCGGACTGACGTTGCGCAGCACGGAATCCGGTGATCCACGACTGGAAGAACTGGATGTGGTGAGCATTCGCTCGCTGGCCCCCCTTAACCGCTTCAGCAAACCGCTGAGCTGGTATGTGGAGGGTGGCCTGGAGAGAGCCTGGGCGGGGCGTCGCAGACTGGTTCGCTATGTTCAGGGCGGTGCGGGTGGCAGCTGGGCCATGGGGAACTGGCAGCCTTACCTGTTAACCAGCCTGCGAATGGAAAATAATAGCGACTTCGATACCTTCCTCACCCCCGGGGCCGGGCTGGATGCCGGTCTGCTCTACCAGCGTGGGCGCTGGCAGTGGCAAGTGGGGAGCGTGGGGCATTACTTCAACAACGATACCTATCGACATACCTCCGAGCTTGCCGTGCACTGGGCGTTTGCCCGACAGCACGGACTGCGGGCATCGCTGAGCCGGGAAGGCTGGCGCGGGGATGGTGATAACGAGTTCAAACTGCAATGGCGATGGTACTTCGACTGATCCTGCTGACTGGGCTGGCCATGGCGCTGGCCGGCTGCAGCAAACTGTTCTTCTATCCCATGGAGCCCTGGGTACAAAACCCGGAAAACCAGGGGCTCAGCTACGAGGATGTGGTGTTGATCCATCCGCGCGGGCTGCGCCTGCATGGCTGGTGGCTGCCGGCAGCCGGTGATGGTCATGTGCGTGGCACCGTGTATTTTCTTCATGGCAATGCTCAGAACATCAGCACCCATCTGGCCAGTGTGCAATGGTTGCCAGAGCAGGGGTATAACGTTTTTCTCCTTGATTACCGTGGCTATGGTTTGTCAGAGGGAAAGCCGAAACTGCCGGCGGTGTTCGACGATGTGCAGCTGGGTCTGGACTGGTTGCGCAATGCCAAGAGTGCCGAGGGCCCGCTGACAGTGTTTGGTCAGAGCCTGGGGGGCGCCATGGCAGCGACGGTGCTGGGAGATGCCGAGAATCAGGGTGCGGCGGACTGCGTGGTGCTGGAGGCGGCGTTTGCCAGTTATCGGGGTATCACCAATGATGTGATGAAAGGCAGCTGGTTGCTGTGGCCGCTGCGTTGGTTGGTGCTACCGGGTATGCCCGGCACCGACCTGGACCCGGAATCCCGTATTGCAGGGGTGGCACCGACGCCCTTGCTGGTGATGCACAGCGAAGACGACCCGATTATTCCCTATGACCACGGCAAGCGGTTGTTTGCTGCTGCCAGCGAGCCGAAAACGTTCCAGCGCTTGCGTGGCGGGCATATCGAAAGCACCCGGGATCCGTCGGTGCAGCAACGCATAGTGGATTTTCTGCAGCACAATGGCTGCGCCGCACCGGCACCAGCGCCACCGGCCCGTGATGACGGTATGGATGGCCTGGCGCCGTTGCCGTTGCCGCCAGCGCCAACCGGCAATAATGGCTACCGCTTTTAATGAAGGAGGCTGCCGAGCGCGAGACTGTGCGTAGGGGGTAGATTAGGCCAAAGGGCGTAATCCACCATAAGGTGGGAGAGTGTTCGATGTGCCTGGTCTGGTGGATTACGCCTTCGGCTAATCCACCCTACGGGTCGGGCGTCTCCTGCTGTTTCTGCTTTTCCCGACGTATCAAACGCGCGGCCATCAGGCCAACCTCGAACAGGAACCACATGGGCAGCGCCAGCAGGGTCTGGCTGATGATGTCCGGTGGTGTCAGCAGCATGCCTACCACGAAGCAGCCCACCACCACATAGGCGCGGGCGCTGGCCAGTTTTTCCACTGTGGTGGCCCCGGTACTGACCAGCAGCACGATGGCGATGGGTAACTCAAAGGCCAGCCCGAACGCCAGGAACAGGGCCAGCACAAAATCCAGATAGCTGCTGATGTCCGTGGTCACCGCCACCCCTTCCGGGGCAATGGCGGTAAAGAACTGGAACATCAGCGGGAATACCACGAAATAGGCAAAGGCAGCGCCGGCGTAAAACAGCAGCACGCTGCTGCCCAGTAGCGGGATGGCCAGGCGTTTTTCATGCCGGTACAGGCCAGGTGCCACAAAGGCCCAAGCCTGATGCAGGATAAAGGGCATGGCCACGAAGATGCTCAGATACAGGGTTAGTTTGAAGGGCGCCAGGAACGGCGAGGCGACGCCGGTGGCGATCATGCTGGTACCTTCCGGCATGGCCTGCATCAGCGGTTTGGCCACGAGGGTGTACAGTTCTCGAGAGAAATAAAACAGCCCCAGGAACACCACGGAGATGGCTGCCATGGCTTTGAGCAGGCGATTGCGCAGTTCCAGCAAATGGGCAATCAGTGGCTGGCCGGAATCGTTGCTGGCGTCATTCATGGCGCGGTGGTTCCTGGGTTTTTTCACTGTCGTCGGCGGAGTCCGCTTGCGAGTCGCGGGGGGTTCTCGCCTTGGCAATCTGTTCCGGGCTTAGCAGGCTTTCTTTGGCGTCGCGGATGCTGTCTTCATCCAGGCCCATCTCGCGCATCTGTTTTTCCATGCGTTCGCGCATGTCCTGGGTGACCGCTTCGCGCTCCAGTTCGCTTTTCAGATGATTGAAGGTGGAGCGGGCACGACCGATCCATTGCCCCAAAGTGCGCGCCACCGTGGGAAGACGCTCGGGGCCAAGCACCACCAGACCAATGACGAAGATCAGGGTAAGTTCGGCAAAGCCGATATCGAACATGGAAACCTCTTAACGGGGCGTTGGGGAAGCCGAAAGCCCGGGCCAGATCAGGCTTGGTCTTTTTCCTTGTCCTTTTCGGTTTTTTGTTCGGGAGCCTCTTTCTCTTCGTCGGCCAGGCGCTTCTGATCCTGCTCTTCCTCGCCGTCTTTCATGGCATTCTTGAAGCCTTTTACGGCTCCGCCAAGGTCGCCACCCATATTGCGCAGCTTCTTGGTGCCGAACAACAGGACCACGATGGCCAGAAGGATCAGTAACTGCCAAATGCTGATGCCGGAAAACATGCTGTCTCTCTCCAGTAGGTCAGGCGCCGATAGTCAGGGCGGTTCAGTGCTTGCTGCCGCGCGCCGCTTTTTCGTCATGGCCGGACAGGCCGAAGCGGCGCTCCAGTTCTGCCAGTACCTTGTCAGGGTGTTCTCCCAGTTTGGCCAACATGACCAGACTATGGAACCACAAATCTGCGGTTTCGCTGATCAGCGCATCGGTTTTGCCGCTGACCTCCGCGTCGCGGGCGGCGAGAATGGTTTCCACCGCTTCCTCGCCCACTTTTTCCAGGATCTTGTTCAATCCTTTGGCGTACAGGCTGGCCACGTAGGAGCTGTCCGGGTCGGAGCCCTTGCGGGATTCAAGCACCTGATGGAGCTGACTGAGTATATCTGACATAGCGTTTGTACTTTCTTTATTGTTGGCGCCTGCTGCGGGCGGGCGCCGACGGATTATCCGGTGTGCCGCAGTGCGGTGCCACAGTCTAGCGCCGCCAGCTCCAGCTCACCAGCAGCATGGCAGCCGCGGCCAGTGGCCAGCTGAAATGGGGGGTTGCCAGCCACACGGCGGTGCCGGCGCAGCCCAGGCCGGCCAGACCGGCAAACAGCTTGTGCCGATGGCGTAACAGGGCCTGTTCGAAGCGGGCTTCCAGGCGGTCCTGTTGATAGGGCAGTTCGCGCAGGCTTTCCAGACCGTCGCGCAGCAGATCCGGCATGTCAGGCAGCTGGGCGGTCCACTCCGGCATGCGGTTCTGCAGCTTTTTTAGCGTGGCGCTGGGCCCGTATTCGGCCAGCATCCAGGCCTCCAGCAGCGGCCGTCCGGTGCTCCAGATATCCAGTTGCGGGTAAATGCTGCGCCCCAGCCCTTCGATATGTACCAGGGTCTTCATCAGCAGGATGTACTGCACCGGCATTTCGATGTGGTAGTTGCGCGCCATATCGAACAGCTTCATCACCAGCGGCGCGAATTCCAGCTGGTCCAGTTGGGCGGAGCGCACCGGCTCGACAATGTCGATCACGGCCCGCTCAAAGCGGGGGCGGTCGATGGGGGCGGTATTCCAGCCGGCGCGGATCACCGCATCCACCAGGGCGCTGTAATCCTCGCGCATGACGGCCAGCACCATGCGGCCCAGCACGTTCAGGTCTTCCTTCGACAAGCGCCCGGCGATGGCCGCATCCACGGCCATATACTGGGGGGATTCCGGGTGTTCCGGGTTGACGAAGATGTTGCCCGGGTGCATGTCCGCGTGGAAAAAGTTGAAACGGAATACCTGGGAAAAGAAGATCTCCACGCCCCGTTCTGCGAGCACCTTGGGATCAATGCCGGCAGCCTTGATGCGCTCGATATCATTCACCGGGATGCCGTGAATGCGATCCATGATGATCACGGTGGGACTGGACAGCTCCAGATGAATGGCCGGGATATGCAGCAGCGGGCTGAACAGGAAGTGCCGGCGCATGGTTTCGCTGTTGCGGGCCTCGGCGGCCAGATCCAGTTCGCCAAGGATGATGTCCCGATAATCCTGTACCACCCGGGCCGGGCGGAAATAGCGGGCATCGCGCCACAACCGTTCCAGCCAGCGGGCGCCGAAGGCCATTACCTTCAGGTCCCGGTGCACCACCGGACGGATGGTGGGGCGCAGTACCTTGGCCACCACCTGTTGGCCATTGTGCAGGGTAGCGGCATGGATCTGGGCCACGGAGGCGGCGGCCATGGGCGTTGTGTCAAAGTCGAGGAATACCTCATCGAAGGGTTGGCTCAGGCTGGCTTCCACCAGATCCCGGGCCTGTTGCCCGTCGAAGGGCGCCACCTGGTCCTGCAGTCGGGCCAGGGCGCTGGTCCACTCCGGTGGCAGCATGTCCTGGCGGGTGGCCAGCAGTTGGCCGAACTTGATGAAGATGGGGCCGAGGCGTTCCAGGGCCTTCTGCAGGCGCTCGCCTTCGCTGAGTTTGCCGGTGCCAAGCCAGCTTGAAGGTACCAGGAATGACAGCATCAGCAGCACATTGCGCAGCGGATGCGAGGGCAGCAGGGCAATCAGCCGGTAGCGGCACACCACATGGGCGACCACCAGAATGCGGGTAACGGGCAGCATCAGTCGGTGGCGCTCCCGTTGCTGGTATTGCCGGACCGTGCAGTGCGCAGGCGCTGGATACGGGTATCCAGACGGTCCACGTCCATGCGCAGCTCGTCCACGTCCTGACCGAATTCGTAGACGTCCCGGCGCCCGGGGGTCAGGCCGGATTCGTTGCCCACGTAGTCGGCCAGTTGCTCGGTCAGCCGACCGGCGGCCTGGCGGGCCCAGCCGAACAGGCGACGGGCGCTATAATCCAGTTGCTGGGCCAGTTCCGAGCCGGTCACCGGCTCTAGGATGGCGCCCCAGTCGATTTGCAGTTCACGGGCCAGTTGCTGCATTTCCTGCAACAGTTCCCGGTTGCCGCTGATATCCACCGGGCCGCCAATGACGCCGGGGCGGGTATTCCAGTTGAGCAGCAGGGAGGCCAGGTCCATGGGGTTGCCCTTTACCGTGACATCCGCGTTGGCATCGCTGCGGTGATATAACTCCACCCCGTCTTCCACGATCAGCGCATAGATGGCCAGCGGCGGTAAGGTCACCTCGATGGCCAGCAGGCGCCCGGCATGCAGCGCCAGCCGGTCGGCGCTGGCCGGATCGGAGCGCAGGGCGGTGTTAATGGCTCGTTCCACCGTAGCCAGAGCGGTGGTGGAGAGGAGGCCGGGGGAGCGGGACTGGTCTTTCAGACTCAAAATTTGAACCCTCTGTGCAGCGCCACGATGCCACCCAGCATGTTGAAGTATTCGGTACGGGCGAAGCCGGCCTGGTCCATCATCCCCTGCAGAGTGTCCTGGTCCGGGTGCATGCGGATGGACTCGGCCAGGTACTGGTAGCTGTCTGCGTCATTGACGATCAGCTTGCCCAGTTTGGGCCATACGCCGAAGGAGTACAGCTCGTAGGCCTTGGCCAGGGGCTTGTGCACCGGGGTGGAAAATTCCAGTACCAGCAGCCGGCCACCGGGTTTCAGTACCCGCAGCATGGAGCGCAGGGCGGCATCCTTGTCGGTGATGTTGCGCAGGCCGAAGGCAATGGTGATGCAGTGGAAGCTGTTGTCTTCGAAGGGCAGGCATTCGCCGTTTACCTGGGCGACCTGGGTATTGTGGCTGCAACCCGCGTCGAACAGACGGTCGCGGCCCACTGCCAGCATGGCGTCATTGATATCTGCCAGCACCACCTGCCCAGTTTCGCCGACAAGACGGGAAAACTTGATGGCCAGGTCACCGGTGCCGCCGGCCAGATCGAGTACCTTGTGGCCCGGACGAATGCCGGCAAGTTCGATGGTCATGCGCTTGAGCAGGCGATGGCTACCCATGGAAATCAGGTCGTTCATGACATCGTATTTGCCCGCCACCGAGCGGAATACGCCAGCCACTTTCTGCTGCTTTTCCTGCCACGGTACCTGCTGGTAACCGAAGTGGGTGACCTTGGTTTCGTCGTTCATGTCAGTCCTCGAAGGGGGCCGGGTGATGGTCGTAGACCTTCTGCATGATGGTCTCTTCCCGTGCGGCCAGCTGCTCCAGCAACAGGCCCACACTGGGCACTGGCTTCATCACCCGGAAGCTGCGATCCATGAAATCATACAGGTTCGCAAAGCCTGCCGCATGGGCCGGTCTGCGTACCATGCGAAAGGTGGTCTGTATCATTCGCGAGCGGATATAGCGGTCCAGCCGATGGCCAAGCTCAGCCACCAATTGTAGCTGGCGCTGGCGGGCAGGGTGATGGCTTTGCTGGCGAAACCCCTTGAGGTAGGTCAGCTCCGTGAGCGGTTGATCCAGCTCGTCACTCAGCCAGTCGGTGACCTGCTCGTCCAGCTCCTGGGTGAGAATGGCGGCCTCCAGAGCGCTGGCGGAGGTGGCCATGACCTTGTCCGGCAGCAGCTTCATGGCCTTGGGCAGGGCGCGCCGGATTTCCCGGGCCACCGGTAGCAGCTCGCGACCACCGTAGACTTCCTCGAGGAGAAAACGGATGCCCTCCGCCGTGGCCGGAGCGTTCAGAAGATGGCGATGGGTGTGCTTGAGACGTTCCCCCTGCCAGTCCTGTAGACGTTGCAGGCGGGCGAGAAACAGGGTGTCGTCGCCATGCTGGCGCAGGGCAAAGAAACGGTCCAGATAGTGTTGTAGTTGTTCGCCGGCGGTCATGGTTTTTCCTCCGGCGGGGATCATAGCAGGAAAGGGGGTGGACGACGGAAGTCAGGCATCCAACACTTGCAGGTTTCGTGTCAGATGCCCGACCTCAGACGCGGGCCATCAGAGGATGTAGCGGCTCAGATCCTCGTCATCGGCCAGCTCACCCAGATAGCGGTCCACCGCTTCGGCGTCGAGTACCAGCGCCTTGTCGTGGTACTGGGTGGCCAGGGAGTCGGCATCGTAGCTGATCTCTTCCAGCAGCTTTTCCAGTACCGTGTGCAGACGGCGGGCACCGATATTTTCGGTGCGCTCGTTGACCTGCCAGGCCACCTCGGCGATGCGCCGGATGCAGTCGTCGGTGATCTCCAGATTAAGCCCTTCGGTGTCCAGCAGGGCCTTGTACTGCTCGGTGAGGGAGCATCTGGGTTCTGTGAGAATGCGCTGGAAGTCATCTGGCGTCAGCGCGCTTAGTTCCACGCGAATGGGTAGACGGCCTTGCAGCTCCGGGATCAGGTCGCTGGGTTTGGACAGATGGAAGGCGCCGGAGGCGATGAACAGGATGTGGTCGGTCTTCACCATGCCGTACTTGGTAGATACGGTGCAGCCTTCGATCAGCGGCAGCAGGTCGCGCTGAACCCCTTCCCGGGATACATCGGTGCCGCCGCTTTCGCCGCGTTTGGCCACCTTGTCGATTTCATCCAGGAACACAATGCCGTTGTTTTCCACCGCATCAATGGCCTGCACCTTCAATTCGTCTTCATTGACGAAACGTGCCGCTTCCTCGTCGCGGATCAGTCGGTAGGCTTCGCGGACACGCAGTTTCTGGGTGCGCTTGTTACCGCTGCCGCCCATTTTCGAGAACATCTGCTGCAGCTGGCTGGTCATCTCTTCCATGCCTGGCGGTGCCATGATTTCCACCCCGGCCGGGTTGCTGGACACCTCGATCTCGATTTCCTTGTCGTCCAGCTCACCCTCGCGCAGTTTCTTGCGAAAGATCTGACGGGTGCTGTTGTCGGTCTTGTTCTCTTCCTCGCCGCGGGCGGCGGGTAGTAGGGCATCGAGAATGCGTTCCTCTGCGGCATCATCAGCCTGGCTGCCGACGCGGGCGATGGCTTTCTCGCGTAGCATCTTGATGGCCATTTCCACCAGGTCACGAATGATGGATTCCACATCGCGGCCCACATAGCCCACTTCCGTGAACTTGGTGGCCTCGATCTTGATAAAGGGGGCATCGGCCAGTTTGGCCAGGCGGCGGGCAATTTCGGTCTTGCCCACGCCGGTAGGGCCAATCATCAGAATATTTTTGGGCGCCACTTCAGCGCGCATTTCTGCCGGAAGCTGCATGCGACGCCAGCGGTTGCGTAGGGCCAGGGCAACGGATTTTTTCGCCGGCTCTTGGCCGACAATGTGCTTGTTCAGTTCATGAACAATTTCGCGCGGGGTCAGGTTTGGCATCGGATTACCAGCTCAATTCTTCAATGGTTTGCTGTTGATTGGTGTAGACGCAGATATCGCCGGCAATGGTCAGGCTCTTCTCGACAATATCTCCGGCAGCCAACTCGGTGTTGTGTAGCAGGGCGGTGGCGGCTGCCTGGGCAAAGGGTCCACCGGAACCGATAGCGATCAGGTCGTTTTCCGGCTCAATGACATCGCCATTGCCGGTGATGATCAGTGAGGCTTCCTTGTCGGCCACGGCCAATAGAGCTTCCAGGCGACGCAGGGCGCGGTCGGTGCGCCAATCCTTGGCCAGCTCTACAGCGGCACGGACCAGATGGCCCTGGTGTTTTTCCAGTTGCGCTTCAAATCGCTCAAACAGGGTGAAGGCATCGGCGGTGCCGCCGGCAAACCCGGCAATGACCTTGCCGTGGTAGAGGCGGCGCACCTTGCGGGCATTGCCTTTCATGACGGTGTTGCCCAGTGACACCTGGCCGTCACCGCCAATCACAACGCTATTGCCGCGGCGTACGGATACGATAGTGGTCACGGTAAGCTCCTTTTATAGTGGTTTTGCAGATGTGGGGCTGGCGATAAGGGATTCAAGGGAAGAGAGGGCATTTGATGATTGATAGTGGATAGCTCGCGAGGGGGTTTGGTGCCGGGCCAGCAGAGGGTGCGCTCATGGTTTCGTTGCGACGTCTGCGCTTTGAGAGTCACAGCCATGGATTGGGTCGTTATCAATTATCCATTAGCCGCAGGAGCTTGATCCCGCCTCGCTTGCGGGCAAGCTCCTGCAGTTGGAACGTCCTCACTTCTTCATCTTGATCGGCAGGGTCTCAATGCCATTGCCGGCCAGTTGATCCTGGGCCCGGTGCATGGCGTTAAGGTTGTCGTAGGGGCCGATCATGACCCGGTGCCAGCTGTCTCCGCTTTCCAGGTCCACGGACTGAATGGAGGCATCGAAGCCCTTCAGGATCAGCTCGGCACGGCGGCGGTCGGCATCCTCGTTGCGGCGAAAACTGCCCGCTTGCAGCAGATAGCGCTCGCTGCTGGAGCGTGTGCCGGCGTCCGGTTTGCGTTCGCTGGTCGGTTTGTCCTGAGCGGGTTTGCGGCTGTCCCGGCTGCCAGAATCGGTTTCATTCTGCGGCACGATCACTTCCATCTTCGGCAGGACTGCGTAGAAATCGAATTGCGGGGAATCGTCGCTGCTGTCCTTTTTCGGTGCTGGCTTGGCCGGTTTGGCGGGCTGCTCCGGCTTCTGTGCCACCTTGCCGTTATTTCCTTGCTCCAGCTGGGTCTTGCCCAGGTGAAACAGGAACGCCACAAACAGGCCCACCATCAGCCCGGTGAACAGCCACACCCAGCCCGGGACCTGGCGTTGCGTCTTCTTGCGTACCGGGCCGCGGCTGGCCCCTCGTTTGCTGGTGTTCTTTGCCATGGGGTGTCCTGTGGTTCTCGGCTACATCCGTTCGAGCGGGCTCAGGCCCAGCAGTTCCATGCCCTGTTTCAGGGTGCGGGCGGTAAGGGCTGCCAGCTTCAGGCGGCTCTGTTTGAGGGTCTCATTGTCGCCGGAGAGGATCGGGCAATGCTCGTAAAAAGTGGAAAACAGGCCGGCCACGTCATACAGATAGGTGCAGAGCAGGTGTGGCAGGCCTTTTTCGGCCACGCTTTCCAGTACTTCCCCGAATTGCACCAGGCGGGCGGCCAGTGCCTGCTCCGCGTCTTCCTGAAGCTGGAAGTCACCGCTGACCTGGGCCATCTCCAGACCGGCCTTGCGGAATACGCTGGCCACCCGGGTGTAGGCGTAGAGCAAATAGGGGGCGGTGTTGCCTTCGAAGCTGAGCATCTGCTCGAAATTGAAGATGTAGTCACTGCTGCGGTTCTTCGACAGGTCCGCGTATTTCACTGCGCCAATACCCACGGAGTGGGCGATGGTTCGCAGGTCCTGGTCGTCCAGTTGCGGGTTCTTGTCCTTGACCAGGGTATAAGCGCGTTCTTCAGCTTCGTCGAGCAGATCAATCAGTTTCACGGTGCCGCCGTCGCGGGTCTTGAACGGGCGACCGTCTGGGCCGTTCATGGTGCCGAAGCCCATGTGTTCGAGCTCGGTGGGCTCAGGCACAAAGCCGGCCCGTTTGGCCAGGCTGAACATCTGCTGGAAGTGCAGGGCCTGACGCTGGTCCACGAAGTAGAGCATGCGGTCGGCATGCAGGGTGCCGGCCCGGTAGCGCAGGGCGGCCAGGTCGGTGGTGGCGTACAGATAGCCACCGTCGGCTTTCTGCACGATCACCGGCAGCGGGGCACCTTCCTTGTTCTTGAATTCGTCCATGAACACGCACTGGGCGCCCTGATCCTCGCTGAGCAGGCCTCTGGCGTCCAGATCGCTGACCACTTGCGCCAGGTCATCGTTGTAGGCGCTTTCACCGCGAACATCCGCCGGAGTCAGGCTCACACCCAGGCGGTCATAGACGGCCTGGCAGTGGCTCAGGGACACGCTGTTGAATTCCCGCCACAGGGCCAGGCAATGTTCGTCGCCGGCCTGTAGTTTTACCACCAGGCTGCGGGCGCGGGTGGCGAAGTCGGCGGATTCATCGAAGCGCTGCTTGGCGGCGCGGTAGAAGCCTTCCAGATCTCCCAGCTCACGGGACAGCTCGCTGTCGCTTTCCTCGCTTTTCTGTTCTTCCAGGTAGGCCAGCAGCATGCCGAACTGGGTGCCCCAGTCGCCCACGTGATTCTGGCGGACCACCTGGTGACCGAGAAATTCCAGGGTGCGCACCACCGCATCGCCGATGATGGACGAGCGCAGGTGCCCCACGTGCATTTCCTTGGCCAGGTTGGGGGAGGAATAGTCCACCACCACGGTCTGTGCCTGCGCCGGGCGGGCCACGCCCAGGTGCTCGTCTGCCAGGGCCAGATCCAGCAGGGCGGTGAGCCAGTCGTCGGCCTGGAAGAAGTTGATAAAGCCGGGGCCGGCGATTTCCACGTTGGCCACGGCATTGTCTGCCGGCAGGGCAGCGATCAGCTTTTCTGCCAGATCGCGGGGCTTCATGCCGGCGGGTTTGGCCAGCATCAGGGCGATATTGGTGGCGAAGTCGCCGTGGCTCTTGTCCTTGGTGCGGTCGATCTGCGCCGGGCGCTTGGCCTCGGCGGGCAGAGCCCCCTCGGCAATCAGGGTGTCCAGGGCGCTGTCGATCAGGGTAATCAGGCGTTCTTTCATGGCATTCTTTTGTGGAGGGCATCTGGGCCGTTCGATTGGGCGGCGATTGTACGGGAAATGGCGGGATTACGCAGCACGGGACACGCAGCGCGCGCCCCGCGGTCCACAGCATGCTGCCTTCTCACAACATATCAATTGGATCCACATCCAGATGCCAGCGGCACTGGCGGGCGGTGGGCAGGGTGCGGGCCTGTTCCAGCAACAGGCTGATGGCCTGGTGCAGGGGGGGGCGGCTGGTACATTGCAGCAACATCTGGGTGCGGTAGCGGCCGGCGCGTCTTTCCATGGGGGCGGGGACCGGGCCCAGCAGGTGCACGTCCGGGGGCAGGGGAATACCTGCAAGCTGCTGCAGAAACTCCATGGCCTTGTTCATGCTCATGGCTTCGCAGCGGAACAGGGCCAGGTGGCCGAAGGGGGGCAGGCCGGCCATCTTCCGTTCCTCCAGCAAGGCGCTGGCCAGGGCCGGGTAGTCGCCGCTGGCGGCCAGTTGCAGGAGTGGGTGGTCCGGGTGGCGGGTCTGCAGCAGTACCCGCCCCTGGTTTTCCCGGCCGCTGCGGCCTGCCACTTGCAGCAGCAGTTGGGCGGCCTGTTCCGGGCCGCGAAAGTCGGCGCTGAGAAAGCCGGCATCCATATCCAGAATCACTACCAGAGACAGTTTCGGGAAGTGATGCCCCTTGGCCAGCATCTGGGTGCCCACCATTACCACCGGGTTGCCTTGCTGGATGGTGGCCAAGTGGGCGTCCAGGCTGCCCTTGCGGCGGGTGGCATCCCGGTCGATGCGGATTACCGGCACCTGTATTGACTGTTCCAGCAATTCGGTGAGTTTTTCGGTGCCGCTGCCAGCTTCATGGATGGCGCTGGAGCCGCAGTCCGGGCAACGCGATGGCACCCGTTGCTGATAGTCGCAGTGGTGACAGCGCAGACTGCCTTCGCTGCGGTGCCAGGTGAGGAAGCTGTCGCAACGGCGGCATTCCGCCTGCCAGCCGCAATCCTGGCAGAGAATCATGGGGGCGTAGCCGCGCCGGTTGATAAAGACCAGGGCCTGGTTGCCCTGCTCTACGCAGTGTTTTATCGCCTGCAGGGACTGGGGGAGCAGTGGCTGGCCGGGGGCGGCCAGGGTGCCATCGAGGATTTCGATGGGCGGGCGTCCCTGATCCGTGGCCCGTTGCGACAGTTTCAGCCATTGAAAGCGCTCTTGCCGAGCGAGCTGCAGTGTTTCCAGGGCTGGGGTGGCGCTGCCGAGTACTACCGGGATGTCCAGTTGCTGGGCTCGCCAGGTGGCCAGGTCGCGGGCGTGGAAGCGAAAGCCATCCTGTTGTTTCAGCGAGGCGTCGTGGGCTTCGTCGACGATGATCAGGCCCGGGTCGGCGAGCGGGGTAAAGATGGCAGAACGGGTGCCGATGATGATGCGTGCCTTGCCATCCCGGGCGGCCAGCCAGTTGTCCAGCCGTTCCCGGTCGCTGAGTCCGGAGTGCAGGGTGACCACCGGCACGGCGAAGCGCTGGCGGAAGCGTTGCACGGTCTGCGGTGTCAGGCCGATTTCCGGAATCAGCACCAGTACCTGCTTGCCGGCGGTGAGATGCGCGGTCATGGCCTGTAAGTAGACCTCGGTCTTGCCACTGCCGGTGACACCGTCGAGCAGGAAGGGGGTAAACCCCCTGGCTTCCTGCAGGGCACGGATGGCCTTGCGCTGTTCTGCGTTGGCGGCCAGGGGCGGCTGGGCCAGAATGTCCTTGGGCGGCGCGTCATCGTCCAGAGCCACCTGCTCCGCCCAGCCCTTGTCTCGCAGGCTGGCCAGGGCGGCTGAGGGAACCTCCAGGGCGGCGAGCATGGCGCTGCTCAGCCCCTTGGGGTGATCCCGCAAGGTGTGCAGGGCCTGGCGCTGGCGGGGAGCCCGGCTGACCTGGTCGTCGCTGACATGGTGGCCCCGTTCGGTAAGCTGCCAGCGCTTTTCCTGGCTCGCTTCGGCGTCGTTGCCCTGGCGCAGCAGGGCCGGCAGGGCGTAATTGAGGACCTCGCCGAGGGGGTGGTGGTAGTAGCGGGCGGCCCGTTCGCACAGCTGGTAAAGCTCTGTCGGCAGGACAGGGCTGTCGTCCAGTACCCGTTGAACGGCTTTGAGTTTGGGGTAATCGCTGTTGCCGTGACCGTGGACCAGGCCCACCAGGGTTCGCCGACCGAAAGACACTTGTACCCGGCAGCCGCGCGGAGGCGGGGTGTCGCCCGGGTACAGGTAGTCAAAGCAGCCTGTTAGCGGGACCGGCAGGGCAATTTGCAGGGTTTTCTTGGCTGACAAGGGCGTTCCTGAAGACTGCTGCGCCAAAGAGCCTTCAAATAGGCCCTCAGCGCTTGCGGATTGGGATTAAGCTGTTATGATTCGCCTTCTTTTTCCCAGACGCAAGCCGTGTGGTGCCTGTCGTAGAGCCAGGTAGCGACACATATTGGAGCTCAGCCATGAAACCAGAGATTCATCCCGAATACCAGGCAGCGACTTATACCTGCAGCTGCGGTAACGTTATTGAAAGCCATTCCACCCGCGGTGGTGCGATGGACCTGGACGTTTGTTCCGCTTGCCATCCTTTCTATACTGGCAAGCAGAAGCAAGCCGACAGCGGTGGCCAGATCGACAAGTTCAAGCAGCGCTTCGGCATGATGCGCAGCAAGAAGGACTAAACAGCGTTTTCACCGCAGTTTATGTAGCCTTTAAAAAGCACCCTGCGGGGTGCTTTTTGCTTTGAGATCTTGCGTACACAGTGTTTAGCCTGACAGTTTAGCCCGACTAGGGACCAGCGGAGACCAGCATGTCTGAGGATTTGAGAACGGCGGCCCTGGAATACCACGCCAAACCGCGGCCAGGGAAAATCAGCGTTGAGGTGACCAAGCCGGCGGCAACCAGCCGTGATCTGAGCCTGGCCTATAGTCCGGGTGTGGCGGAACCGGTGCGCGAGATCGCCCGGGAGCCGGAGCTGGCCTACCGCTTTACTGCCAAGGGCAATCTGGTGGCCGTGATCAGTGATGGCACTGCCATCCTCGGCCTTGGCAATCTGGGTGCGCTGGCGTCCAAGCCGGTGATGGAAGGCAAGGGGATTCTGTTCAAGCTGTTTGCCGGTATTGATGTGTTCGATATCGAAGTGGACGCGGAAGACTCCCAGGCCTTTATCGACACTGTGGTGCGTATCCATCGCACGTTTGGCGGTATCAACCTGGAAGATATCCGGGCGCCGGAGTGTTTCGAGATTGAGCGCATCCTCAAAGAACAGTGCGATGTGCCGGTCTTCCACGATGATCAGCACGGTACCGCCATCGTGGTGGGTGCCGGCCTGATCAATGCACTGGAAATCCAGAAAAAGCGTATCGAAGACATCAAGGTGGTCTGCGTGGGTGCCGGTGCCGCTGGCGTGGCATCGGTGCGGCTGCTGATCGAGATGGGTGCGCGCAAGGAAAATATCCTGGTGCTGGATCGCAAGGGCGTGATTCATAGCCGTCGCGACGATCTCAATCAGTACAAGGCGGCGCTGGCCAACGATACCGACAAGCGCACCCTGAACGATGCGGTGGAAGATGCGGATGTGTTTATCGGTGTGTCCGGCCCGGACATGCTGACCCCGGAAATGGTCAAGAAGATGGCCCCTCGGCCCATCATCTTTGCCCTGGCGAACCCGGATCCGGAAATTCGCCCGGAGGTGGCCAAGGCGGCGCGCCCGGATGCGATCGTGGCTACCGGGCGTTCCGACTTTCCCAACCAGGTGAACAATGTGCTGTGTTTCCCGTACATGTTCCGTGGTGCTCTGGACGTGCGCTCCACCTCGATCACCGAGGAAATGAAGATCGCTGCGGTGCACGCCATTGCCGAGTTGGTGCGCGAAGCGCCGCCTCAGGAAGTACTGGACGCCTATGGCGGTGAGCCGCTGACCTTTGGCGCCGACTACATCATTCCCAAGCCCAATGATCCTCGTCTGTTGGGCCGTGTGTCCTCGGCGGTGGCTCGTGCGGCGGTGGATTGTGGTGTGGCTCGCAAGGGGTATCCCTCGCACTATCCGTTGAGCTCCCTGGATGAGATTTTCCCGGAGTTGTGATGGGGCGCGCTTGATGCAAGACGAAAAAACCGCCGAAAGGCGGTTTTTTTATGGGCCTGTCGAACCTGATGCTTGACGCGAAAACGCTGTCCTTAAAGTGATTAGCGTCAGGCGTCAGGCGTCAGGCATTAAAATATCTGTTCCGGCGCGCTGTTGCTGCCGCCGGGGCCGCGCTGGGGTTCTATTTCCGGCACTTGGTCCTCAATAAAGTACTCGCGGATGGCATTGGGGTTGTCCGGGCGCGCTAGCAGGCCGCTGTCAGGGTCGATCCGCACGGTGGAGATGCCGGAGGGTTGTTCCAGCTGTCGTTCCGGAACCCCTTGCAGGGCAGGGCCCATGTAATCGATCCAGATTGGCAGGGCCGCCTTACCGCCGTATTCGCCCCAGCCCAGGTTGGCCGGGTTGTCGAAGCCTACCCAGACAGTGGCCACCAGGTCCGGAGAATAGCCGGAGAACCAGGCATCCACCTGGTCGTTGGTGGTACCTGTCTTGCCGGCCAGGTCGTCACGGCCCAGGGCACGGGCCTTGTTGCCGGTGCCTACCCGAATCACGTCCTGGAGCATGGAGTTCATCAGCCAGGCAATGCGCGGATCCAGTACCCGGGGGGCCATGACCGGTTCTGGCTGAATTGGTGTGCCCGGTTTGTCGGCGCTGTCCTTGTTGTCCGGATCCGATGGCTCCGGCGACGACGCCAGTTCGGGGATCTCGTCCTCCAGTTTGAGGGGCGGCAGACAAGGGGGCTCGCACAGAATGACGTCCGCTGCCTGCCAGAGGATGTCGCCATCCGCATTTTCAATGCGCTGAATGGCCCAGGGGGTCACCCGGTAGCCACCGTTCGCGAAGATGCTGTAGGCGCTGGCGATATCCATCGGAGTGACGCTGGCACTACCCAGTGCCAGCGACAGGTCACGCTGAAAGCCGTCAGCGGGCAGGCCGAAGCGCTTCAGAGTGCCCATGGCCTGGCTGATGCCGATCTGACGCAGAATGCGAATGGAGACCAGGTTCAGGGAGCGATACAGGGCCTCGCGCATGCGGGTGGGGCCGTAGAACTTGCCGCTGGCGCCGGTGGGGCGCCAGGCGGTTTCCAGTTTGTCGTCATCGAACACCACGGGCGCGTCATTGATGATGGAGGCAGGTGTGAAGCCGTTCTCCATGGCCGAAGTATAGATAAAGGGTTTGAATACGGAGCCTGCCTGGCGCTCACTTTGCACGGCTCGGTTGAAGTTGGAAGCCGAAAAGCTGTAGCCGCCCTGCATGGCGAGCACGGCGCCGGTGGCCGGGTCCAGTGAGACCAGGGCGGATTGCGCGACGGGCAACTGGGCCAGGCGCCAGCGGCGGTTATCGTCGGGGCCCACCGGACGGACGCGGATGATGTCGCCCCGGGTTAGTACATCGGCGGCTTTCTGGGGCTCTTCGCCGACATATTTGTTGTTGAGCTGGGGGCGGGCCCAGCGGATATCATTCCAGGCCAGTTGGGCGCGCTTACCATCGCGGAACAGTATGTCTGCATCCTGTTCGCCAACGCGGGTGACGATGACCGGTTGCAGGGGGCCGATTCGTTGCTGGTCGCGGATCATCTTTACCCAGCGGGCGACGTTCGGATCCAGTCCGGTAATAGTTTTCTCGATTTCCGCTTTTTCTGCCTGAGCAGGCAGTTCGCTCTCTTCTGTTGGAGGTTGTTCGCTGTCTGACACGTCGATGGCTGATAATGCCGGGGCTTCGCTGATATCCTGCTGCACTACGGGGCCGCGATAGCCATGGCGCTCATCGTAGCTGTGCAGGCCGGTGCGCAGTGCCTGAACGGCCGCTGTCTGGCGCTTGCTGTCGATGGTGGTGATGATGCGAATGCCATCGGTAAAAATATCCTGCTCCACCAGTTTCGCAGCCTGCAGGCGGACCATTTCGCCCACATAGGCGGCGTCCACCTCGGGCTGGGCGGCATGGAAGCGGGCGCTTACCGGTTCGGCCTGAGCTACCTTGCGAGCCTCAGGAGTAAGAACACCGGTTTCTTCCATGCGAAACAGGATCCAGTTGCGCCGCACCCGCGCCCGTTCCGGGTTGGTGATCGGGTTATAGGCTGAAGGGGCCTTTGGGAGGCCGGCGATCATGGCCTGCTGGGCGATATTGAGTTCTCCCACCGATTTGCCGTAATAGACTTGGGCGGCGGCTTCGGCGCCGTAGGCCCGGTGCCCCAGATAGATTTTGTTCAGGTATAGCTCAAGTATCTCTTCCTTGCTGAGTACCCGCTCGATTTGGATGGCCAGGACAATCTCGTTGAATTTGCGCAGAAAGCGCTGGTCCCGGCTGAGGAAGAAGTTACGCGCCACCTGCATGGTGATGGTGGAGCCACCGGAGCGGATTTCCCGGTAGCGGGCCAGTTCCACGGCGGCTCGTACGAGACCCTTCAGGTCAACGCCATTGTGTCTGAAGAAACGCTCATCTTCGGCAGCCAATACCGCCTGGACCAGGGTTTCCGGCAATTCCCCGTAGGATACCGGTTGTCGGCGTTTTTCCCCGTATTCAGCAATAAGTTTTATATCGCTGCTATAAATGCGCAGGGGAATCTGGTATTCCACCTCGCGGATCTGGCTGGCTGGTGGCAGTTGTGGGGCCAGATACAGATAGCTGGCGGCCAGAATGGATAGCCCGCTACCGGCGCCGGCAATCAGGAGAAGGAGCAGGTATCGGGTCCAGGAGGGTAAGCGCATGTTTTCGACAACTACTGGCTGGTATCGGTAGAAAGGCCTAGCGGGCCCGTGAAGTGGGTCATTATATGGTGGAAAGGTTGTTGTGATCTAATATCTGTTCTGCTATTACTACACCTAAAGTGATTCGACATAAAAAACGTGTAAGTGTATCTTTATCAAGAAAAAACACTTTAATAATAACCAGACGGGACGACAACAGTGCTGCCTTTCCTCAGAAAAAAGGCCCAGACACTACTGGGGATCGACATAAGCTCCACGGCGGTGAAGCTGCTCGAGCTGTCGAAATCGGGGAACCGCTTCAAGGTCGAAAGCTATGGGGTTGAGCCCCTGCCGGCCAACGCGGTTGTCGAAAAAAACATCAGTGACGTGGAGGGCGTCGGGGATGCTATCGCCCGTCTGGTGAGCCGCGCCCGTCCCGGGGTCAAAGCCGCGGCGGTGGCGGTGTCCGGCTCTGCCGTGATCACCAAGCTGATTGAAATGGACGCCTCTCTCAACGAAGACGAGCTGGAAAGCCAGCTGAAAGTGGAGGCGGATCAGTACATCCCTTTCCCGCTGGATGAAGTGCGTATGGACTTCCAGGTCATGGGGCCTGTTGAAGGTAATGACGAGCGCGTGGAAGTGCTTGTGGCAGCGTCTCGCACCGAAAACGTGGAAATGCGGACCGACGCTCTGGAGATTGGTGGCTTGCAGGCCAAGGCGGTGGATGTGGAAGCCTATGCCATGGAGCGGGCTTTCCAGCTTGTGCTGCCGGGTCTGCCCAACGCTGAGGAGCTGGAGACCGTGGCGGTCTTTGATATCGGTGCCACCATGACCACGTTGAACGTCTTTCATCAGGGTCGCAGCGTCTATACACGTGAGCAGTTGTTTGGTGGTAAGCAGCTGACCGAAGAAATTCAGCGGCGTTATGGTATTTCCATGGAGGAGGCTGGCCTGGCCAAGAAAACCGGTGAATTGCCCGATGATTATGAGGCTGAAGTCCTTCAGCCTTTCAAAGATGCTGTCGTTCAGCAAGTCAATCGCTCCTTGCAATTTTTCTACGGCTCCACCCAGTTCAATGAGGTGGACTATATCCTGTTGGCCGGCGGGTCGGCTTCTATCCAGGATCTGGCAGAGCTAATCCAGGAGAAGGTTGGTGCCAACTGTTCCGTGGCCAACCCGTTCAGTGATATGGCACTGGCAAACAAGGTGGGAGCCTCTGCCATTGCCAATGATGCGCCAGCACTGATGATCGCCTGCGGCCTGGCATTGAGGAGCTTTGACCAATGACAACAACAATTAACCTGTTGCCGTGGAGAGAAGAGCGTCGTAAGCAGCAGCAGCAAGAGTTTGTCATGATGCTGGTGCTTGCTGCTATCGCGGGTGGACTCATTTTCTGGTTGTGGAAGGGGTATGTGGATCAGCAGATCTCGGACCAGCGAGCTCGAAACAGTTTTATCCAGACGAAGTCGGCAGAATTAGAGGAGAAAATCAAGGAAATCAAAGAGCTAAAAGCTCGGCGAGAGGAACTTGTTGCTCGTATGGAAGTGATTCAGAGCTTGCAAGGTAATCGGCCTACAATCGTTTATGTGTTTGACCAGCTTGTTAAGACCCTTCCGGATGGCGTCCATTACAGTCGAATAGAGCGAAAGGATGGGGAGTATACGATTGAAGGTGTGGCGGAGAGCAATAACCGCATTTCCAGGTTGATGCGAAATTTTGATAAGTCCGCATGGTTCCGGCAAGCAGCATTGCAGAGCGTTGTTGCACAAGAGAATCAGTCAGGAGCAAATAGTTTTGTGCTGACGGTCTTGCAGGACACTCCAAACAGCAAAAATGAGGAAGAAAAACAATGAAAACCTCTGAGCTGAAAGATATGGATTTGAGGGAGTTAATCGACCAACTTAACTCTCTTGATTTTGAAAATGTAGGGGGCTGGCCAGCACCGGCTAAAGCGGGTGTGGCTACTCTTGTCTTATTGGTTGTTTTGGGTTTGGGGTATTTTTTCTTTATCGCAGATGCGAACCAGCTGTTAGAGCAACAGCGAAACGAAGAAATATCGTTATTGAAGAGCTATGAGAAAAAAGCTTTTGAAGCCCATAATCTGGATCAGTTCAGGGCGCAGCTCGTCGATATGGAGCAGACTTTTGGGGCGTTGCTCAAGCAGCTGCCCAAAGAAACTGAGGTTCCCGGTCTTCTTGAAGATATCACTCACACAGGTCTCGGTAGTGGCTTGGAGTTTGAAGAGATAAAACTGGAAGATGAGGTTGAGCAGGAGTTCTATGCAGAGCTCCCAATCAAGGTCACCGCTATCGGCGACTATCATTCCTTTGGCGCTTTTGTTTCTGGTGTTTCCGGGTTGCCCAGAATCGTGACGCTGCATGATTTTTCTATATCTGTTCCTGATGAGGGGAAGGGCAAAGAAAAAGAGATGGCTTCTCTTGGCCTTCTCCGCCTAGATGTCACAGCGAAAACTTATCGCTATTCCAGCAATGACGGGGCTGTCACAAAGAATGCCTCCGCAGGTAAAAATAAATAGGTGGGGTATGCGTAAGTTAATAGCTTTCAGTGTGGCGATTTTTGCTGCCTTTGGTCTTGCAGGATGTAGCGGCGGAAGCGGGCTGCAGGGCTTGGAGTCTCGACTTGAAGAAATCAAAGCTCGTCCCAGAGGGAGAATAGAGCCGCCACCCGAATTCAAGCCAATTGCGACTTATTCATATGCCGCACATAAACTTCGGTCACCGTTCAGTAAGCCGGTAGACGAAACTGGAGCGTTTATTCCCGACGGGCGCAATGTGGAGCCTGACATGGGAAGGCCAAGAGAGTACTTGGAGCGTTTCTCTCTGGACGCCTTGACAATGGTTGGTACGATTTCCCGGCCTGGCGGGGAGCTTGAAGCGCTCATCGCTGATCCAGGTGGGGCTGTTACGCGAGTGAGGCCAGGCAGTTATTTAGGGAAAAATTTCGGTGAAGTGCAGGCTGTCAGTGAAACGAAAGTTCAGCTTGTGGAAATCGTTCCAGATGGACGAGATGGCTGGGTAGAGCGCGCCAACTCCGTCTCTATTGCTGAATAATGATCGCTGGGGATCAATGATGATAAATATAGATTTTAAAACAAAAAATGGTATGTCCCGGCGTGTGACGGGGTTTTTCCTTTCTGTTCTTCTGTTCGGGGCTTTATCCTCTGCCCAGGCAAGCACTCTTAAGTCGGTTCAGGCCAATGCTCTATCTGGTGATAGTCTTGAGGTGCGCCTGACATTCAGCGGAGCTGTGCCTGAGGTAAAAGGTTACGGTATAGAAAAGCCAGCGCGTATCGCTCTCGACTTAATCGGGGCTGATAGCGTTGTTGATGAAAAACGTCAAAATATGGGGGCAGGCAATGTTCGCAGCGTCACCATCGTTGAGGCAAAAGATCGTACGAGATTGATTTTCAATCTGGATTCCTTGGCGGGTTACTCGACGAATGTAGATGGCGACACCTTGGTTGTTTTGATCGGTGACAATTTGCCTGCCGGGTCAGGGGGAGTCGGTACTGCTTCTGATGTTGTTGCTGACGCTGAGGCGGCTGTGACCGGGGTTGATTTTCGCAGGGGAGATGATGGTGAGGGCCGTGTGCTCGTTAAGTTGTCTCAGGCGTCGATCCCGGTAGATGTACAAGAAAGTGGCGATAAAATTGTTGCTCGCTTTGTCGGTGCAGGTGTATCGGATGAGCTGGTAAGGAAGCTGGATGTTACCGATTTCGCAACCCCGGTAAAGTTAGTTGAAACTAAGGCGTTAGATGGATCTACAACTATTGAGATTCAGTCTTCAGGGGCGTGGGAGTATTTGGCTTATCAGGCTGACGAGCTTTTCAGTATTAATGTGAAGCCTGTTTCCAACGATGCGGCTGAAAGGAAAAAACAGGATGCGTTTGAGTACACAGGAGAGAAGCTTTCACTGAACTTTCAGGATATTGAGGTTCGCTCAGTGCTTCAGTTGATTGCTGATTTTACCGGACTTAACTTGGTCGCTTCGGATACGGTGGATGGTCGCATCACTTTGCGGTTGCAAAATGTTCCTTGGGATCAGGCACTGGAGCTGATACTTAAAACCAAAGGTCTTGATAAGCGCAAAGTGGGTAACGTTTTGCTTGTGGCGCCTGCAGACGAAATTGCAGCTCGTGAGCAGCTTGAGCTGGAAAGTCAAAAGCAGATTGCCTCTTTGGCACCTTTGCGTACGCAGTATGTAAATGTGAATTATGCGAATGCCGCTGAAATTAAAACCTTGATCAGTGGTGCCGACAAAGAAGTGGGCTCTTTGCTCAGTGAGCGTGGTTCTGTGGTTGTTGATAAGCGAACCAATACCCTCATTATTCAGGATACCCAGGCCAGACTGAATGATATTGGTGATCTTATTGAGCAGTTGGATATCCCTGTGCAGCAGGTGCTGATTGAGGCCAGAGTGGTTGTGGCTTCAAATGATGTCTCTAAAGAATTCGGTGTTCGCTGGGGCGGGCTTGGCTATGATGGTTCTCAGCTGGCGAATGAAGGTGAAACTTCAATGTTCTCCGGCCGTCTAACCAGTCTTCGCCAGCTTCATTATGCCAATATTGATCGTGATGACGATGGCTCTCTTGGTGAAATTGAAGAGTTCAATGTAGATACCAATAATGATCTGATCGTTGATTTGGGGGTTGAGTCTAGCGAGGCATCTCGTTTTGCTGTCGGCTTTACCTCTTTGGCGTCCGGGTTGATTGAGCTTGAATTGTCCGCTCTGGAGGCTGAAGGTCATGGTGAGCTTGTGGCCACGCCCAAGGTCTTGACAGCGGATCAGCAGCCGGCTGTTATCGCTGCTGGCCAGCGAGTTCCTTATGAAAAGGCGACATCCTCTGGTGCGACAGCGGTGGCATTTATCGATGCGGAGCTTCGTTTGGAGGTAACTCCTCACATCACTCCGGATGGCAATATCATAATGACTCTGAAAGTGTTCAATGATGCGATAAGTGGTTTTGTAGCGGATACGCCGGTGGTCGACACAAATCGAGTCGAGACCTCTGTTTTGGTGAGTGATGGCGAGACAGTTGTTCTTGGTGGTATTTTTCAGCAGGAGAAAAGAAATTCTGTTGCGAAAACGCCGTTCCTGGGTGACTTGCCCTGGATTGGTAAGTTGTTTAGTCGAACTACAAAAGTGGATGACAAGCAGGAGTTGTTGATTTTTATTACTCCTAGGCTGATGAAGGATGCTTTGGCGAATCGGTGACCAAGACGACTAACCCCTCTCTGATACTGGTTGGCCCCATGGGTGCTGGGAAAAGCACCCTGGGTCGCCACCTTTCCCAGATACTGGATTATCCCTTCTTCGATTCTGATCGGGTTATTGAGGAAAAGACGGGAGCAGATATCCCGTGGATCTTCGATATGGAAGGCGAGGCCGGTTTTCGCCGCCGTGAGCAGGAAGCGATTGACGAGCTCACCCGTCAGAACGGTATCGTGTTGGCCACTGGTGGTGGTGTCGTGGTGACGCCCGAAAATCGGGATATGCTTCATGATCGCGGCTGCGTGGTCTATCTTTGGACCCCTGTGGACGTTCAGCTTGCCCGTACCCGCAATGACAAGAATCGCCCTCTGCTGCAAACGGCGGACCCGCGCGCCAAGCTGGAGGCGTTGTTTGCCGAGCGGGACCCTCTCTACAGACAGGTGTCTCATCACGTGGTATCCACGGCCTCAGGAAACCTGAAAAAGGTGGCGGATGACGTGTTGGCTTGTTTGGTGTCTCACCGGCAAGGATAATGTGGTCGTGAGAGGCGATGTTCGCATCGCGACTGGGTGGTGGCATGTTTAGCGACGCCTCACCCTGTCTGCAAGAATGACTCGATCCCCCCTTGCCCTTGCATCGAACCAAATGTCTGTCGGAGACCCAATGCGAACACTTCAGGTGGCCCTGGCCGAGCGTAGTTACCCGATTCATATCGGTGCCGGCTTGCTCGACACCTTTCCCCTTGCCGAGCAGGTGCGCGGCAATCAGGTAATGATCATTACCAATGAGACCATTGCCCCGCTGTATCTGGAACGTTTGACCCGACATTTTGCTGCCTCCCAGTGCGATACCCTGGTCCTGCCGGACGGGGAAAAGTTCAAGAACCTGGAAACCCTGGAGAGTATTTTTGATGCTCTGATGGCCAGGCGCCATTCGCGCACCACCACCCTGATTGCGCTGGGTGGTGGTGTGATCGGAGATATGGTCGGTTTCGCGGCGGCCTGTTATCAGCGCGGGGTGGACTTTATTCAGGTGCCTACCACGTTGCTGGCCCAGGTAGATTCCTCTGTGGGTGGCAAAACCGCGGTCAATCACCCCCGTGGAAAGAACATGATTGGCGCGTTCCATCAGCCGCGCTTGGTGTTGATAGACACTGATGTGCTGGCCACCCTGCCGCAACGTGAACTGGCGGCAGGCTATGCGGAAGTGATCAAGTATGGCCTGATTCGCGATCCGGATTTTTACCACTGGCTGGAAACCAACAATGACAAGCTGTTGTCCAGAGACAATGAGGCATTATCCGAAGCCATCTATCGCAGTTGTGAGAACAAGGCGCAGGTGGTGGCCGATGATGAAACCGAGCAGGGTAACCGCGCCCTGCTGAATCTGGGCCACACCTTCGGCCATGCCATAGAAACGGCCACGGGCTATAGTCAGTGGCTCCACGGTGAAGCGGTAGCCGTTGGCATGCTGATGGCGGTGCATATGTCGGTCAGGCTTGGCTGGGTGGATGCGGCGCTGGAGCCAGGTCTTGCGGGTGTGTTGGCGCAGTGGCAGCTGCCGGTCACGATTCCCCCGGGGATGACCCCGGATCAGTTCATTGACCTGATGGCACTGGACAAGAAAGTGCAGAATGGTCGGCTTCGTCTTGTGTTGCTGAGGCAGCTGGGTGAGGCTGTGGTCACAGCAGACTATGATGCAGTGGCATTACGGCAGACGCTGGAGGCTTTTTGTGGAACATGATGATGATCGTTTTTTCAGTGGTGCATCCCGGGGCGATTATCTGGATGCGCTGACTGCCCATGCTGGCCTGGGTTCCGTGGTGGCGCTGGAAGGGGATAGTGGTAGCGGCGTGTCTACCTTGCTTGGTCACACGGTGATGGCGTTGCTTGGTGACATGGAGATCGTCCGGATTGATGGCGCGGCTGAACATAATGCCAATGTGGTCGTCGAGTCCCTACTGCGGCACTTCGATATTGACCGGGCTGCACTGCCTGACAAACTTCGGGAAACCCTGGCTGACAGCCGGATTCTGGTAGTAGTGGATAACAGCGAAGATCTGCTGGATGAGGCGATTGCAACCATGGCCGCCCTTAAGCAGAAACTGGGCGCCCGCCTGGGTTATCTGTTCGGTGGCTTGCCCGGCACAGTGGAAAAACTGAAGGGGGCGGATCTGGCCCTGGACGATGTGCTCGATCTGCCTTCGCTGGTTGCTGATGATATTCAGGATTTTGCTTGGTTTGTGCTGGGGCTGGAGCTGGATGAGGCCCAGGCGGAGCGTCTCCGTCATGACAGTGACGGCAATATTGCCCGGTTGATTGAGTTGCTGAGTAACGGTGAAGTCGGCGCCCCGGTGATGATGTCCGCTGCTGCTGAAGAGGAGGATGACTCCGAACCCGCTGCCGTATTTGCATCTCGCCCGGTTGATGAGGGCTCGCAGGAAGAGTTTCATCTTTTTTCATCCGCAGCTGATGATGAGGCCGAGAGTTTTGCTGAGACTGGCGATGATCATGAGGATGGCGAGCAGGAGCGGCGTGCCGCAGTGACTCCACCATGGCGCCACGTGGCGGCAGTGGTTGGTCTTCTGGCCGTGGTGGTCATCATCTGGTCGGTTTTCTCCGGCGGTAGCGATGACGGCTCCGGGCAGGGAGAATCTCGTCAGCTTGCCCTTCCGGTTCCGGAGCAATCCGGCGCTGAAGAAGGTGCTGCTGCCGAAGCCCAAGAGCCTCAGACTCGCCCGTTGGCGTCATCCATGGAGCCCGTTGCCAGACTGGAAGACCTTCCCGATCGCCAGGATCCCGAGCCTGATCCAAAGACGGATGGTGATGCTGGAAGTGTGTCCTTGACGCCGGTAACGGATCCGGTCATGCAGTCAGCGCCTGCCCGGCAGGAGCCGGAAGTGCGTGTGGCACAGGAGTCTGCGGAGGCGGCGTCGCCAGAGCCGAAACAGGAAGAGCAATCGCAGGAAATGCCTGCCGAACCAGATACAGTGCCCGCCAGCGAGCCGGCTCTGAGCGGCCTGGATGCGGAATTGGGCTACCAGCGGGAAGACTGGTTGGCAACGCTGGATGATAGCCGCTGGTTCCTGCAGATTACCGTGACCAGCCAGGAGGCAAATGCTCGCGGGGTGCTGGACCAGCTGGAGCGCAAGGGGGCATATTATCGCGCCGAGCGTAACGGAAAAGCGGTCTATCTAGTGCTTTCCGGGGACTATTCCAGCCGTCAGGCGGCACTGGATGCAAAGTCGACGTTACCTGCAAAGTTGCGCTCTGCAGGCCCATTTCCCCGCAATATAGCCGACATTCGCAGCGAACTTTGAAAACGAAAATACCCCTTGGGTGACTGTTCAATTTGTCGCCCAAGGGCGCAATGTGTAGAATGCATATCCCTTTTTTGCCGTCACCACTATCCTGACGCCATTCGCCTTCTGTAAGTCTCTGAATTTCAAGAGGAAAGGTTTTGATGCAGCAGAACTCAACGCTGGTGCGGGGGCTCACTGAGCCCGGAGAATTCCGGGACAACTGTGGTTTTGGTCTGATTGCCCATATGGAGGGCAACGCCAGCCACGAGCTTTTGCAAACGGCCATCGAAGCACTGACATGTATGACTCACCGGGGCGGCATTAATGCCGATGGAAAAACCGGTGATGGCTGCGGTCTGTTGCTCAAGAAACCCGATTCTTTCTTCCGCAAGGTTGCGGAAGCTCAATCCATTAGTCTGCCGGACAACTATGGCGTGGGGATGATCTTTACCCACCCGGATGCCGACCAGGCGGAACAGCAGAAAGCCGCCATCAATACGGCCCTGGAAGCGCAGGACGTGCAGGTGCTGGGCTGGCGCGAAGTGCCCACCGACGACGCCTGTCTCGGTGATCTGGCCCGTGCCTCTCTGCCCGGCTTCTGGCAGGTGCTGGTGGCAGCTGACGGCAATACCGAGCAGGAGCTTAACCGCCGCCTGTTCTTTGTCCGTCGTCATGCGGAGAAGGCGTTGGAGAGCGATGGCTACTTCTACGTCTGCTCCCTGTCTGCCTCGGTGATTTCCTACAAGGGTCTGATGATGCCGGTGGACCTGCCGGCGTTCTTCCCGGACCTGGGTGACAGTGCCATGGAAACCGCCATTGTGGTGTTCCATCAGCGCTTCTCCACCAATACCTCGCCGCAGTGGCCGCTGGCCCAGCCGTTCCGGTATCTGGCTCACAACGGGGAAATCAATACCGTACAGGGCAACCGTAACTGGGCACTGGCCCGGGAAAACAAGTTCGAAAATGAACTGTTGCCCGGTCTGGAAGAGTTGAGCCCGCTGGTTAACCGCACCGGCTCCGACTCTTCCAGCATGGATAACATGCTGGAAGTGTTGTTGGCTGGCGGCATGGATCTGTTCCGCGCCGTGCGCATGATGATCCCGCCGGCCTGGCAGAACGTGGAAACCATGGATTCCGATCTGCGGGCTTTCTACGAATATAACTCCATGCACATGGAGCCCTGGGATGGCCCTGCCGGCCTGGTAATGACCGACGGCCGTTACGCGGTTTGTATGCTCGACCGTAACGGTCTGCGTCCGGCCCGCTGGGTAGTGACCAAGAACGGCTTTATTACCCTGGCTTCAGAAATCGGCGTTTACGGCTACAAGCCGGAAGACGTGGTGGCCAAGGGTCGGGTCGGGCCGGGCCAGATCCTGGCCATTGATACCGAAACCGGTGAAGTGCTGCACACCAAGGACATCGACAACCGTCTCAAGGTGCGCCACCCCTATCGGGACTGGCTGAAAGGCAACGCCCTGCGTATCGAAGCGGATTACGACCACGAAGTGGAGCGTACCGACGAGGTGGATCAACAGGATCTGCTCAGCTACCAGAAGTTTTTCCAGATCAGCTTTGAAGAGCGCGATCAGGTGCTTCGCCCGCTGGCAGAATCCGGCCAGGAAGCCACCGGCTCCATGGGCGATGATACGCCCATGGCGGTGCTGTCCCGTCGCGAGCGTTCCCTGTACGACTACTTCCGCCAACAGTTTGCTCAGGTGACCAACCCGCCCATCGATCCGCTGCGCGAAGCGATCGTGATGAGCCTGGAAACCTGTGTGGGCGCCGAGCGGAATGTGTTCGAAGAAACAGCGGATCATGCCGACCGGGCGATTCTGTCCACCCCGGTGCTGTCTCATTCCAAATTCACCAACCTGATGAAGATCGATCGTCCCGGGTACGATGTGGCCAAGCTGAGCCTGCATTACGACCCACAGATCGGCCTGCGTCAGGCGGTGGAAAATCTTTGCGAGCAGGCCGCCCAGGCAGTCCGTGATGGCAAGGTCATTCTGGTGCTTACCGACCACGGTATCGCCCAGGATCAGCTGACCATCCACGCCCTGATGGCCACTGGTGCCGTGCACCATTACCTGACCGAAAAAGGTCTGCGCTCCGACGCCAACATCATCGTGGAAACGGCTACCGCCCGTGATTCCCATCACTTTGCTGTGCTGTTCGGCTTCGGCGCCACTGCCGTCTACCCGTACCTTGCCTATGACGTGATCTCCGACATGGTGCGCTCCGGCGAACTGCTCGGCGATGCGGTGGAGCTGCAGAAGAACTTCCGCAAGGGCATCAACAAGGGCCTGATGAAGATCCTCTCCAAGATGGGGATCTCCACTATTACGTCCTACCGCGGCGCTCAGCTGTTCGAAGCCGTGGGCGTTGCCCGCGATGTGGTGGATCTGTGTTTCCGTGGTGTGCCCAGCCGTATCCAGGGTGCCAGCTTCGAGGATTTCGAAGCGGACCAGAAGAGCCTGGCCAAGGATGCCTGGAAGCAGCGCAAGCCCATCGATGCCGGCGGTATTCTCAAGTACATCCACGGCAAGGAATATCACGCCTTCAACCCGGACGTGATCTATGCCCTGCACCGGGCTACCCAGGACAGTGACTACGACGCCTACAAAGAGTATGCCGAACTGGTCAACAAGCGCCCGGTGGCCACCCTGCGTGATCTCTTTGCCCTGCGCGATGACGTGGAAGCCATTGATGTGGAGCAGGTGGAGCCGCTGGAGAACATCCTGCTGCGCTTTGACTCCGCGGGCATGTCCCTCGGTGCTCTCAGCCCGGAGGCCCACGAGGCCATCGCCACCGCCATGAACCGTCTGGGCGGTCGCTCCAACTCCGGTGAGGGTGGTGAAGATCCGGCCCGCTACGGCACCGAGCGGGTGTCCAAGATCAAGCAGATTGCTTCCGGCCGTTTCGGTGTGACCCCGCATTATCTGGTCAACGCCGAGGTGCTGCAGATCAAGGTGGCCCAGGGCGCCAAGCCCGGCGAGGGCGGTCAGCTGCCCGGTGGCAAGGTGAATGCGCTGATCGCGCGCCTGCGTCACTCCGTGCCCGGCGTAACCCTGATTTCGCCGCCACCGCACCACGATATCTACTCCATTGAGGATCTGGCCCAGCTGATCTTCGACCTCAAGCAGGTCAACCCGGACGCCCAGGTGTCCGTGAAGCTGGTGTCCGAGCCCGGTGTGGGTACCGTGGCTTCCGGTGTGGCCAAGGCCTACGCGGACCTGATCACCATTTCCGGTTACGACGGCGGTACCGCGGCCAGCCCGCTGACCTCCATCCGCTATGCCGGCTCCCCCTGGGAGCTGGGCCTGGCGGAAGCCCATCAGGCCCTGCGTGGCAATGATCTGCGCGACAAGATCCGTCTGCAGACCGATGGTGGCCTGAAGACCGGCCTGGACGTGATCAAGGCCGCTATCCTGGGTGCCGAGTCCTTCGGTTTCGGTACTGTGCCGATGATCGTGCTGGGCTGTAAGTACCTGCGTATCTGTCACCTGAACAACTGCGCCACCGGTGTGGCGACCCAGCGTGAAGACCTGCGCAAGGAGCACTTTATTGGTGCTCCGGAACTGCTGATCAACTACTTCACCTTCGTGGCCAAGGAAGTCCGTGAGTTGCTGGCGCTGCTGGGTGTGAAGAGCATTCCCGAGCTGATCGGCCGCACCGACTTGCTGAAAGTGCTGGAAGGCGAAACCGTGCGTCAGGGCAAGCTGGATCTGACGCCGATCCTGCGCAATGATCTGGTGCCCGCAGACAAGCCTACCCACTGCCAGGTCAGCCGCAATGAGCCGTTCGACAAGGCGGTGCTGAACCAGAAAATGGTTGAGGACATGCTGACGGCCATCGACAGCAAGTCCGGCGGCTCCTTCCACTACGAGATCACTAACTGTGATCGTTCCGTGGGGGCCCGGGTGTCCGGCGAAATCGCCAAGCGTCACGGCAACCTGGACATGGACAGCGCGCCGATCAAGGTGCGCTTCACCGGTACCGCCGGGCAGAGCTTCGGTGTGTTCAACGCCGGTGGCCTGCACATGTACATCGAAGGTGATGCCAACGATTACGTGGGCAAGGGCATGGCCGGTGGCAAGCTGGTGATTCGTCCGCCCAATGGCAGCCCGTTCAAGAGCCAGGAAACGGCCATTATCGGTAACACCTGTCTGTACGGTGCTACCGGCGGCAAGTTGATGGCTGCGGGTACCGCTGGCGAGCGCTTCGGGGTACGTAACTCCGGCGCCCACGCCGTGGTGGAAGGCGCTGGCGATCACTGCTGTGAATACATGACCGGCGGTTCCATCACCGTGCTGGGTCGCACCGGGCACAACTTCGGTGCCGGCATGACCGGTGGTTTCGCCTTTGTACTGGACGAGGACAATGATTTCTTCGACCGCATCAACCCGGAACTGATCGAATTGCATCGCATCAGTTCCGAAGCTACCGAGTCTCACCGCAGCCACCTGCGTGGCGTGATCTCCGATTACGTGCAAGAGACCGGCAGCGAATGGGGCCAGTACATTCTGGATAACTTTGATGCCATGAGCCGCAAGTTCTGGCTGGTTAAGCCCAAGGCTGCAAGCCTGGAAAACCTGCTCAAGAGCACGCGTGCCAATCCGGCATAACGGGGGAGACCATGGCTGAACGTTTGAGCAATAACTTCCAGTTTCTCGACGTGCCCCGGCACGATCCGAAGAAAAAGGACATTGACGACCGCAAACACAAGTACGAGGAAATCTACCACCCGTACGACACACGGGAAGTGGAGCATCAGGCGCACCGTTGCCTGCACTGTGGCAATCCGTACTGTGAGTGGAAGTGTCCTGTCCATAATTACATCCCTAACTGGTTGAAGCTGATCAGTGAGGGCAACCTGATGGAAGCAGTGGAGCTGAGTCACCAGACCAACTCCCTGCCGGAAGTTTGTGGTCGCGTATGCCCGCAGGATCGTCTCTGTGAAGGGGCCTGTACCCTGAATGACGGCTTTGGTGCAGTCACCATCGGTGCCACCGAGAAATACATTACCGACACCGCCCTGGCTATGGGTTGGCGTCCGGATATGTCCAAGGTGGTGTGGACTGACAAGAAGGTCGCCGTGATTGGTGCCGGCCCCGCCGGCATCGGCTGTGCAGATGTGCTGGTACGCAGCGGTGTGAAGCCGGTAGTCTTCGATCGTTACGAGGAAATCGGCGGTCTGCTGACCTTCGGCATTCCTGAGTTCAAGCTGGAAAAACCGGTCATGGCCAAGCGCCGTGAAGTGTTTGAAGGCATGGGCGTGGAATTCCGCCTGGGCGTGGAGGTGGGCAAGGACATTACCATTGATGAACTGCTTGCCGACTACGATGCCGTCTTCATGGGCATGGGCACCTACACCTATATGAAGGGTGGTTTCCCAGGTGAGGATCTGGATGGTGTGCACGAAGCGCTGCCGTTCCTGGTGGCCAATGCCAACCGCAACCTGGGTTTTGAGAAAGACCCGGCTGACTTCATCGACATGAAGGGCAAGCGTGTTGTGGTGCTGGGTGGTGGTGATACCGCTATGGACTGTAACCGCACTTCCATTCGCCAGCAGGCTGGCAGCGTGGTCTGCGCCTACCGTCGTGACGAAGAGAACATGCCTGGTTCCCGCAAGGAAGTGGCGAACGCCAAGGAAGAGGGCGTCCAGTTCCTGTTCAACCGTCAGCCCATTGAAGTCGTGGGTGAAGATGGCAAGGTCACTGGCGTGAAAGTGGTGGAAACCAAGCTGGGCGAGGCAGACAACAATGGTCGTCGTCGTCCCGAACCGATCCCTGGCAGCGAGGAAATTCTACCGGCGGATGCGGTCATCGTGGCCTTCGGTTTCCGTCCCAGCCCGGCGGACTGGTTCGAGCCGAAGAATGTGGCGACTGATGATTCCGGCCGTGTTCAGGCTGTTGAAGAACAGGAATTCCCGTTCCAGACCAGCAACGAGAAGATCTTTGCCGGTGGCGATATGGTTCGCGGCTCTGACCTGGTGGTAACCGCCATTTGGGAAGGGCGTGAAGCGGCCAAGGGCATTCTCGATTATCTGGATGTGTGATTGACGTAGCACGCAACACGGTGCATGCGACACGCAACATCAGGGCCTGCTTTTGCAGGCCCTTTTTCTATATGATATTGAGGATTTTTTGATTTTCGCGTGTTGCGTGCAGCGTGATGCGTGGAGCGTTTCCAAAGGAACCCACATGACTTTCGCTCCTCTACAAAACGACCGTATTCTCCGTGCCCTCAACCGCGAGCCTGTGGATCAGACACCGGTGTGGATGATGCGCCAGGCCGGGCGCTATTTGCCGGAATACCGGGCCAGCCGCGAGCATGCCGGCTCTTTCATGGATCTGTGCCGGAATGCGGACCTGGCTTGCGAGGTCACCTTGCAGCCGCTGGAGCGTTACCCGCTGGACGCCGCCATTCTGTTTTCCGATATCCTCACCATTCCCGATGCCATGGGCCTGGGGCTGTATTTCGAGACCGGAGAAGGGCCGAAATTCCGCAAGGTGGTGCGCACCGAACAAGACGTGGCGGCGTTACCGATTCCCGATGCGGAAAGCGATCTGGGTTATGTGATGAAGGCGGTCAGCACCATTCGTGGGGCTCTCAATGGCCGGATTCCCCTGATTGGCTTTTCCGGTAGCCCCTGGACTCTGGCGACCTACATGGTTGAGGGCGGCTCCAGCAAGGACTTCCGTCATCTCAAAGCCATGGTCTACAGCCAGCCAGAGTTGGCTCATGCCCTGCTGGATAAGCTGGCCCAATCGGTCACCTCGTATCTGAATGCCCAGATTCGTCATGGGGCCCAGGTAGTACAGATCTTTGATACCTGGGGTGGGGCCCTGTCCGCCGAGGCCTACCAGCAGTTTTCCCTGAAATACATGAAGAAAATCGTCGATGGCCTTATTCGTGACCACGAAGGCCGCAAGGTGCCGGTGATCCTGTTCACCAAGAACGGTGGGCTGTGGCTGGAGTCCATGGCGGAGAGTGGCTGTGATGCCCTGGGCCTGGATTGGACCATCAACATCGGCGAAGCCCGTCGCCGCGTCGGCAACAAGGTGGCCCTGCAGGGCAACATGGACCCGGCGGTGCTGTATGCGTCTCCGGATGCCATCCGTGCGGAAGTAAAACGCATCCTGACGGATTTCGGTGATCACCCCGGGCATATTTTCAACCTGGGGCACGGCATTACGCCGCAGGTGGACCCTGCCAATGCGGGTGTCTTTATCGACGCGGTGCAGGAATTCAGCAGGAAGTAAGAGAGCGATAAGCTTGAAGCTGCAACGCGAATCAGGGGCTTGTCTGGTTTGCGTTGCAGGTGCAGCGCCGGGGCTTTGGAGGCGGGCTGTTGGGTTCAGCACAGATAAAATATTCAATCGCGTTATAGCTTGAGGTCCCAAGGGGAAATAGAGTGCGCACTGTTATAGCGGTCCTGTTGCTGGTGTGGGGTGCACCTGTAATCGCTGTGTCACTGGCTCTGGCCAAGGTGGAGCGGGCCGGGGAGGGGGAGAGCGAGCAGCAGGTCTGCGACCGGGCCTTGCAGATGATGACAGAAGAGCTGCATGTCAGCTTGCTGAGCGTTATTGCTGCTACCGATGATTATCAGAAACGTAAGCTGGCCTACAAACAGCAGGACCGGTCTGAATTCCTGCTCCGGGATGCCTATCTAAGCCAGTTGCAGGAAGAAAAGCCCTCGCTGCAGGGGCGGCGCTGGAGTGGTTCGCGCTGCACGCTGCGGGCGCGTTACGAAGCTGATATTGATGCCCTGGCCCGGCGGGTGCCGATTCCCGAGAAATCGCAGGCAAGTGGTCCGCAGCACAAGGACGAGCCGCCGCCAGGTATCGACCGGAAAACCTGGCAGCTTTTCAGCACTAGCCGGGATCGGGCCTCTCTATCACAAGCATTCAGTACCGTGTCGGTGCTGCGCATGCGGATCAGTGAGTACTACCTGTCCAGCGGCAAGTGGCCGGGCAGCCTGAATGATATGGAGATTGCGCCTGAGCAGGTGGTGGATCAGCGTATCAAACGGGCCTATATGCTCCGCGAGGGCATGCTGAAGCTGGAGCTCGCTGGCCGTCTGGAGGGCCATGAACTGACCACTTGGCCGGTGGAAGGTGGGGTGCGTGGGCTGGAGTGGCAATGCTCAACCACCGTCAATATGGGGCCGAACGGCTTCTGTGAGCAGGCGGAATAACAAACCGAGTTGAACGTTAAAAGTTGAAACGCGAACTACCTGATCTTGCTCTGAAATCTGGGTGGCCGCGTTCATTGCAGGTGGGTTGATAAGCCTTTCTTGGAGCGCGGGCATCGCCTTTGTCATGTGGCATTACCCTTGCCCGCGCTTTGTAACTTTCAACTTTGCACTTTTAACTCGATTCACCCGCCGATCTTGCGCATCTGATAGACGTTATGGGTGATGGCAACCACCTCGCCATTGGCGTCTTTCAATTCCACGTCCCATTCGAAGTCGCATTTACCCACCTCTTCGGTGGTCTTTTCGATGCGTGCGATCTCTTCCTCGCTGAGGGTGACCTCCACTGTGATATCGGTGGTAGCCGGGCGACGGAAGCGGATCGACATGTCCTTGACGATGGGGTAGCAACGCTTGGTGTCGAAGGACGTCAGGTAGATCACCCCGCCGGGCAGTTCGGCGATGGTGTAGAGGGCGCCCGCATACATGATGCCAACATGATTAATGTTGGGCTCAAAAGGCATCACCATCTTGCAGTAACCTCGTTCCACATCCAGGGTCTTTACCCCGCAGCGCTCCACAAATGGAAAGGTCTTGTCGCTAGCGGCTTTGATCAGGGTTTTCTGTTCTTCGGAAAGGGCCATGCTGTTTCTCCTTCGGTTGAGAAGAATGCTAGCAAAGGCCGGGACGGTTGCCGCAAGCCGTTTTGATCATGGCGGTGGAGGAAATGGTCAAAGAGAGCTTCAAGCGGCAAGCCTCAAACTTCAACGCCTAACCGAGTGAGCCTGGCCCATGTTTGACGGTGAAAGGGAAGCCGGGAACTTCTCACGCCGCCACTATCCAAAAGCGTAGCTCGTGCTTAAAGCGCGTCGGTCTTGGCTGCGCTGATAAAGTCATTGCGGTGCAGACCGCCAATTTTGTGGGTCCACCAGGTCACCGTCACCTTGCCGTACTCGGTGAGGATGGCCGGGTGATGGCCCTCTTTTTCGGCCAGCTCGCCAACCTGATTGGTAAAAGCCAAGGCGTCGACGAAATTCTTGAACGAGAAATGCCGTTGCAGTTTCTCGATGCCGTCTTCCTCTACCAGAATCCACTCAGGGATTTGAGGATGCAGCTCTTGGCGTTCCTGGTCGGTTACCCGGGGTGCGTCAGCCCGGCATGCTTCGCAGCTCTGTGTTGTCAGGGAAGTCATAGCAGCAGCTAATAGTTAATAGTGAATAGTTAACAGCGAAAACCCAAAAGTCAGTTTTGGGTGCTGTTTCCCGAAGTGCATAGGACCCGCGCCATTGTCATGAAGCGCGGGGTTCTGCCTATCCAGTACACACCAAGCCTGTTGCTCGTTGCAACTTCCAACTGGCTAATGTTCTCAGGCGGGTTCGCACAGTCGGACCGGATCACCATCGGTGCCGCCCGGGGCCATTTTCTTCAATAGCCGGCGCAGCTTTTCCATATCCGTGTCGTCGCGGACGCGGCCGGGAATTTCCATGCCGTCGGCCAGATTCAGCAGCACAGCCTTCATTTTTTCAGGCATCAGTACCGGTTGGCGGTGCTGCAGCACATAGATGCGGTCGCCACGCTTGAACAGCATGAAACCATAGTAGTACGTGCCGCTTTCCACCTCGCTGTCTTTCACCTGGGCGGCATCCACATTGATACCAATGATGGCGAACAGAGCACGGGGATCGGCGTCTTCCAGGAATTCCCGGTAAGAGGCTTCGGCACTGGTGATCATGGGGGCCTTGGCCACCACCTCACGCAAGTAACTGTTCAGGGTCAGGTTGAGCAGGGTCAGATCCGAGGCAAACCGCGGTGCCTGGATCATCGGATGGTTTTCCGCGCTCAGGTAGTCCACACGGAAAAGACGGCCACTGCCGTCCCAGAAGGTGGTTGAGCCACCATGGCGGTCGCAGCGTTCATCAAGCACCACTTCACCCCGGAAGGTGTTGATGCTCATGTCCAGAATATAGGCGCCGGCGGGAGAGAAATAGTAATCCCCTTGCCGTTCGCCCTGCAGATTCTGGCAGCTGGCGAGCAGTAGGATGCAGATCAGTAACGCGGCAGTTTTAATTGTTTTCATTATTCGCCCCGGATAGAAAAAGCCCGTCGATCATAGCACACCCAACCGGATGTGCAGCGATTGGCAGTGATCTTCAAGGCTTAATATCAGAGGACAGGTAAATCCGCCAGGGGAATCACGATTTTCTGTGGGCTGGCCTTGCGGCTGCGGTTGTAGTGCCAGGTGGCCTGGTGGGGTTTGTCATACACCCGGGCGGGCAGTTCCGTGACGGGGGTCCGGCAGGCGCTGATCTTGCTGGCAGCCTGGTTGAAGCGGGCCAGCAGTTCGACGGCGATGGGTTGCTGCCGCTCGGTGACCGCGTCGCTGCATTGCTGGCCTTCAGCTTGCAGGTAGTTCACCGCCGGGGAGATCAGCACATACTGCTGCAGCTGTCTCTGGCTGGCATCGACCACTTCGATGCACTGGTGCACCCAGTAATAGTAGCAGTCCTGCGCACGGGCCATGGCGGCGCAGCCCATGATCAGGCATACAAGCAGGCCACGTATCATGAGGGCAATCCTCCTCGTTGCTGGCGGGCGGGTTCCCACTGCAGCAGGATGTTGTCGGTAATCAGGTGCTCGGGGATGCGATGGCGGATCTTGTCGTGTAATGCCGGCAGCTGGCTCCAGTGAATCCCGGGCAGCATATGGTGGGCCGTGTGGTAGCCCAGATTCCAGGACGGCAGATTGTAGCGTTTCAGTTCCACATTGCGCGAGGCGTGATAATGGTCCTCGAAACCGGTGCCGGCATGCTGGCCGTAGGTGTTGTCCAGCAGCATGAACAGCATTGCCGTCATGGGCAGAATGAAGAGGATCAGGGCGTTGCGTGGGTCATGGAGCATCGCCAGCAGAAGCGGAATGTTTGCAAGTACTAACAGACGGAGAAAGCGCCGGTAAAGCTGGGGGTGCTGCTTGCCGATACGATGGATTTCCGGGTAGACCTTCAGCGTATTGATAAGCACATAACGCCAGCGGGGCATCAGCGAGCCATCCGCTTGCTGCCAGGACGAGGGATCCTGTTCCGGCTCTAAATAGTACTTATGGTGGCCGATATTATGATGCAGGGTCCAGCTCAGGGGGCTGGTGCCGGTCTGGAGGTAGAGGATGCACTCGAACAGTCGGTTCAGCGGTTTTTTGACGAACACATTGACATGGTGATGGTTGTGGCAGATGGCGCCACAGGATACCTGAACCGGTAACAGGGCCAGCATGGCCAGCCAGGTTGTCAGGCCGTCACTATAGAAAAACAGGCCCAGTTGAATGGAAAACACCGCCAACACCAGGGCAACTGCGGCGAAATCAGCCCTATAGCGTACTAACATTTCAACCACCTAGACTGATGTATCAGCCCCTACTACGAATAATGGTTGAGTGTATATTGAAACTTAGAGTGTGATGAAGACCACAAAAACCATTTTGCCGGGCGCGATGGTCAATATGCTGACATTGCACCCGGCAAAAGCTTACAGGCTTTATGGTCAATCTCTTACACGCGGCCCAGCAAGTCCCGGGCGATGGCGATGATCTGCATTTCGTCGGTGCCGGCGTAGATCTGCAGGATCTTGGCGTCGCGCATCAGCTGTTCCACACGCGATTCGCGCATGTAACCGTAGCCGCCATGGATCTGTACCGCTTCAGTGGCCACCTCCATGGCAGCCTGGGCGGCGTATAGCTTCATGGCGGAGGCCTCGGCCAGGGTCATCTGCTGGCCGGCGGCGGTCATTTCGATATAGCGGAACACCATGCTCTGCAGGTTGGTGCGAGCCACTTCCATTTTGGCCAGCTTGAGCTGGATAAGTTGATTCTGACCGATGGCTCGGCCGAACTGGACCCGGTCGTGGGCGTATTGGGTGCTCAGTTGCAGCGCCCGTTCTACCATCCCCAGGGCCATGGCGGCGACACCGGCGCGCTCCTGCATGAAGGTGCCCTTGGCGCCGCTGCGGCCGTAGCCGTCTTCACTACCGCCCAGCAGCCGGTCGGGGCCCACTTTGACGTCAGACAGGAACAGTTCGCCGGTGGGCGAGGAGCCGATGCCCATCTTCTTGAAGGGTTTGGATTGCTCCAGGCCTTCCATGCCGCTGTCGAGAATGAAGGAGACGATCTTGCGCTGGTCGGCTGGGACCCCTTCCTCATCCAGCTTGCAGATCAGGATGATGGTGTCGGCGTAGGGACCGTTGGTGATCCAGGTCTTGCTACCGTTGATGATGTAGCCACCATTGCCGTCACGTTTGGCCAGTGTCTTCATCTGTCCGAAGGCGTCGGAGCCGGCATTGGGCTCGGAGATCGCCCAGGCGCCCACCTTCTCCAGGGTGAGCAGCGGCAGTGCCCAGCGTTCTTTCTGCTCGATGGTGCCCTTGCTCATGATGGCGCCACCGCCCAGACCCATGGACACGCCCATGGCCGTGACAAGCCCTTGGGCATGTTTGCAGATTTCGATAATGGGGATCATGCGCATGGCGGCCTCTTCGCCGGCCATGGCAGAAGGGCCATCCTTTTTCTTTTCCTCGACGGTTTCCCCGGCGGCAATGGCCTTCTCCCGGGCCAGCTGTTTCTCGAAGGATTGCTGGGCCATCACATCCATGCCGAAGGTCTTTATCAGCTTGCGAAGGATGTCGTAGGGCGGCACGCCGTTGTATTCGATGTCATCCAGGTGCGGCACGATTTCCTTTTCCACGAAATCGCGCACCATCTTCTGGATCATCTGTTGTTGTTCGGACCACTGGATCATGGGGCTGTCCTGTCTGTTGAAGTGGTTTCAACAGTAACAAGCCGGACAGGCCCACCGCATTGATCAAAAAGAGCGGAAACCTTGACGTTCCGGGTCAGCAGGTTGCTAGGGAGCCGGGTGGGCGGTGATGCAGGGGAAAGGATCAAAGCTGACTCGCATGATCAGTGCGTTGTCGCCTTCGCTTGCCGCCGCAGCGTCAATGTCCTGGGGCCGCAGGCGGGGGTGAGAGCCGTCGTAGAATTTTTTGGCGGCCCTGGCATTCAGGGTGCGTTCGCGGGCAATGGCATAGCTGACGCCTTCGCCGCCCAACAAATGGCGGATATATTCCGCACAGGCCACGTCTTCATCGCCCGTGGGATGAGAGGCCACCAGCACCACGGTGGGTGGATTCTGTTCGCGCAGATAGTTGGCCGTCGCTTGCGCATTCACCAGCCCGGCAACCAGCACTTCCTTGCTGTCCCGGGCTTTCAGGGTGGCCGCCACGCCGTTGGTGGTGCGAAGAATCAATTCCCGGTCCTGCAAGTCCGCCTGATCGATTTCCCAGGGAGAGTTGCCGAAATCAAATCCCTTGATCGGCAGGGCATCCACTTCCCCGGCCAGCAAGGCGTCGGGCAGGTGCTCGTCACGCAGGGCAAAGGCCTGTTCCGCGTTCTCCACCGGCCAGATGCAGCGCAGACCTTTGCGGAAGGCATGGTGGCTGGTGGTGAACGCACGGATCACGTCGATGATCACGGTGATGCCGTGAATATTGTGCGGCGGGTTATGTCCCTGGGCGATATGTACTTCCATCAATGATCCTTTCTTGATCGCTGGCTCAGAACAACAGACCCACACCCCAGGTGGCATTGTCGAAAATCTCTTCGTCACTGTCCTGGTATTGTTCCACCGCAATGGTGAAGGTAATGCGGTCGCCCAGGGTCATGCGGTCCTTGGGGGTACGTTTTCCAGTAAAGAAATCCACCACCGAGCGGTAGTTGAAATCGGAGCGGAAGCGCAGCAGGTCGCCGTGGTTGCCGTAGCCGTACTGGATCTGCACGATGCGACCGAACCCGATGCCGGCATAGGCGTTGTTGACCCGTTCGCCATCAGCTTCGGAGAGGTCGTCCTCGCGCTGGTCTGAGCGCAGCGGCGAATCGCCGAATTTCTTGCTGCCAACGCCGGCGTTGATGGCCACGCTGCTGTAGTTGGCATCCACAAAGAAACCGGTATCCACGTTTTCAGTGGGGTCGACACGGCCCACTGAAAAAACGGTGCCGCGAATCAGGGTGACGCCGCTGTAACGATCTTCGGCATGGGCATGGCTGGCAAGGGTGCCTGCTGTTAGTAAAAGCAGAGTTATCAAGGTTGTTATTGTTTTCATGGGTATCCCTCCGTGAACAGGGATTCATTATGCCTAACAGGCGGTTGAAATACAGTCCGGGCAGCTGATTCTGTGGGAAGTGATACTTGCATCGCGAAGCTGCCGTCAGGACCGCCGTTATTCGCGACGCAAGTATCGCTTTCCACAGTAGAAGAGACCTTTTTCAGAGGCGTCTCAACGCTCTGGAGTCCGTGCCAGGGTCCACACCCGCACTTCCGCGGCGCCATGGCGCAACAGACATTCACTGGCGGCCCGGGCGCTGCTGCCGGTGGTCATGACGTCATCCACCAGTACCAGCTTCAGCCCGCTGACTGGCCGGGTGCAGGCAAAGGCACCACGCAAATTGCGTCGCCGCTGGCTACGGCTGAGTCCTTGCTGCATGGGGGTTGATTGTTGGCGTTGCAGTGCGGGTAAGGACGGTATTTTCCACAGGCCGGCGAGACGATCGGTCAGTCGCTGGCTCTGGTCGAAACCCCGCTGCCAACGCCTTCGCCAGTGTGCGGGCAGGGCGCAGAGGGCATCCATGTCGGGCCAGGGGCAGGGAGTGTCTGCCAGTAGCTGTTCGATTCCTCTTTCCGCCACCAGATCACCGCGGTACTTGTAACGACTAATTAGTCGATCCAGTGGGAAACTGTAGCGCAGAGGGGCCTGGCTGGCGGTAAAGGGGGGAGGCTGACGCAGGCAGCGTCCACAGAGCGGAGCGGGGATGCCTCCATCGTCGTTGCCAGCAGGATGTTGCAAGCCGCATCGACACAGAGGGCCATCCAGGCGCGCCAGCAATACCAGGCAGGACGGACATACCTGGTTGCTCTGGGTTTGTCCGCAGAACAGGCAACGGCAGGATTGATCAAAAAAAAGCCTGCAGTAAACTTTTGTTGCCTCTATCAGGTTGACAGGTGTCATATTGCTCCCTAGCCTGCTTGAATTCCCGAATGGAGAAGAAGCATGCCCGCAACCGCCAGCCCCGCCCAATCGCCAGCCTCTGACGTTGCTGTACGCCATGACTGGAAACGCAGTGAGATCGACGCCCTGTTTGCCCTGCCGTTCAACGATTTGCTGTTTCAGGCAGCCAATGTGCACCGGGCCCATTTCGATCCCAATGCCGTCCAGGTGAGCACCTTGTTGTCCATCAAGACCGGCGCCTGCCCGGAGGATTGCAAGTACTGCTCCCAGTCCGGTCACTACAACACCGAGCTGGAAAAAGAAAAGCTGCTGGAAGTGGCGCGGGTGGTGGAAGAAGCGCAAGCGGCCCGCGACAAGGGGGCCTCCCGCTTTTGCATGGGGGCTGCCTGGCGGAGCCCTCGCGACAAAGACATGCCCTATGTGCTGGACATGGTGCGGCAGGTGAAATCCCTGGGTCTGGAAACCTGCATGACCCTGGGCATGCTGGATCAAGGCCAGGCGGACGCGTTGGCGGACGCGGGTCTCGATTACTACAACCACAACCTGGATACCTCGCCGGAATACTACGGCCAGGTCATTACCACCCGCACCTATAATGACCGACTCTCCACGCTCGCCAATGTACGCGATGCCGGCATGAAGGTGTGCTGTGGCGGTATCGTCGGCATGGGCGAGCAGCGCGATGACCGGGTCGGTCTGCTGCAGCAGCTTGCCAATCTGCCGCACCATCCGGAATCCGTGCCCATCAACATGCTGGTGAAGATCGAAGGGACACCGCTGGCGGAGGTGGATGACCTGGACCCGTTCGAGTTTGTCCGCACTGTGGCGGTGGCGCGTATTCTGATGCCGCAATCCTATGTGCGCCTGTCCGCCGGCCGCCAGGAAATGAACGATGAGGCCCAGGCCCTGTGCTTCCTGGCCGGTGCCAACTCCATCTTCTACGGCGAGCGGCTGTTGACCACGGACAACCCGGAAGCCAACCACGATCAGCAATTGTTCAAGCGCCTGGGCATTCATCCTCTGGATTTGCGTCATGAAGCGTCCGACGAAGCCCATGAGGATGTGATCAAGGCCCAGGTGGCGGAGCAGCAGGCAGAAGAGGCCGGGCTGTTCTATAACGCCATGGCGCAGAACGACGGCGGCAAACGCCCCGCCAAACATGTGCTGGACAAGGACACCGGCCGTCCCGCTGCCACCGAACATTGAGCCATGGCTTTCGATCTGGCCGCCGACCTGGCGGCTCGCCATGAGCAGCACCGTTACCGCCACCCCTTGATTCAGGACGGCCCCTGTGGCCGTTATGCGGTGGTGGACGGGCGTCAGTACCTGAATTTCTGCAGCAACGACTATCTGGGGCTGGCCAATGATCCGGCGGTGATCACCGCCTTTCAGGAGGCAGCGGTAGGCTGGGGTGTCGGCAGTGGTGCCTCCCATCTGGTCTGCGGTCATCAACGCCCCCATCAGCAACTGGAAGAGGCGCTGGCCGATCATGTCGGTCGTGAAAGAGCGTTGCTGTTTTCCAACGGTTATATGGCCAATCTGGGCGTGATGACCGCCTTGCTGGGCAAGGGCGATGCGGTGTTTCACGACCGCCTCAATCATGCCTCCCTGCTGGATGGTGGCTTGCTCAGTGGCGCCCGTTTTCGCCGTTTTTCCCACAACGATTCATCTGCCCTGCGTGGCCAGCTGCAGCGCAGTGGCGCGCGCCGTAAGCTGGTAGTCACTGACGGGGTGTTCAGCATGGACGGCGACGTGGCGCCGTTGGCTGACTATGCGACTGCCTGCGAAGACAATGATGCCTGGCTGATGGTGGACGATGCCCATGGCCTGGGCGTACTGGATGCACAGGGGCGTGGCAGTGTCTTTGCGCAGGGCGTAAATAAGCGGGTGCCGGTACTGATGGGCACGCTCGGCAAGGGGCTGGGTAGCGCCGGTGCCTTCGTGGCTGGCAGCCACGCCTTGATCGAGACCCTGATACAATTCGCGCGCACTTATATCTATACCACCGCCATGCCGGCAGCGGTGGCGGCGGCCACCCTGGTGAGCCTGTCCAAGGCCCGCGAAGAACAGTGGCGAAGAGAAAAACTGGCGGCGTTGATCCAGCATTTTCGTCTCGGCGCCGAGCAACTGGGTTTCTCCCTGATGGACTCGACTACCCCGATCCAGCCTTTGCTGATCGGTGCCGATCAGCAGGCACTGGCCCTCAGCCAGCAGCTGCGAGAGCAGGGTTTTCTGGTCACCGCCATTCGCCCGCCCACGGTGCCGGAGGGCCAGGCACGATTGCGGGTCACCCTGTCGGCGGCCCATGAGGAAAACGACGTGGATGCGTTGCTGGTGGCGCTGGCGCGGTGTCAAAGAAAAGACGTTTAACCACAGAGGACACAGAGATCACTGAGAAAAACCGATAACAGCGTAGGGGGGTGTTTCTGGTCGCCCTCACCCTGCTGGGCTGTCTTGTTTTCACTCTGCGATCTCTGTGCCCTCTGTGGTAAAAAAGGAAATTGAATGGCCAAGTTGATCCCTTTCCACAACACCTACAAAGCCACTGGCGTCCCGGATGCGGATGCCCAGGATGTGGTGCTGATCCATGGTTGGGGTCTGCATGCCATTGTCTTTGACGACATTGTGCCGGCGTTGCTGGAACGGTTCCGGGTCACCGTGGTGGATCTGCCGGGCATGGGGCAGAGCCCGTTGCCCAATGATGACTACACCCTGGACTTTCTCGCCGACCAGGTGTTGGCGATCATGCCGGAACAGGCCCATTTGCTGGGCTGGTCCCTGGGGGGGCTGGTGGCACTGGCCATGGCAGAGAAGGCGCCGCAGAGAGTGGAGTCTGTCGTCACCGTGGCCACGTCCCCTCGCTTCACGGCGGCAGCAGATTGGCAGCCAGCCATGAAGGCGGACATCCTGGCCAAGTTTGCCGAGATGTTCGACGAGGATTACGAGGGCACCCTGGTGCGCTTCCTGGCCCTAAACTGCAAGGGCAGCGCGGCCATGCGTGAAGACACTGCGCGCTTGAAAGACATTCTTTATTTCTGCGGCTTGCCGGCGCGCCGGGCCCTGCGTGGCGGTCTCGATATTCTTCGTGATGCAGACCTGCGCGGCACGCTGAAATCCCTGCCCATGCCGGTACTGATGGTGTTCGGTGAACAGGATCATATCGTGCCGGCCGCTGCCATGGCGGCGGTGGAGCCCCTGATTCAAACCGGCCGCACCGCCTTGATCGAACAGGTGGCCCATGTGCCTTTCCTGTCCGCCCCCGATACCTTTACCCGGGCCGTCTATGACTTCTATCGCGACCATCGACTGGTTGACTGAGCCGACGATGGAGTCGCCACTCAAGACTGCCGTCAGTCAGCATTTCAGCCGCGCCGCGCGCAGCTACGATGCGCATGCTGAGCTGCAGCTGGCGGTAGGGCGCTCGCTGGTCCAGCGATTGCCCAGCCAACTGGTGACGCCGGCGGCTCTCGATCTGGGCTGTGCCACCGCCCCCTTTGCCCGTGCCCAGCAACAGGCACTGCCGGAGGTGTTATGGCAGGCGGTGGATCTGTCGTCCGAGATGCTTAACGAAGCTGCTGAACGGGGCCGACTCAACGACCATTACCAGCCCCTGTGCGCGGATGCGGAATCCCTGCCGCTGGAAGCGTCGTCCCAGGGACTGGTGTTTTCCTGTTTTGCCTTGCAGTGGTGCCACCCGGTCAGAGTCATGGCGGAGCTGTGGCGGGTGCTGGCGCAGGGCGGCCGGTTGTTGCTGGCGGTGCCCCTGGCTGGCTCCCTGCAGGAATTGACTCAGAGCTGGCAGGGGGTAAATCACCGCCCCCATGTGAATCCCTTGCCGTCGCTGAAGGACTGGCAGGACGCTGCCCTCCAGGCCGGGTTTGCCGATGGGCAATGGGAGCAACAGGTGATGGTGGAATACTACGATTCAGTCAAGCAGATAGCCCGCCGCCTCAAGGCCACCGGTGCCGATCATGTGAATGGCGCCAGCGGCCTCACCGGCAAGAATGCCTGGCAGGCCATGGTGGCCGAATACGAAACCAGGCGTACCAGCCAAGGGCTACCGTTGACCTGGAATGTGCTGTTCCTGGAATCGGAAAAGCTTGGAGGTTCGCGGGGGGTCTGATGTTTCTACAAAGCCGCTTGTAGGAGTTCCTCTTGAGGGACGAACCGTGCGAAGCACGGAATCGACCGAAGGGCGATCAAAGCGATAAGCTCAACCCAAGGATAGCTATGGAAAACCAAAAACCCCCCCTCCCCGCCCTCAAGGGCATTTTCTTTGTCACCGGCACCGACACCGAAGTCGGCAAGACCTGGGTGAGCTGTCGTCTTCTGGAGCGCGCCCGCGAAGCGGGATTGAGTTGCTACGGTCTCAAGCCGATAGCCGCCGGGTGTGAGGAAACTCCAGAGGGTTGGCGCAATGATGATGCCTTACAGTTGATGGCGGCCAGCTCGGTGACATTACCCTACGAGCTGGTCAATCCGGTGGCGTTGAAAGCGCCGGTTGCGCCTCATATTGCTGCTCAAAAGGAGGGGAAGGCCATTACCCTGTCACGCCTGGTGGGCTATGTGCGCGGTGCTTTGAGTGCCCACAAGGCAGATCTGATTCTGATCGAAGGCGCGGGCGGCTGGCGGGTGCCTCTCAATGACCGGGAAATGCTCTCCGGCCTGGCCAGTGCCCTGGAGCTACCGGTGATTCAGGTAGTGGGCATGAAACTGGGTTGCATCAATCATGCACTGTTGACCGCAGAAGCGATTGAAAAAGATGGGCTGCATTATGCGGGGACCATGGCCAACTGCTTCGGGGAGATGGACGTGCAGGAGGAGAATCTACTTACCCTGCGCCAGCATTTGCCCGGTGCGTTTGCCCTGGTGTAGCGCGTTTTTCCCGGCCGATTTCACGGCTTTTTTAGCCGTTATTCATGCCTCTGTCACCTTTAACTGGGCGGTTACAGGAGGCTACATAGTACTACAGTGCAACTACCCAAGGCCCACTGTGCCGATGCAATTTCCTGCCTAATCTTGAGTCGTCATCGCGTGAAGCGATGGCGTTCAATCAGGGGGAAGTTCCATGGATCGCAAACGACGTCGCCTGGTACAGGCGCTGGGTGCAGGCAGTACGCTCGCGCTGGCGGGTTGTGGGGGCGGTAGCAGCTCGTCACCGACACCGGTTAATACACCGACACCGAATCAGCCCGAGGTTCCGGATGAGCCTGATGCACTGCCTACTGCGTCTTTTCTGCATGGAGTGGCATCCGGGGACCCATTGTCCGACCGGGTTATTCTGTGGACGCGGGTAACACCTGACCTTGGCAATGGTGAGGATGTGGCGGTGGCGGTTACCGTGGCCAGTGATCCGGCCATGCAGCAGATTGTTGCTACCTATGCGGCAACGGCCACGGCGGCAGCGGACTACTGCGTAAAGGTGGATGCCTCGGGCTTGCAGGCAGACCGCTGGTACTACTATCAGTTTGCGGTGGCGAACAGGACCTCTGCGGTGGGGCGTACCCGGACCTTTCCGGCATCCGACCGTTTTATTGATCGAGCCCGCTTCGCGGTGGTGTCCTGCTCCAATTACCCCAACGGGTTTTTCTCGGTGTACCGGGCCGTGGCCAATCACCCGGACCTGGATTTTGTCCTCCACCTTGGGGATTACATCTACGAATATGGCGCGGGAGAGTATGGGGATTTTCCCGACCGTGACCCGCTGCCTGCCCATGAAATGGTGTCGTTGAGCGATTACCGCCAACGCCATGCTCAGTACAAGACCGATCAGGATCTGCAGGCGATCCATCAGCAATTCCCCATGATCGCTGTCTGGGATGATCACGAATCCAGCAACGACAGCTACCGCGACGGTGCCGAGAATCACCAGCCGCTCACCGAAGGCGACTGGGAAACCCGCAAACAGATTGCCCAGCAGGCCTACTTCGAATGGCTGCCCATTCGCCCCCGCGAGCCGGGCAATCACAGCGTTATCTATCGCCGTTTCCAGTTCGGGGATCTGCTGGATTTGACCATGCTGGACACTCGCCTGGAAGGCCGTGACGAGCAACTGACGATTCCCGCTGACCCGGCCCGCAACGATGAAGACCGCCACCTGATCAGTGCCGAGCAAATGGACTTTCTGCTCGACAGTCTCAGCGCCTCCACCAGCCAGTGGCGTTTCATCGGCCAGCAGGTCATGTTTGCCCAGCTCAATATCGCCGAGCTGCCCAGTCTCAGTGAAGACCAGGCGCAACTGCGCGGCAATCTGTCGGCCATCAATATGGATCAATGGGATGGCTATGCGGCGGACCGGCTGAAAATTCTCAACCATATCGACGACAACAACATCGACAATGTGGTGATTCTCACCGGAGATATTCATACCTCCTGGGCCAGTGAAATCTATCGCAACCCGGGCTCATTACTCGGTGACCTGTTCGACAAGCCGCTGGCAGCGGAGCTGGTCACCCCGGCGGTGACCAGTCCGGGCTTCCCGGAGGGCGCCGCAGAGGTTGCCGGTGTGCTGATTCCAGTGGTTAACCCGCATATCCGTTATGTAGAAGCCAAATCCCGCGGTTTCATTCTGGTGGACGTGGATCGCCAGCGTACCCAGGGCGAGTTCTACTACGCGCAGAGCATCGAATCCTTCGATCTGCGTGGCCAGATTGATACCAGCAAGACCAAGGTGGTGGCGGTGAAAAGCGGCGACAGTCGCATTGTCGAAGACCTGCCCCCGTCTCGCCCGCGCACCCTGCGCACTGCGGTGTTCCATCCTCCTGTACCGAATTCCGATGAGGTGATGTCATGACTTTTCCCTGGAAACTGCTGCCCCTGGTGGCGGCATTGACGCTGACAGCCTGTGGCGGCGGAGGATCTTCCGGTTCCGGTCCGGCTAACGATGCCAATAGCGGTGGTAATGATGAGACCCCCAATACTCCAACGGAACCGGGGGGCGAGGATGGCGGAGATGAAGGCGGGGAAGGGCCGGTGGCCAGCAACCCGCCAGCGGCGCTGCGTTTTATTGTGATCGGCGATTCCGGCAGTGGCTCCGCCGGTCAGTATGCGGTGGGTGAAGCCATCGCCGAAGTCTGCCAGCGTAAAGATGAGTTCGTGGACGACATGGCGTTCCCGGGCTGTGATCTGGTTGTCGGGTTGGGCGACAACATCTACGAGTCCGGGGTCACCAGTGTGGATGATCCCCAATTCGCAGAAAAATTTGAGAAGCCTTTCGATCCGGTGCAGCTGCCGTTCTATATGGTCCTGGGCAACCACGACAATACCGCCTATGTGGGCGGCGACGGCGCGGGAAATTCGCGTGGTGAATTCCAGGTCGATTACACCTATTTCGACGGCAAACTGTCCAACCGCTGGAATATGCCGGACCGATATTTCCTGCATAGTGCCGGCACCACCCACACCAATCCCCGCTCGCTGGTGGATTTCGTGGCACTGGATTCCAACCCCATTGCCGGTGGTTTCGGTGATCCGGATATCGCCTATGCCTACCACACCTATGGGATTGATCAGCGTAACTGGACGGTGAACACTCTGGCCGGCTCCAATGCAGTGTTCAAGATCGCCATGGCCCACCATCCTTATTTATCCAATGGTACTCACGGCAACGCCGGAAACTATGATGGTGTGCCCAGCGAGATTCTGCCGGTGCTGGCCGGCGAGCGCTGGAAGGCGTTTATGGAAGAAGCAGTCTGTGATCAGACCGACTTTTTCTTTGCCGGTCACGATCATGATCTGCAGGTTCTCGAAGCGGTGCCGGAGTGCGGTCGTACCGAGTTCGTTGTCAGTGGCGCCGCCGGCAAGACCCGTTCCATTGATGATCCGGAACGTAATGCTGCGCGCTTCCAGCAAGGCGATGTCTATGGGTTCTTCTGGATGAAGGCCACCGAAGCCGACCCCGTTACCCTGGCGCCGGCCACCCTCTGCCTGGATGCCTATGTGGTAGACCCGGAGGCAGAAGGCCTGGGCGTGATCAGCAACGGCGAGCTGACTCCGGCCTATACTCACTGTTATGACAAACAGCCCATGGCGGGGCTGGTGCCGGGCAATGATTTTTCCGGCCTGCCCCTTGGTGACGGCGCCTTGCCGCTGCCATTGCCGGACGGTTTTGATGGGGATTTTACCGGGCCTCTCAAGGAGCTGCGTGAAACCCTGGTGTCCGGTTTTACCCAGGCCGGTGCCAACCTGCCTGAAGACCAGCGTCAGGTGTTCGACCAGATGATTGCCGGTACCGATATCCTGTTCAATGCCATGGATGCGGCCACCGCTGCGATTCTGCAAGGCGACAGTAGTGGAATCACCCAGTCCGTTCAGGCGGTGCTGGCGGCGTCGGAGCAATTGCAGGCCATCGATACCAGCGGTCTGCCGGCCCCTTTTGATCAGCTGGGCGGTGCGTTCGATGCCCTGGCCGCCGGTTTTGGTGGCCGTGGTGGTGACGCCGGTGAAGGCGGCACGGTGGAAGACATTGCCTTTATTGCCGGCCCGCTGGTGGCATTGTCCCGCAACCTGAACAATATCCTTGATGGCATCGAAGAGCAGGTGCCTGGTGAGGTGCCGGTGTTTGCCGGGCTGACTTCGGTGCTGTCCACCGTTTCCCTGGGCCTGGCTAATACCCTGGAGCAATTGGTGCTGCTGGATACCAGTGCCACAGGTGAGCAACTGGTGGGCACCGTACAGCAGACCCTGGAGAACCTGGTCAACGATGTGCTCTGGCTCAATCAAATTCCCGGCGCGGAGGATTATGCGACCTTGCCCGGTGATGCGCTGTCTTCAGGGCTGCTGATCGTGGTTCGGGAAGTGACCGAACAACTGGATGAGCGACTGCTCAGCCCGCTGGCTCCACTACTGGATCTGTTGTCCCCGATTACCGGGTTGCTGGCTGGATTGTTTGATGGTTTCTGATTGCCAATAAAACAGACAGTCTTCCTTGTCCATAAACCGTGAGGTGGAAACGCCTCGCGGTTTTTTTGAGAGAGCAAGAGGGTAGAGGGAAGAGGTCGTTGGAGCCTTGCTTGCAAGGCGAAGGGCCGAAAATCTCCGGATTCTGTTGACACCTTCGCCTTGCAAGCAAGGCTTCAACGGGTAAGCGGTATCGCTTCAGGAAATGCGCAACGTCTTCACCGGGCCCGAGTGGGATAGAGGGATCACTCCCAGCTCTTCCAGGGTATTGACCACCTGGTCCACGGTAATCCTCTGCAGGCAGGGGTAACTGTCCAGGGCGCAGCTGCAGCGTTCGCAACTCTTATGACAATGCTGCCAGCGCAGCACCCGTGCATCGGGTGAGAGTGGTTGCCAGAGGGTGTCATCGGTGGGCCCGAACAGGGCCACGGTAGGAAGCCCGCAGGCTGCGGCCAGATGCATGGGACCGCTGTCGTTGCCGACAAAACCGCGGCTGCGTTTCAGCAAGGCGATCAGTCCGTTCAGGCTGAGCTGATCGCACAGGTCGATAACCGGCTCGCAGAGAAAGCTCTGGATGCGGGCAATCTGTTGGCGATCTTTCTGGCCGGCGCCAATCAGCAAGGGCGTCAGGCCGGCACGACGCAGGCGTTGGCAGAGGGCCGCGAATTGCTCCGCATGCCAGATCTTGTAGGTTTTGGTGGCGCCGGCATGGATGACGATCAGAGTGTCAGATTGGCGGGTGCCCTCCAGGATGCGATTCGCTTCGTCCTGGCCTGCCACCGTGTCTTTCAGTGGCAGGTAGCGTGCCGGTGATTTCGCAGCGGGGCAGCTAAGGCTGGCATAGGCCTGCCAGCGATGGCCGGACCAGTCCGCTTGCTGTTGTCGGGTGTAGAGCCACTGGCCATGGCGGCGGCGCGGGCCGATCCGCTCGCCGGCGCCACTGAGCCGCGCCAGCGTGGCGGACTTTTGCTCCCCCTCGATATCCACCGCTACCTCCGCGTTGAAGCGGCGCATGGCCATGACCAGTTGCAGGTAACTGCGCGCGCGCTGAAGTAATGGCGTCTGACGGGTGAGTGACTGTTCCGGGTAATACAGCAGGCGCGTTTCGTCGGGCAGGCTTTGCTCCACCAGCGCTTGATAGCGCTGACTCACCACCAGCAACGCGTCCTGTTGTGCGGCCAGCATGGCACGCAGATGGGGCAGAGCAATCAGCAGATTGCCCATGTGGCTGCAGGGAAACAGAATCAACAGGCGAGACATGACAGGCTGGTAGTTATCCATAACATGGCATAACAGCCTAGAGGGATGGGGTGTCGGTTACATGACAACAGGCAGTTACGAGCTACGAGCTACGCTGGTTGGATAGGGAAGGTCTGGAAAGTTCC
>NZ_DEXN01000035.1:0-473 GCF_002364155.1 Alcanivorax sp. UBA3183
ATGGAAGATGTGCACCGCGCCGGTGGCGTCATGGGCATTCTTGGTGAACTGGACCGGGCCGGCCTGCTGCACCGGGACATTCCCATGGTCCATTCCGCCAGCGTGGCGGAAGCGCTGGAGCATTACGACATCATGCGCACCAGCGATGCAGGGGTGAAAAAGATGTTCACCGCCGGGCCGGCGGGCATCCCCACCCAGACCGCCTTCAGCCAGGACACCCGCTGGGACAGCCTGGATGACGACCGGGAAAACGGCTGCATCCGCAACTACGAAAACGCCTACAGCAAAGACGGCGGCCTGGCGGTGCTGTACGGCAACATCGCCGAGCGCGGCTGCATCGTGAAGACCGCCGGGGTGGATGACTCCATCCTCACCTTCACCGGTCGCGCCCGGGTGTTCGAATCCCAGGATTCCGCCGTGCGCGCCATCCTCGGTGACCAGATCGTCGCCGGCGACGTGGTGGTAATCCGCTA
>NZ_DEXN01000035.1:543-2283 GCF_002364155.1 Alcanivorax sp. UBA3183
CCGGGCATGCAGGAAATGCTCTACCCCACCAGCTACCTGAAATCCAAGGGGCTGGGCAAGCAGTGCGCCCTGCTCACCGATGGTCGTTTCTCCGGCGGCACCTCCGGCCTGTCCATCGGCCATGCCTCCCCGGAAGCGGCGGAAGGCGGCGCCATTGCTCTGGTGGAAGAAGGCGACACCATCGCCATCGACATCCCCAACCGCTCCATCAACCTGGACATTTCCGACGAGGAACTGGCCCATCGCCGCAGCAAGATGGAAGCCCGCGGCAAACTGGCCTACAAGCCCATGGAAATGCGCCCACGCCGGGTATCCACCGCCCTGAAAGCCTATGCGGCCCTGACCACCAGCGCCGACCGCGGCGCCGTGCGGGATCTCAGCCAGCTCAACAAGTAACCGACTCGGGCGGCTTTCGGGCCGCCCTTTTCGTTGGCCCCGCTTCCCATCCGCCCCTGCCGGTTTCATGACCGTTGCCGCACCCCGGTAGACAGGGTGTTGCCACACGGCGCTTTCTGAACAAGTATCGTAGAAACCCTGACCGGCGCCGACGCGTTATCCCCTCGGCGGTCCCGGCTTGTGCCCACTACGAGGAGCACTCTGTTAATGAGTCTGACACAACATTTGATGCCACTGGTGGCCAAGTTGATCACCAGCGAACGCCTGCAACAATGGCGGCGGGCCTTTCGTGAATGGCAACGCAAGCTGAAGCGGCGCCCTCATCAGGCGGTATTCTACTTCCGCATTGATGACCCCTATTCGGTGCTGATGGCCCAGGTATTGCCCCGCTTTGCCCGCCACTTCGGCATCACCATCACCCCCCGGGTGATGCTGTATCTGGATCAGCAGATGTACCCGGCAGCGGACATGCTCGAAGAACTGGCTCCCCGTGATGCCATTCAGCTGGCCCGGGTTCATGACCTGGATTTCCCTGACGCTTGGCAATTACCGCCTCGGGAAGTGAGCCTGGCGGCCACCCGCTGCCTGCTCAAGCACGAGGGCGACGAGCGCTTCTGGAGCCTGGCCGCCGCCCTGGCGGATGCCCTGTGGCGCAACGACCACGACAAGCTGGAAGAGCTGCTCACCGAACACGGCCAGATGCCCGCCGACCGGGCCCAGCTGGCACTGGAAGCCCGTCGCGACCAGTTCCTCAAGGATGGCCACTACCTCACCGGCACCCTGCAGTACGAAGGTGAGTGGTACTGGAGTATCGAGCGGCTGGACCATCTGGCCCATCGTCTCAACGACCTGGGCCTGGGCAGCGCGGACTGGCCACTGCCCTACGGCCGCGCCAAACGGGCCCGTCTGAAAGAGGTCCCGGAAGGCCTGAAAGGCAAGCCGCTGGTGCTGTTTTTCTCCTTCCGCAGCCCCTACTCCTACCTGGCGCTGGCCCGCACCTATGCCATGGCGGACCATTACGGCCTGAACCTGAAAATTCGCCCGGTCCTGCCCATGGTGATGCGCGGGCTCTCGGTCCCCAAGGCCAAGCGTTTCTACATCCTCAAGGACGCCGCCCGGGAAGCCCGTCTGCACAAGGTGCCATTTGGCAAGGTGTGCGATCCGGTCGGTGCCGGGGTGGAACGCTGTATGGCCATCTGGCCTTTCGCGGAAAAGGAAGGCCGCCTGCGCGAATGGCTGCCTGCCGCCGCCACCGGCATCTGGAGCCAGGGCATCAATGCCGCCACCGACAACGGCCTGAAGTTTCTGGTGGAAAATGCCGGGCTGGACTGGAACCGGGCCCGC
>NZ_DEXN01000035.1:2329-2566 GCF_002364155.1 Alcanivorax sp. UBA3183
GAACCGGGCCCGCCGCTGGCTGGACGACGACAGCTGGCGCGACCGTGCCGAAGACAACCGCAACGCCATGATGGCCGCCGGCAGTTGGGGCGTACCCAGCTTCCTGACCGAAAACACCATGGTCTGGGGGCAGGATCGCTTTGCGGTGATCGAGGCATGCCTGCTAGCCTCACAGGCCGATGACAAAGACTGAGATAACCTAATCTTCACTCCAGTAGGAGCGGCGCTTGAGCCGCG
>NZ_DEXN01000037.1:0-2990 GCF_002364155.1 Alcanivorax sp. UBA3183
CGATGGAATGTAAAAAAACACTACACCCCGGTTACAGCTTTACCGACATTGCACAACAGGCCGGGCCGGTACGCCGACGTAAGGTGTAGGTGTAACAATAAAAAAGGAAGGGATCACCATGTCAGCACTCAAACTGCATTTGCTCGGTGCCGGTCTGGCGGGCTGTATGTTGCTCGGACAGACCGCGCACGCCAATCAGCAACAGGCCACCGTCATCCTCAGTCAGAGTTGCGAATACATGCTACTCAACACCCGAGGCGGCATGGTACTAGTGAAGCAACTGGACGGCACCACTCCCCAGGCGGGCGACACCCTGAAAGGCGATATTGTTGCCGGCGATTTCACCAATCTGCAGAACACCCGGGATCAGGCTTCCATGCAGGTGTGGGTGGATCTGGTAGATCCGCACAGCAGCAAGGCGCTAAGCCAGTACGGTCGCTACTGCACCTAAACGGCAAGCCTGAAAGAAAAAGGCCGCCTCCTGATCGGTGCGGCCTTGAACAATAATGAAGGGAAAAGAGCCCGACTTACCGCCGATCACTTTCTGATGGCATATTTGCCTGCCCCCAGGAAGAAGACGGCAACGGCAGAGAACAGGAAAAACCCCTGCAACTCCAATGCCCAGCCACCCGTCTTGCTCAATGCAAATACCTCGCCCATGTGCACCAGCACAATGGCAACCAGCATATTGCCCGCGATCAGCACCGCACCAATACGGGTATGGACTCCCAGTATCACCATCAACGGCGCAATGATTTCGCCAATAAATACCCCGTAAGCCAGAAAACCAGGCAGGTTATGAGACGCCAGCTCTCCTGAAATCCATCCCACCCCGTGTTGCAACTTGCTGATACCGTGCAACAGCATCAGTAACCCCAACGTCAGACGCAGTACCAGCTTGCCGGTATCCGGATTGTTGACCATCTCTACTCCCAGTGAATAAATATTGTTGTCCGCCATTCAACCGTTTAGCCCGGAATAAGAAAAGCGCCACCACAGAAAAATACATCTAATTATCAGAACAAAAACAACTTAATAACGCACTTTCTTACTTTTCTTTTGATGCTTAAATACTCCCATCGCGTCACTAGCAACATTTAATAGAAAAGGAGTTCCCCATGAAAAACCTGCTTGCCTCCCTGACCGATACCGACAACAGCTTCGCTCCTCTGGCCCTGCGCCTGCCAGTGGCCATCATATTCATGGCTCACGGTGCCCAGAAACTGTTTGGCTGGTTCGGTGGCCATGGCCTGGAAGGCACCGGTCAATGGATGGCGTCCATTGGTCTGGAACCCGGCTACCTGATGGCTCTGGGCGCCGGTAGCGCCGAATTCCTTGGTGGCCTGGCCCTGCTGATCGGCCTTTTCACCCGCCCGGCAGCAGTGGCCCTGGCTTTTACCATGATCGTGGCCATCGTCACCGTACACCTCGACAACGGCCTGTTCATGAGCAACAACGGCTACGAGTTCGGTCTGGCCCTGCTGGCCGCCAGCGTGTCACTGGCCATTTCCGGTGGTGGCCGTTTCAGCGCCGACCAGCCGCTCAACAAGGCCCTGCAATAAGCCCGTTGAGCTCTGTCCTGCCCCACCCCATACTCCCGCTTTTGCGTCGGACCTGAATCCGTGACTTCAGCGTGGATGCATGGCGTAAAAATTTGTTGTCACAGGGGATTTTTTGAAGAAGTATCGTATCAGGGAATACGATCGACTGAGAAAAACCCCCTGTGGCGACAAAGGGTTGCGTCAGGCGCCGCGATGAAGCCATGGATTCAGGTCGGAGTCTGGGATGAGCACTTTTCGTTACTGGCAGACAGCCCGCGCCGGCAATATGGCGCGGCTGACCCTGCATACAGGCATGCTGCCCACCCTTGCGAACAACCATGTCCGCATCAAGGTGCATGCTGTCGGCCTGAATTTTGCCGATATTTTTGCCCTCACCGGCCTGTATTCCGCCACCCCGCAGGGCGCCTTTATCCCCGGCCTGGAGTTTGCCGGCGAGGTAGAGGAAGTCAGCCCAGAGGCGGAAAGGTTTGCGGTGGGCGATCGGGTCATGGGCGTCACCCGTTTCGGTGGCTACACCAGCGTTATCGACAGCGAGCCGGAGTACCTGATCCCGCTACCCGCAGACTGGGACTACGCCCAGGGCGCCGCCTGGCCGGCACAGACCCTGACCGCCTGGTACGCTCTCACCCATCTCGGCGCCCTGCAAGCGGACCAACAGGTGCTGATACACAGCGCCGCTGGCGGCGTGGGCCTGCAAGCCATGAAACTGGTACAAGCGCTGGGCGGTCGCGCCACCGGCACGGTAGGCAGTGAAGAAAAAGCCACCTGGCTAGGGCAACAAGGATTCGAGGATGTGCTGGTTCGGGCGCCGGACTTCGCCCGGCAACTGCAAGAGGACGAGCGACAGTTCGACCTGGTGCTGGATGCCATCGGCGGCAAGGTTCAGACCGCCAGCTTCGACGCCCTCAACCCCATGGGGCGACTGGTGGTTTTCGGTGCCGCCGAATTCACCCCCAGCCACAACCGCCCCAACTACCTGAAAGCTGCCTGGCGTTACCTGCGCCGCCCCCGCTACGACGTGATGGCGATGATCAGCAGCAACCGTTCCGTATTGGCCTTCAACTTGATCTGGTTATGGGAACAGAAAGGGAAAATGCAGGCGCTGCTGGAAGAGCTGAAAACCATTCCCCTGCCCCCGCCCCATGTAGGCCATCGCTTTGCCTTTGACGATGCCCATACGGCTTTAGCACTACTGCGCTCAGGACAGTCTGTGGGCAAGGTGGTGCTGGACGCGGCACCTGACCCAGCGTAGGAGCGTCGCTGGCGGCGCGAACCGGAACGAAGTGCAGGTAACGACCGCTAGGGCGGCCCGTAGGGTGCACGAAGTGCATAAATCCAAAACCTGAAAAGCGGTATTTACCACAGAGGGCACAGAGAACACAGAGAAAAACCTGTCTTTTCCTCAGTGTTCTCTGTGCCCTCTGTGGT
>NZ_DEXN01000042.1:0-7135 GCF_002364155.1 Alcanivorax sp. UBA3183
GTAGCTCGTAGCTCGTAGCTAGAGGCTCGCGGCTATTTCCCGATAGCCCTTCTCCAGCTTCTTCATCTGCTTCTTGGACACCCCGCCCAGCACCTCGATGGCGTTGCGCAGGCGAGCGCGGCTCAGGTCGGCGCCGATGATTTCCATGGAATCCACCACCGAGAAGCTGGCGCTGGTGCCGGCAATAGCCACAAAGGCCGGAAACAGGAAGTCCTTGATCTTCACTTCCAGGGCATCGGCGATGGCCTTGGCATCGGCAAACAGACCGTCACGGTTCCAGTCACTGCGTGCCTCATAGGCCCACAGCAGGTACTGCAGCCACACCTTCATGTCCTCGGCACCATACTGCTTGTGCTCGAAGCTGGCTTCGCTGATCGCCGGCATGCCGTTGAAACAAAATGCTGCCTTGTCCGCCACGTCCGACAGGGTTTCCACCCGCTGACGCAGGTGGGGAATGATCTTCATGGCGTAATCGCGGTTGTAGGCCCAGTCCAGCAAGGTATCAAGGAACTGCTCGTCGCTCTGCTCACGCAACCATTGGCCATTCAGCCAGCTCAGCTTTTCCACATCAAAAACGGGACCGCCCAGGGACACCCGGTTGATATCGAAAGCGTCCTGCATCTGCGCCAGGGTGAACTTCTCGCTCTCGTCCGGCATGGACCAGCCCATGCGCCCCAGATAGTTCACCAGGGCTTCCGGCAGGTAGCCCATACGCTGATAGAACAGGATGCTGGTGGGGTTCTTGCGCTTGCTGAGTTTGGATTTGTCCGGGTTGCGCAGCAGGGGCATGTGACACAGCGCCGGCATCTCCCAGCCAAAATATTCATACAGCAGCTTGTGCTTGGGCGCGGAGTTCAGCCATTCCTCACCGCGGATCACATGGGTGATCTCCATCAGATGATCATCGACGATATTGGCCAGGTGGTAGGTAGGCATGCCGTCGGACTTGAGCAGGATCTGTGCATCCACCAGCGCCCAGTCCAGCTCCACGGTGCCGCGCAGCATATCCTGGATTTCACAGCGGCCGTCGGTGGGCACACGCATGCGAATCACGTAAGGCGCACCGTCTGCTTCCCGCTTTGCCTGCTCGTCGGCGGGCAGTTCCAGATCCATCGGCTTCAGCGCCCGGTTCTCGCCCTGCTCTTTCAATTCGGCACGCAGGACGTCCAGCTCCTCACTGGTGCGGTAGCATTTAAAGGCGTGACCTTTCTCAATCAGCGCCTCGGCATACTCAGCGTACATATGCTTGCGTTCGCTCTGCCGATACGGGCCATGGGGGCCGCCCACGTCCGGGCCTTCGTCCCAGCTCAGCCCCAGCCACTTGAGCGAATCCAGAATCATCTGCTCGGACTGGTCCGTGGAGCGGGTCTGATCCGTGTCTTCAATTCGCAGAATGAATTGACCACCGTGCTGGTGGGCAAAACAGCGATTGAACAGGGCAATATAGGCGGTGCCTACGTGAGGGTCACCGGTGGGCGACGGCGCTACGCGGGTGCGGACGGTCATGCTGACTCCAATAGTGCAAACTGGCGCGGATTATACCTGTCACAGCGGGAAGCTTATAGACACGGAGCAGCGGCTTTCTGTTAAGGTTGAACGCGAATCATTATTTCGCCTACCGAGCAACTGCTGGGCGTTATCTCCTCGACAAGACGTAAAGGAAAAGACAATGCGTATTCCCTTCAGATACCCACTGCTTGCAGCCTTAATTGTGGGCATTCCTATGCTTCAGGCCTGCTCAGATAACGAAACCCCGGAACAACAAGACATCGCCGAAAAAATTGTCGAGCAATCGCAAAAATCCAAAGCCATGTCTGCGGAAGAATCCACCGCTTCTGGCATTGAGCGCAGCATGGCGCCCGAAAATGCCAAGGCCACCATTATCAGTCCCGCTGACGGTGCCACCGTCACCAGCCCGGTCACCGTGACATTCGGGCTGGAAGGTATGGACGTGGCGCCCGCCGGCACCGAGCAAGAACACTCTGGCCATCACCACCTGCTGATCGACCTGAACGAGCTGCCGGCCATGGACTTCCCGCTGCCGGCCAACGACAACGTGGTGCATTTCGGCAAGGGCCAGACAGAAACCGAGCTGGAACTGGAACCGGGCACCCATACCCTGCAATTGCTGCTGGGTGATCACATGCACGTGCCCCATGAACCGCCGGTAATGTCTGAAAAGATCACCATTACCGTGGAATGAGGGTCAAACGCCGGACCTCAGACGCCAAGAAGTTTCTCTTTTCGCGTCAGGGGTCCGGCATCAAGCCTCAGGCGTCACCCTATCTGCCGAGGCGCAAACATGATGATGGCCATGCCGGTCAGCGCCACCAGCGACCCGACAATATCCCAGCCCGTGGGACGGATACCGTCAACGCCCCACAACCAGAGAATGGCTACGAAAATATACACGCCCCCGTAGGCCGCATAGACCCGCCCCGCCGCCGTGGGGTGCAAAGACAGTAACCAGGCAAAGGCCGCCAGACTCAGCGCAGCAGGAATCAACAACCAGGCGGACTTCCCTTCACGCAGCCACAGGTAGGGCAAATAGCAGCCCACGATCTCGGCGACAGCCGTGATCAGAAACAATCCCAGAATCTTCAACTCCGGCAAGAGAACCTCCCGGTCTATCGTCAGATAAGCACACCGCAACGCACACGCGACGTTCAGCGCACGGTAAGTACCGCGAGTGTAGCGGGAAATATCCGCCTATTCGCGGGCACTGGCACAATCAAGGCAAAACAAGGTGGCGGGATCAATCTCGAGACGCTTGGGATTGATGGGCTTGCCGCAGTCTTCGCAGTAGCCGTAATCATCCTCATCAATACGACGCAGCGCCGCAACAAGCTGGCGCAAACGCTGCTCCTGACGTTGACGGGTTGCCAGGGCCATGGCCTGTCCCTGCATGGCGTCCATTCGCGACAGGCGCCCAACGCTTTGCTGATCCAGCTCCACCGGTTTGGTGGCTGAATCAGCCGCATCATTTTTTTCGCTTAATGCCTGCTTCTCTTCCAGCAGTTTCCGGCGAAAGTGTTCCTGATCTGCCTCTTCCATTTGGCTCCCCAGGGGACAATACCCCCGACGTCACCAACCACGCCGGGGTACCTCTTTACCTCAGCAGCAGATGCGGCACCGTGGCGTTCTTGATCATCTTGCTGGTGGTGCTGCCCACGAAGAATTCGCGGATACGGGAATGCCCATAGGCGCCCATGACCACCATATCAATACCGTTATCCTGCTGGTATTGGTGCAAGGCAGGCTCCACGTCGCCTTCCAGCTGTGCCACTTCCACCTCGTGACCGGACTTTTCCAGGGTGTCGCGAGCCCAGTCCAGATCCTCTGACAACTGCTTGTCCTTGCCCACGGCGACCAGATGACAAGGCAGCCCCAGAAACAGCGGACTGGCGGCCAGCAGTTTTACGCCTTCACGACAAGTCGGGCTGCCATCGAAGGCCAGCATGATTTTGCCAGGTTCAGCGAAATCAGACGGCACAACCAGAATCGGCTTGTGCATGGTTCGAATCACCTGCTCCACATGGTCGCCTACTTGAGCCGCCTCACCGGCATGTTCTTCACCCAGTTTGCCGATCACCAAGATGCGGGTCTGCTCCTGCATGCCGGCCAGTGTTTCTACCAGGCCACCATGACGCTGGCGCTGTTTAGGCTCAGCCACACCCTTTTCAATAGCACGACTGGCAGCGCCATCCAGCATCAGCTTGCCCTGCTCCAGGGCCAGCTTGTTCCGCTTGGCATCGAGCTCGGACAGCTCAGTCAGCAACGATTCACGACCACCCAGCAGCAGGTTGCCACTGAGATCACTTTCCACCGGATAGCGGGAATGATCCAGTACATGCAGCAGGGTCAGCGGCGCATTCAGGCGCTGCACCGCCCAGACGGCATAGTCGCAAACCCGTGCCGCGGCTGGAGAACCATCAATACAGGCAATCACTTCACTCATTGTTCTTCTCCTAGTGGCCGCCCATGAGTTTTTCGACCGCCTCGGGCTTGTCGTGCACGGCAAATTTATCCACCAGAGTCGCGCTGGCTTCGTTCAGGCCGATCAACTCCACCTCGGTACCCTCACGGCGGAACTTGATGATCACCTTGTCCAGGGCGCCAATGGCGGTGATATCCCAGAAATGGGACCGGTGCACATCAATAGTCACTTTATCCAGTGCTTCCTTGAAATCAAAGGAGGCAATGAACTGGTCCGCAGAGGTAAAGAACACCTGGCCCAGAACCTCGTAATGACGATGACCGCTATTGGTTTCATCAAGGTCTGAACGCACATAGAAAACACGACCCACCTTGTTGGCATAGAACAGCGCGCTGAGTACCACGCCGATGCCAACACCGATGGCCAGATTATGGGTGGCTACGGTGGCAGTCACGGTAGCCAGCATGACGACGGTACTGCTCGCCGGATGCTTGGTCATGTTGGTAATGGACTCCCAACTGAAGGTACCGATGGACACCATGATCATCACCGCCACCAGCGCCGCCATGGGAATCTGGGACACCCACTTGCCCAGGAACACCACCAGCACCAGCAGGAAGCAGCCGGCAAACAGGGTGGAAAGGCGCTTGCGGCCACCGGATTTCACGTTAATCACGGACTGGCCAATCATGGCACAACCCGCCATGCCGCCCAGGAAACCAGAGAAGATATTGGCGACACCCTGCCCTTTGCATTCGCGATTCTTCTCGCTATCGGTATCGGTCAGATCATCAACGATGGTTGCCGTCATCATGGATTCCAGCAGGCCTACCACGGCCAGAGCCAGTGAATACGGCAGGATGATTTTCAGGGTTTCCAGGTTAAGAGGGATATCAGGCAACAGGAACACCGGGAGGCTATCCGGCAAATCGCCCTTGTCACCGACAGTAGGTACATCCAGGCCGAGATACATGGCGATGCCGGTAATCACGACGATACAGATCAGCGGAGACGGTACCGCCGTGGTCAGCAGCGGCAGCAAATAAATGATCGCCAGACCCGCCACGACCATGGCATAGACATGCCATGTCACCCCAACAAGCTCCGGCAACTGCGCCATGAAGATCAGAATCGCCAGCGCATTCACAAAGCCGGTGACCACGGAGCGGGAGACAAAACGCATGAGATTACCAAGCTGCAGGAAGCCGGCAATAATCTGCAAGACACCCGTCAGCACGGTTGCCGCCAGCAGATATTGCAGGCCATGGTCTTTCACCAAGGTCACCATCACCAAGGCCATGGCCCCGGTCGCCGCCGAAATCATCCCCGGGCGCCCGCCGACAAACGCAATGACTACAGCGATACAAAAGGAGGCGTACAACCCTACCTTGGGGTCCACACCGGCAATGATGGAAAAGGCAATTGCCTCGGGAATCAAGGCCAGGGCAACAACGGAACCGGCCAGCAAATCACCACGGATATTACTGAACCATTCCTGCTGAATAGATCGAAGCATGGAGAACAATCCTGTTTTGGAATTACGACAAACAAAGATGCTGCGCAGCAGCAGAACACGGGATGACATGGCGCAAAGCACCATACGGCAAAGCCGGAGACGGGCTGTCTACTAGGGCGGACTCAACCGTGGGAGGGTCATGAACAGTCTCGAGTGATTTGGAAAGGCGCGGAGTCTAGCAGAGCTAACCCGGCTTTGACAGGCAACGCCGCCGTCCCCCCCTACGCCCACGCGCAACAACATGCGACAATAATGCCCTCTGACACCCGCTTGCCGCCTTGCATGAATGACACTCTGACAACGACAACCCCACTACAACAGCCGGACCGACGCCTGTCCGTGGCGCCGATGATGGACTGGACCACCCGGGACTACCGGTTTCTGGCCCGGTTGATTACCCGCCACACCCTGCTCTATACCGAAATGGTGGTGGCCCAGGCGATACTGCGCGGGGATCGTGAGCGGTTTCTGGCGTTCAATGACGAAGAGCATCCGGTAGCCCTGCAGCTTGGCGGCGGCGAGCCCAGGGATCTGGCCGAAGCGGCCCGGATTGCCGAGCAATACGGGTACGACGAGATCAATCTCAATGTGGGCTGCCCGTCGGATCGGGTGCAGCAAGGCAAGATCGGCGCCATTCTGATGGCCGAGCCGGAACTGGTGGGCCAGTGCGTGGAAACCATGCAGGCAGCCGTCAGTGTGCCGGTGACGGTAAAGACCCGCATCGGCATTGATGACCAGGATGATTACGATTTTCTCTACCGGTTTGTGACCCGCATGGAACAGGCCGGCTGCAGCAGCCTCACCATTCATGCCCGCAAGGCCATCCTTTCCGGGCTGTCGCCCAAGGAAAACCGGGAGATACCCCCGCTCATCTATCAACGCGCCTATGCCATCAAGCAGGCCTTTCCGCTTATGGAGATCGTCCTTAACGGTGGCGTGAAGACTCTGGATGAGGTGCATGGGCACATGGGCGACGTGGATGGCGTGATGATTGGTCGCGAGGCTTACCAGAACCCCTACTTCCTGGCCGACGCGGATCGCATCGTGTTTGCGGATGAGCACCCTGTACCCAGCCGCCGGGATGTAGCCGAACAATTCCTGCCTTATGTGGAGCGTCGCTACGCACTGGGCCATGCGCCCAAGCATTCCCTGCGCCATATTCTCAACCTGTTCCAGGGTGAACCGGGCGCCCGTCGCTTCCGACGACACTTGAGCGAAAACATGCACAAGCCGGACACCACCCCGCAAGTGCTCATGGACGCTTTGGCACAACTGCCTTAGCCTGTCAGTACGTTATACCTCCGTAGGAGCGGCGCTAGAGCCGCGAATCTGCTTGCGAACACTTCCCCAGGAACTGTTCGCGGCCCATAACCGCAGGACACAGAGAACGCCGCTCCTACGGCACAGAAAAGCCCCTGTCATAGTTGGCCTTTACCCTATCGCCCGCCATGACACTGAAAGGAACGGATACCGTGAACAAACGCGAACAGCTAGCCCAATGGACCTCACTGGTTGCCGATACCGGTGATCTGGACATGATCGCCGAACTGGCGCCGGAAGATGCCACTACCAACCCTTCCCTGCTACTGGCGGCTGCCCGTGACGAACGCTATCGGCCGATGCTGCAACAGGCGGCAGATTTATGCCGCACTCTCGGTCATGGCGGCGAGATGGACTGGCTG
>NZ_DEXN01000042.1:7190-28538 GCF_002364155.1 Alcanivorax sp. UBA3183
GGCGAGATGGACTGGCTGACGGACTGCTACGCCTGCCTGGCCGGTCAGGCAATCCTTGAACGGGTTCCAGGCCGGGTCTCCAGCGAAGTGGACGCACGCTTGTCCTTTGACACTCGCGCCACCGTGGAAAAGGCTCGTCGATTGATGGCCATCTATCGGGAACTGGACGTGGACCCGTCGCGCATCCTGATCAAGACTGCGGCCACCTGGGAAGGCATCCGCGCAGTAGAAGTGCTGGAAGAGGAAGGCACCCGCTGCAATGTAACCCTGGTGTTCAATCAGACCCAGGGCCTGGCTGCGGCAGAAGCCGGCGCCACCCTGATCTCTCCCTTCGTGGGCCGTATCTTTGACTGGCACCGCAAACAGGGTATGGAAATGGCCACTGCCGATGACGATCCGGGCGTGCAGTCCGTGCGCCAGATCTACCGCACCTTCAAGGCGCGCGGCCTGGAGACCATCGTGATGGGCGCCAGCTTCCGCAACGCCGGCCAGATCGAAGCCCTGGCCGGCTGCGACAAGCTCACTATCAGCCCGGCCTTGCTGGGGGAACTGGCCGCCGATACCGGTAGTCTGACTCAAGTACTGGATGCGGAGCTGGTGGCCCCGGAAGACGATTGGCACGCCATTACCGAGGCCGCCTTCCGCTGGCAACTCAATGATGATGCCATGGCCAGTGACCTGCTTGCCGATGGCATCCGCCGCTTCGCCAAAGACCAAGTGGCGCTGGAAACCCTATTGCAGGAGGAAGGTGTAATTTGAATTGGTTGAACCGACTCTTTCGCCCCGACCAGCCCCAACAACAGACCAGCGAGCACGACCTGCACCGGGCGGCGGCCGCCCTGCTGCTGGAAGTGGCTCGCACCGACGGCACCGTGGCCCCGGAAGAATCACAACGCCTGATCCAGGCGGTGGAAAAGCACTGGCATCTGGACCCACAGGAAATGGATGACATCCTCACGGAACTGGAAAACCGCGTGGACCAGGCCACCGATCTGTTCGAATTCACTCGCCCCCTTCGCGATCACTGGGGACCGGAACCCAGGGTCACACTGATCGAGGAAATGTGGGCCATGGCCGCTGCCGACGGCCATGCAGATGCCCACGAAGAACACCTGATCCGCCGGGTCAGCGATTTGCTGTATGTGTCTCATGGGGACTACATTCGGGCTAAGCTTAAAGCAACTGAATTCAATTGATAATGGATAGTTGATAATTGATAGCTGCGCGAATGATCTTGCTACCAACATAAAACGCAAGAGGCCGCGATCAAACCTGAACCGCGGCCTCTTGCGTTGATGACAACTGACAACCTGTTCCGTGCCGTTATCAATTATCCATTCTCAATTATCAATTGCTTCACCACCCCTCATCTTCCAGCTCCGAATCTCGCTGTTCCACATCCGGGAAACGCAAAGAAGGGGCATCGCCGGATTCAAAGCGGCGGCGCTGCAGGTAGGCATTGCGCAGGAAGGTGTAACGGTCACCAACGATATTGCGCTCCAGGTCCAGCAGATCCGCACGCAAATCCACCACGTACAACGCCGTAAGACTGTAGCGCGTCAGGTCATGTTCGATGTAATGGCGAGGGCGCATGTAATCTTCGGGGATAATTGACGCGGCATCGCGAACTGTGGACGGCCCCCAGAAAGGTAGCACCAGGTAATTACCTTCCGGAATCCCCCAGCGAGCGAAGGTCAGGCCCAGGTCGGTATTGTGCTTGTCCAGATCGACCTTGCTGGCCACATCAAACAGACCTCCGATGCCCAGGGTACTGTTGACAGTAAAACGGCCAAAGTTGTGGCCGGCATGGCCCCACCGCCACTGCAACACACTGTTCAGACCGCTACGAAAATCCCGCAGATTCTCGAAGAAGCGGGTCACGGTGTCATCAAACCAGCTTGGTGTCGCCTTGCGATAGCCCTTGGCGGCGGGTTTGAGGGCGTATTTGTCGAGGGTTTCGTTGAAGGCAAAGATCTTGCGGTTGATGTCTTCCCAGGGGTCGTCATCCTTTGGCTCGCTGCCTTTGGGAGCATCGAAGGGAGAAGAGGCATCACCCCAGTCTTCACCTTCCGCGCCAGCGACGGCGCAGGAAACACTCAGCAATACAGTCAGTAGGAAATAACGCACGGTCACCCCGAAAAGTCATAGACGCAGCATTATAGCGACCCTGTCGCCCCCCCGAACAGGGGGGCGAGCAATCTACAATGCTATCGCTCCCTTAAACCGGCCGGGACAGGCGGCGAGCGAACCAATAATCCAGGCTCAGATATCGGCCAGCCCCGTAAAAGAACAGCACCAGAAGCATGATGAAATAGGTAGCAGCGAATTCGATGCCATTGTTAAGAACGACCAAGTTGCCCTTTTCCGTCAGCCAGGGGTAATTACCCTGTTCACGCAGAATCATCTTGGCTCGTGTTAACCGCTCACCCACAGCCTCACTGTTCTCCAGGCTGGCCTGAGCCCCGGGAAAGCCCACCTGGGCCAACGGTAATGCCGTGCTGGTAGCAGGGTCAGAGGGTGCGATTGCAAACCACCCGTGCTGCCAATGCACCGTTGCCATGGCAACAAGCATGGTAAACATAAGCGGCAATGTGATGTACCGGGTCAGTAGCCCCAGGAGTAAAAGCACCCCACCCAACAGCTCTGTCGCGGTAGCCAAAAAAGCCAATAACGCCGGGAAGGGCAAGCCCAACCCCCATTCCTGGTTTCCGAACCAGGCGACCGTGCTGTCGAAACTTACAGCCTTGTTGTATCCGGCACTGATCATTACCGGAGCCAGATACAAGCGCAGCGCCAGAGGCGCCAGGAAATCCAGGGAACGGGTACGATTCAGCACATCATGAATAGAAAACAATAACGCGTTGCTCATCAGGAATCCTTACAGGCTGCTTAGTGTCGTCCCAATAAGGATGTCTCGTTCACGCATTTGTTGCAGAATTTCCAGAGAAAAAGACGCCAATTTACTGACATCGGAAAATTGCATCTCTTTCGCCAATATCGCGACAACCTGGTGCCCTGTGAGTCCAGGGTTTTCATCAATGAGCTGTAACAACCGGGCGGTTGGCGCATTAATTTCCATGAACCGCACCTTGTCATCCCTGCCTCGATAGACCAATAACCACAACGTTTGCTCTAACGGAGTCTGGGGTTGAAATTCGGCACATATTTCATGGACCGGGTACTGGTAACTCAACACAACATGAAGGGGGCTTAGCTGTGGAATGGCACGCAACAGGTCGCCCTCGGGATGAAACCCGGTGGCGGGAAAGGTTTCTGTAGACGCATCCAGTACCAGCTCCATCCACTCATAGTGAGCCAGTTCCAGCAGGAAAGGCGGATCGCCCTCCTCCAGGCCCTGACCGGAAGCCAGGAAGGTGACAAATTCCTGGGGAATTTCCAGAAAATAAGGGGTCTGACAGGCATGCTGATCAAAGAAGGTACGAACCAGCCGTTGCCAACGCTGCGCATCCAGAATGGAATACAGCACAGGAAACCCCTGGATGATAAAACCGTTTACGTTGTTGAAAAAAAGCGTTCGGTAAATATCCAGCCGACGTTCTTCGATATCGCCGGGGGCTGAGTGGTTTTGCGGATTGCGTAGATGTGCCGCAAATCGCCGCTGCAGGGTTTGAAAATCGGCCTGGCTCATCCCAGTTTCCGTGTCGTTGACGGCTGCTGATGCTGATAACGGCCAATTTTCTGAAGCTCACTGAACAGCTCTTCATTGCCGGGGAAATTGAAATCCCGCTCCAACAAGGTAGGCAAGGCACCAAACTCACGGTAGGCATGCTCCAGCAATGCCCACACAGGATCAATAACCGCACTGCCGTGGGTATCGACTTTCAGATCTTCCGCCTCATCAAAGTGGCCGGCGATATGCACGTAACAGATACGCTCACCCGGCAACGCACTGATAAAATCGCGGGGGTCATAACCGTGGTTAATGCTGTTCACGTAGGCGTTGTTCACATCCAGCAACAACTCACAGTCCGCCTCTTCCAGTACCGCATTGACGAACTCGATTTCTGACATTTCCGCGCCGGGAGCAGCATAGTAACTCACGTGCTCGATGCCGATGGGCTGCTCAAGAAAATCTTGTACCTGGCGAACCCTGTCTGCCACGTAATGTACTGCCTCTTCCGTAAAAGGAATCGGCATCAAATCGTAGAGGTGGCCATGGTCGCTACAGTAGCTCAGGTGTTCCGTATAACGGCGAATATTGTGTTCCTTCAGGAACCCTTTCACCGATTTCAATAATTCAAAATCCAGAGGCTGAGGCCCGCCAAGGGACAGGCTAAGGCCATGGGTCACAAAGGGAAATTGCTCCGTGAAGGCACGGAACTGCTTGGCCAGACGGCCACCCATGGGTATCCAGTTTTCGGGTGCCACCTCCATAAAATCAAAGGGCGCACTTTGCGGAGAGTCGAGGGTCGGAGAAAGCGGGCCCATCAGGGCCCGCCGAAGACCCAGGCCCACTCCGGACACTGGTGTCTCAGGTTTCATGCATTAGCTCCTGCCTTATTAGGCACCACCGCCGCATTTGCCTTCACCACACTTGCCTTCGCCTTTCTTGTCATCGCCACATTTGCCCTCGGCGCTTTTCTCGCCGCAGCTACCTTCAGCGCTTTTTTCACCACAGCTACCTTCGCCACTTTTTTCGCCGCAGCTACCTTCTGCTTTCTTGTCACCGCATTTGCCTTCACCACACTTACCTTCAGCGTGGGCACCAGCCAATTGGTAACCGGCTTGCAGATCAGCGGCTGCGAACGGATTTTCTGCAGCCATCGCCACAGGAGCGGAAAGTGCGGAAGCCACAACAGCGGCACCAACAGTCGCAGCGAGGGGGTTCAGTTTGCTCAACTTAGCCATGTTCAGTCTCCATACATCATTATTAAGGTTGTATCCGAAACCGCACAATGCGGCTCAGGCAAACCACGTTGTTTTGCGTAGCGCCTGATTCAGACAATATAGAGATGAAGCCGTGAGGTAAACGTTACAGGCAGCATGAAAAAAGGCCGCAGAATGCGGCCTTCGTGAAGCTGACGTGAAACCGGCGGGCGGTTACTTGATCCGGTTCACAATCACACTACCGATGGAGTAACCGGCGCCAAAGGAACAGATCACCCCCTTGGTATCCACCGGCAGGTCCGCGTTGTACTTGTGGAAAGCAATAATGGAACCGGCGGAGCTGGTATTGGCATAGTCGTCGAGAATGACCGGGGCTTCCTCACGGGTGGCCGGGCGACCCAGTACCCGCTTGGAGATCAGTTCATTCATGCTCAGGTTGGCCTGGTGCAGCCACATTCGGCTCAAGGACTCCACCGCCACACCGGTATCGGACAGATGGGAGGAAATCTGCTCGGCTACCATCGGGCAGACTTCCTTGAATACCCGGCGCCCTTCCTGGCGGAACAACTTGTCGCGAGCGCCAACGCCGCTTTCGTCGGCACGGTTCAGGAACCCGAAATTGTTGCGGATATTGTTGGAAAATTTGGTCTGCAGGCGCGTGCCCAGTACTTCCCACTGGTTGGCGGAGGTAGCGTCTTCCTTACGCTCCAGGATCACGGCGGTAGCCACATCCCCAAAGATGAAGTGGCAGTCGCGATCTTCCCAGGCCAGGTGCCCGGAGCAGATTTCCGGATTCACCATCAGCACCCGACGGGCGCTGCCATTACGAATGGCATCGACACCGGCCTGAATCCCGAACGTGGCGCTGGAACAGGCCACGTTCATGTCATAACCCCAGCCATGATCCATGCCCAGCGCCGCCTGTACTTCCACGGCCATGGCCGGGTACGGGCGCTGCATGTTGGAACAGGCCACCAATACCGCATCCAGGTCGTCGGCGGTCAGATTGGCATTCTCCAAAGCCTGCTTTGCTGCTTTTACGGCAATTTCTGCCTGAATGGAGACGTCATCGTCAGATCGCTCGGCAATGTTCGGTGCCATTTTTTCCGGGTCGAGAATGCCGCTTTTATCGATCACAAAACGCTGTTTGATACCGGACGCCTTTTCGATAAAGGCGCTATCGGAGGGACCCAATGCCTCCACTTCGCCAGCCTCGATGGCCTGGGCATTTTTCTCATTGAAACGCTTCACGTATTCGTTGAAGGATTCCACCAGCTCGTCGTTGGTGATGGTCTGCTCCGGGGTCCACAGACCGGTGCCACTGATTACTACAGAATAGCTCACAAGCGAGTCCTCGCACTCGAGCGAGGCAAAGGGCCCCGCTCCACAAATGGGAATAATGGGTCGATTATCCGGATTCGGGGTGGCCAGCGCAAAGGGGGTGAGTAGATAGCTGTCAGGCTTTCTACAGGGCCACTTTAGGAGCGCCGCTTGAGGCGCGAACCGGGCGTAGCGTTTTGTTATGCCTGATCGTCTCCCTACCCTTCCTCGCGCGAGGTTCGCGCCTCAAGCGGCGCTCCTACAGCATCTTCGTAGAGAGGATCGCTGATCAGCAGAGTTCCCACTGCTTGTTGAGACGCTTGGCAGAGACCGGGACCCGGGTGCCTAGCTGTTGTGCAAAAAGGCTCACCCGATATTCCTGCAACATCCAGAAATACTCTTGTAGAGGCGCCGGCTGCTGCCACAGGGGCAGACCCGCAGCACGAGTGGCGTATTGCTTGTCACAGGCCTCCAGCTCTGCGGTTAGGGTGCGGTCCTTGCCGATCTGGCCACCCAGTTTGTCCAGACGATGACCGATGGCCTCCAGGTATCGGGGATACTCCATTAACCAGGGCCAGGGCACCTGCAACAGGAAGTCGTCACGGAACAGGTTGCCCAGTTGTTGCTTCAGGTCCCGGTGGGCATGGGCCCAGGCCAGCGGGAAGTTTTTTTCCAGCTTACCCATCAGCTGCCGATAATCGGCGAACAGCTTGCCGAAGGCGGTCAATTGCTGGCCTGCCCAGGGCACGAAATCCCCACGGTGGGCATCCAGACGGGCCCGGAAGGCGGCCTCATCGCGTACCGGCTCGTCCAGCCGGAAATGCTCTGCCAGCAGACGCAGTACCGCATGATCCAGTGCCTGGCGGGCCATGGCGCCCTTCTCGCCCTTGAGCTTCTGGAAACCGGGCATCTGCGTGGCCTGTTTGCGCAGGTCCCGCAGCTGGACACTGAGCTTGAAGCCCAGCAGTCGCACCGTGCCCCACCGATGGCTCCAGCGCGCGTCATCGGCATCATCCCGGTAGCGCAGCACCACCGCATCACCATCACCTTCCAGCGCCGGATAGCGGCGAACCACCATGCCCCCCAGATCCTGTTCCCTGGTTTCCGGTAAGGTGCCGAACAGCCATTCCTGGCCACGCAGGGCCGGCTCCTCCGCCGCGGGTTCCGGCAGGTTACGGGTGACGCCATCCAGCTTGTCACGGACTTCGTCCAGGTGGCGTCCCTGGGCCAACACCTTGCGTTTGCCATCCACCCGGTCCACCACCTGGATGAACATGCGCAGATGATCCGGCAGCGTGGCATCCTGCCACTCTTCCCGCTCGATACGTACACCGGTTATGCGTTGCAGCTCCCGGGTCATGGCAGACAACAACGGCTCCTGCGGATTCAGGGTTTCCAGCAGCGCACTGACGAAATCCGGCACCGGTACAAAGTGACGTCGCCGGGCCTTGGGCAACGCCCGGATCAGGGCTTCCAGTTTTTCCCGCAGCAACCCGGGCACCAGCCAGTCCAGGCGGGTATCCGGCACCTGATTGAGGACCGCCACGGGGACAATCAGGGTGACGCCGTCGCGCTCGCCGGTGGGGTCGAAGCTGTACTCCAGGGGCAGGCTGATGCCATCCAGGCGCAGCTGATCCGGGAACTGGTCGTTGCCCAGATCCGGGCTGCGCGAGAGCAGGAAATCCCGCGCCATCAGCAACGCAGCCTTCTGCTCCTGCGTGGCCTTTTTGTTATACCAGCTCATCAGCCCGGCCAGGCTGGTCACGTCCTGCGGCAACCGCTCATCGTAGAAGGCCACCCGGACCTCCTCATCCACCAGGATATCGCGCCGGCGCAGCTTGTGTTCCATCTCCTCCAGCGCTTCGAACTGCTCCCGGTTGGCCTTCACAAAGGGCGGTTCGCGGTGCAATTCTCCCATCACCAGTCCTTCCCGAATCATCAGCTCGCGGGCTTCCTGGGGATGGATGGGGGCATAGTTGACACGCCGACCAGTGGCCAGGATCAGGCCGAACAGGTTGACCTGTTCCTTGGCCATGGCACAGCCCCGTTTCTTCGACCAATGCGGCTCGAAATACTGGCGTTTGACCAGATGAGCGGCGGCGGCCTCCACCCATTCCGGCTCGACACGCGCTACGGTACGGGCAAACAGTCGGCTGGTTTCCACCTGCTCCGCCGCCATCAGCCAGCGGGCCTTGGTTTTCGACAGCGACGAGCCGGGCCAGATCAGGGGCTTGCGATTACGTGTGGACAGCCACTCGCCCTCATCGGTGCGCTGCATCACGTTGGCCAGCAGGCCGGGCAACAGGGCCTGATGCAAGGGCCCATAGGCTCCCTCTGCGAGCCCCTGCTCATTCATAGTCGGCGGGTTCAGCTCCCAACCCTGCTCTTTACACAGCAACAATAACTGGCGGTGGGTATCGCGCCATTCACGCATGCGGGTGGGCGACAGGAAGGTTTTCTTCAGCAGCTTCTCGTACTGGTTGCGGCTGAGTGCTTCGCGCTGGCTGTCCGCCCACTGCCACAGCTTCACGAAAAACAGGAAATCCGAGTCCTTGTCGGTGAACGGCTGGTGCGCCTGGTCCGCTAGCTGTTGCTTGTCGTGGGGCCGCTCACGGGGATCCTGGGCGGCCAGGGCCGAGACAATGATCAGCGCCTCTCGCAGCACCTTCTGCTGTGCAGCGGCTACCAGTATACGCCCTAGGGTAGGATCCAGCGGGAAGCGGGCCAGTTGTCGACCCAGGGGGGTCAGGGTTTGTTTCGGCGTCAACGCGCCCAACTCGTCCAGCAGCCTGTAACCGTCACGGATCAGTCGACCGTCCGGCGGTTCGATAAAGGGAAAGTCTTCCACACGCCCCAGGCGCAGATCCGCCATTTGCAGAATCACTGCCGCCAGATTGGTTCGCTGAATTTCCGGATCAGTAAACGCAGGCCGATTCAGGAAGTCGTCTTCGTCGTAAAGGCGAAAACAGATACCGGGCATGATGCGCCCGCTACGCCCGGCCCGCTGGTTGGCGCTGGCTTGGCTGACCGGCTCCACCGGCAACCGCTGTACCTTGGAGTGCACACTGTAGCGGCTGATCCGGGCGGTACCGGCATCAATCACATAGCGGATGCCCGGCACGGTGAGTGAGGTTTCCGCCACATTGGTGCTGAGCACCACCCGCCTGCCCCGGTGAGAAGCAAAGATACGGTGCTGCTCGGCCTGACTCAGCCGCGCATAGAGAGGCAGGATTTCCGTGTCTCTCAGCTCGCACCGCTTCAGGTGATGATGCACATCGCGAATGTCCCGCTCGCCGGCCAAAAATACCAGTACATCCCGGGCCACGGGCAGGCCATCACGGCGCTCCTCGCGCTGAATCTCCTCCAGCACCTCTTCGATCTGCCGGGACAGTTCCTGACCGTCAGCAGGTGGGCGATAGCGCATTTCCACCGGGAAAGTCCGCCCGGATACTTCCAGCACTGGCGCATCACCGAAGTGATTGGCAAAGCGTTCATGGTCGATGGTGGCCGAGGTAATAATGAGCTTGAGATCGGGGCGCTTCGACAACAGCTGCTTGAGATAGCCGAGCAGAAAATCGATATTCAGGCTGCGCTCGTGGGCCTCATCGATGATCAGGGTGTCGTAGTGGTTGAGAAAGCGATCCCGCTGGATCTCATTGAGCAGCATGCCATCGGTAAGTACCTTGATCAGGCTGGTCTCGCTGACTTGCTCGGAAAAGCGCACCTTGAAGCCCACGGTGCTGCCGAGAGGACTGTTCAGCTCTTCCGCTACCCGGCTTGCCACCGCTCGTGCCGCCAGGCGCCGTGGCTGGGTGTGACCGATGGTGCCCTCGATGCCCCGCCCCAGCTCCAGGCAGATCTTGGGTAGCTGGGTGGTCTTGCCGGAGCCGGTTTCCCCGGCAATCACCACCACCTGATGGTCGCGGATGGCAGTCTTGATCTCCTCGCGACTGGCAACTACCGGCAGGTCCGGCCAGTTTAGAACGGGCTGAGACGCCTGGCGTTTTTCCCGATTGGCAATGGAATCGGCAATAGCCGTGGATATCTTCTCCAGCGCCTTGTCATTGCGCTTGTCGGCAGGCAAGCGTGACAGACCATCAATCCGCTTTTTCAAACGAAAATGGTCCGCTCTGCGAACGTTATCAAGCTGGCTGTAAAGTGCTTTTAAAGACATGAAAAATTCAATCAACCATAAAACGTCGTAGGAGCGGCGCTCTCTGCGCCCTGCGGGTATGAGCAGCGAATCTCCTTCGCAAGCAGGTTCGCGGCTCAAGCGCCGCTCCTACGGCCTGTTTTCTGTCGTTATTCATTCTCAACTATTAACTATTCATTGCCTTTCCAGTGCAGCCAGGCTTTACCCTTCTCGGTTAACCCGCCCTTGGCGATGGTCAAATACGCCGTGCTGGGCTCGCTGGGCGCCACTTTCACCTTGAACTTCATCAGTTCGTCGCGGCGGAAAGCATGCACTTCCACGATTTCGCCGGGCAAAAAGTTGGCCATCAGGTTGTCGATATTGCTCTGGGTGGCCTGCAGGCCATCCACGGCGATAATCACATCGCCGGCGGACAGGCCTGCCGCCATGGCCGGGCCCTGCTCGAATGCCACGGCAATCTTGGCGCCCATCGAATCGCCGACCACCCGCACACCCAGATTGGCAATACCCTCCTTGCCCGGTTTCCCCCCGTTGTCGCCGTGACCGGCGGCACTGCGCCAGTTGAGCTCCACGCCCCGTTCGGCCAGCAGCTCTGCCAGGGGCAGATCCTCGGTGCTATAAAGCGCCCGCTCGAAAAAGTCGCTCATGTCGCAACCGGCCACTTCCTCGGCCAGGGGCTGTATGCCCTGCTCCGGCACGCCTTCGCCGGTCTGCCCGTAACGGGCCCAGAGCAAACGCATGAGATCGTCCAGGGACTTTTCCTCACCGGTCAGGTTGCGCAGGGTCAGATCCAGCGCCAGCGCCACCAGGGAACCCTTGGTGTAATAGCTGACGATGGCATTGGGGGCGTTTTCATCCTGCTTGTAGAAACGGGTCCAGGCGTCAAAACTGGATTCGGTGACGGTTTGCTTGTGACGGCCCTGGCCGCGATACACCCGGCTCAGGGTCTGCCCGAGCAACTCCAGATAGCTCTGCGGCGCAATCAGCCCGGTGCGAGTCAACGACAGGTCATCGTAGTAGCTGGTGATGCCCTCGAAGGCCCACAATAATTCCGTGTGCACTTCCTGAGACAGGTCGAACGGCGTAAACGCCGCCGGCTTAATCCGCTTGATATTCCAGGTATGGAAATATTCGTGGCTGCACAGGCCCAGATAATTGCGATAGCCATCGCGCACCTTGCCCGGCTCGTCGGTACGTTTGGGCAGGTCATCGCGGGCACACATGAGGCTGGTGGAATTGCGATGTTCCAGGCCACCATAACCATTGCCGGTGACCAGGGTCATGAACAGATAGCGGTCCATGGGCGCCGGTTCGCCGAACATGCGGATATGGTGCTCGCAGATGGGTTTCAGGTCCCGGCACAGCCGCGCCATATCGGTCCTGTGACGACCAGCCATCACCACCCAATGCGGTACGCCGCAGGCTTCAAACTGGGCATACTCGAACGGGCCCATTTCCACCGGATGGTCGATCAGGGCGTCGTAGTTGTCTGCCCGGAAGCGGCCAAATGCCAGCTCCGAACCACTCAGCCGCGGCAGCCCGGTGGCCAGGTGCCAGCCCAGATAGGCGGGGCCTTCCGGTGCTTCGATGTCCACTTCACAGGGCTGATCCTCGTGCCCCATGGGCGCCAGGAAGACACAAGTGCCATTGAAATAGCCGTGGGTGGTATCCAGATGGGCACCACGTACGGACAGGTCCCAGGCATAGACGTGATAATGCAGCTGCACCGGACCGTCGCAGGGCGGTACCTGCCAGGTTTGCTTGTCGATTTTCGCGACTGGCAGAGTCTCACCCTGGCAACTGGCTTCCAGATACACCAGATGGCGGGCAAAATCACGGATCATATAGCTGCCGGGAATCCAGGCCGGCAGGGTAAACGCCTGCCCTTCCGGGGTCGGGTTCGCCACGGTGAGCGTCACTTCAAAAAGATGAGCTTCAGGGCGCAGTGGGCGAATCCGGTATTCAATCATGGTCTCTCCTGGAAATCGGGCAGCGTACAACAGCGTCCGGCATGGTAGTTGCTGCATCACCCTGTTGCCATAGCTGTTATTATGCCATGGTCCGGAACAGGCTCAGGAAGCCTGGCCGGCAGGCTGCCGGCTGAGCATTTATCCTCGCCAGGGACGCCTTAATAACACAGGCACCAACCTGTCCACTGACCGCGCCGCCGGAGAATGTTATGAGCAAGCAGATGCGCTACCTGAACACGGGCGACGGCCATTCCACCGCTATCCACCACTGGCCTACCCAGGCAGCAACGTCCAAAGGCATTCTGGTCTGGCTGCACGGCATGGCGGAGCATGGTGCCCGTTATGAGCCTCTTGCGAAAGCACTGAACGAACAGGGCTGGCATCTGTATTGTCCGGATCATCGCGGCCATGGCCTGAGTGTTAGCGAGGCCTGCCCGAAAGGGCATTTCGGCGACGACAACGGCTGGGATTGTCTGGTTGAGGATGCCCTGGCAGTGATCGCCATGGCCCGTGAAACCCACCCGGGTCTGCCCTGCGTGCTTGGCGGCCACAGCATGGGCTCTTTTATTGCCCTCGCAGCAGCCCAACGCAGCGGTGAGAATCTGTCGGGGCTGGTGCTATGCGCCAGCGATTACCACCCGGCAGCCTACTACACCCTGATGGGCCTGCCGGTGAAACTGACCCGTCACCGTAATGGTAAGCGCGGGGTCAGTCCGCTGATTCGCAGAATGACCTTCCGGGCCTGGGCCAAACGAGTGCCGGACCCGAGTACCGAGTTCGACTGGCTGAGCAATGATCGCGATCAGGTACAACGCTATCTGGACGACGACCTGTGTGGCTTCGATTGCACCACGGAGTCATGGTGTCAGTTGATTGAGGGCTTACGCCAGATCCACAGCATCGTCCAGCTCGCCGAGCTGCCCGACCAACTTCCGGTCCTGCTGCTTGGTGGCGAGCAAGATCCCATGAGCGACATGGGCAAGGGCATGATGGCTCTGGAGCAGGTGTTGCATACCATGGAGCAGCCATTGACCGCCCACTTCTGGCCCGAAGGGCGCCATGAAATTCTCAACGATCATTGCCGGGACCAGGTACTGGATGCGATGAGCCAATGGCTTGAGCCTCTGGCACTGAAGGGCTGAAAGCCGGCCAAGCTCCTCCTCCATCAGAGTGATTCCCTGATGCATCTGCCCTGCTGACAAGGCTCCAACGATGGGTTTTGCGGCTGTCGGCAAAATATCGGATAACAAACGTAACGCCTATGATTTCCGTTTTCTTCGGTTATTGCTGCGCTGCAAGGGATCGGCCCAACACTCCTCAGTGTGAACATTCAGTGCACTGAACAGACCGACTGCAACCGTCAGTTCGATGCGCGGGATCTGAAGTGCTCTCGGTTTCTACCATCAAGCGATCACTCTCAACACCTCCTGGATTCGCGACTCTAGACAACGTTTCCCTAAAAGGCTGAGTCAAATCCATGCCTGTAATACCTGCAGAGCAAAAAGAGCGAAATCATTCAGCTCCGCCCTAGAGTGAGGTCGAGATATCTGCCCATATCGAAGCGACCCCATAAAAAAAGCGCGCCAACAAGGTTGGCGCGCTTTTTCCAATCAGACGTAACGAGTGTTACTGGGAATTATTTCAAAAGGTTGTTTTTGATGTCCTTAAGGCCTTCCAAGGTGCTATCCCAGGTTTTTTCCACACTGGCTTTTACATCTTCCCAGCGCGCGTTGCTATCATTACGGACTTCATCCAGCCGCGCCGCCAGTTCCTGACGTTTTTCTTTCAGTTCCAGCTTACGGCTTTCCCACTTGTGGCGAACATCTTCACTGGCTTGGTCCGCCTTGACTTGCAACTGGTCGAATTCATTATCCAGCTCGTTCAGCTTACCTTTAATCTTTTCGATGAAAGCATTGCGATCCATCACAATCTCCTTTCAATGAATGGGTACCCCTTATCATGGGGCTGCCAAGACACTTTTCCATGGCGACTTTGTAAAATATCAATTTACAGAGTTTTCAGCATGGGCTGCACAAACGGTTAGCCCTCTTCTTCCTCCAGCGCCGACACATAGCCCAGATAACGGTTCTTGATCTGCCGGACATATTTCACCGGCTCGGCCCCGCGCACATAGCCGTAGCGAGCCTGACGGGCGTACTCCGGCCGGGAAAGTAACAGCATGGCCTCTTCCACGTTGCCGAACCATTTATCCGGATCCTTGCCCAGACGTTCCGCCAAGCGGCGTGCGTCTTCCACATGGCCGTGCCCGGCGTTGTAGGCAGCCAGAGTAAAATACAGCTTCTCCGCCAGGTCCAGACGTGCCGGGAAACGCTGTTCCAGCCAGTCCATATAGGCCACACCTGCCGCCACTCCGTTCTCTGGTCGAGTCAGGTTGCTATACCCGAGTTGGCGCCCGGTACGCGGCATCACTTGTAACAAGCCCTGCGCCCCGGCAAACGAGCGCGCCTTGGGATTGAACCGGCTTTCCTGGTACATCTGCGAGGTAATCAGACGCCAATCCAGCCCATATTTAAGGGCTTCGCTTTTTACCAACTCGTCGTAGGGAGAAATCGCTTTCCCCGATCCAACGCGATAGGCCTCGTGGGTATTGATGGTTTTTTTCTCGCGGAAGTAGCGGTTATAGGTGATGTTGTAGTTCAGGCCGCGGTAATGGCGGGCGATGTAGCTATTAAGCTGCTCTTCCAGCGCCTGCTGTTCAGGTCGCAGCCCCCAGCCAATTTCCTTGGCGGGTTCGAATTCAAACAACACCGCAATATCTTCCCGGTAGGTGGACTCCATGGCGGCCAGATGACTATCGGCCATGGTCAGATCATATTCGCCATTGGCGACAGCATTAATCAGCATCTCGGTGCTGGCGCCCGGCACCTCCTGAACGATGAAGGGAAAATCACTCTCTCGGAGTTTCTGCAGGGTATCGTAATAGGCGGTTTCAGGGTTGACGGCTACGGTACGACCGGCCAACTGGCCGATGTTTTCCAGCGGCGCTTCATCGGAACGGCCGATCAATTGCTCGTTTACTTCCAAATAACGATCACTGAACATCCAGCCCTGTTTCTGGCGATCCTCGGTAACGGTCATGGAAGCCGCAATGACATCTCCCTCGCCGGCCTGCAGCGCTGCAAACATGGCTGAAGGGCTGTCTCGGACAACGACACTCACTCTCAGCCGATGCTTCTTGGCAAAATCGTTGATCAAGTCGTAATCAAACCCCATCAACTCCCCACGCCACATGAAATAACTGGCGGGATTGTTGGAGGTAATGACTCGCAGAACGCCGTGCTCCTTGATCGCCGACCAGTCACGCTTTTCTTGTTCTTTGACAGAAGATATAACCCGCTCACTGGTTATGTACTGGTTGATGCGATCCAGCAGCTCGGTACTGTCCTGCCTCACTGCCCAGGCGATGCGCCGTTTACGGTTCACCACCGGGCCGATAGCTGCCTCGCCATCAGGGCTGATAAGGACATCCAACATGTTGCTATCGATAATAGTGGCAGCCAATTCCCCGGATTCCACTCCCTCAACCAGTTCTTCGTCGGAAAGGTTGGCATCCAGAATGTCCACCGAAATGTTGTCATGGCGCCGGGCCAGTTTTTCTGCGGTTTCCTGGTAAGAGGTCCCTTCCGGAACCGAAATAGTGAGGTTTTTCAGCTTGGTCAGAGTCAGATCTGCCTTCTCTGCAGGAACAACGAGGTTTTCCTGCACCGCATTTACCGGCGTAGAGAATGCCAGGGTTTTCTGTCGGTCTTTCGTCACCGAATAGTTCGTCACGATAACGTCGGCAGCACCCGCATTGATGAGTGCACCCAGCTCCGCAAAGCTTTCCGCGTAGACCCAGCGGGGCTGCAGCCCCAGGTGCCTGACAAACGCCTCGGCCTGGGCCTGATATTCTCTGGCAGGAACCCCCTCCCGGGGCAGGCCGGAGGGCTCATCGAAACGGGGAGCCAACAGACGGATATAGCCTCGCTCCTGCAAGGCAGGCAAATCGCCGGTTTCTTCATAGTTGTTGAAGGTGCTGACGACTTCGCCGACTCCTGGCTCCTTGTCACAACCTGTCAACAGGGAAACCAACAGACACACTGTCAGAAAAATACGGCTTCGCATGATGCCCCCTTACTGCACTGATTATCATTCTTGAGGCCAAAAATGGCCTTATAGACAGAGTAACGATTCAGGGCGAATCAGGCGATTATTTTGTCGATAGTAATACCGCTGTCACGTGAAGGGGCTAGCAGCAGAAAATCTCATACAAAAAAAGGGGCCCGAAGGCCCCTTTCAGTCACTCCCATGCGAAATCAGGGAGTTCCTACACAGACGTCATGTACACGGAAGGACTTGTTCGCGTTTACCAAGCCAGCGTAATCAAGCTGGATTGAATCAAACGCCTGGCTGGACGCAGGTGCGGCAACGAAACGCTGATCGGAGTTCGCCCCCAAACCTAGCAGGTCCAAATCCAACAGACCGCCACCGACGGTTGCACTGTCGACTTCTACCCCATCGTTGAAGAAGCGGATGGTGATGAAGTTGCCCAGCAGTTCCAGGTTAACCAGTTGAGACGACGGGTCGCTAATCACGAAGCCCACTTCACTGTCAGCGATGTCCATTGAAGTATCGTTAGCGACTGCAGCCACAAATCCGCCGCCGTACACCAGTGCTGCACCGATGTTGATTTGCGCAAAGGTAGCGTTACTAGCATCCAGCGCATTGGCTTCGTCATCTACGGAGCAACCCAAGCAAACACCCAGAACACCACTGTCTGCCGTGTAATCAGTATTTCCAAGCTGCTGGTAGGTGTTGGTGGCGGCGCAATTGAAACCATCGTCATCACACACATCACCTTTACCGTCGCCATCCGCATCAGCCTGATCAAAATTCGGAATCATCGGGCAGTTATCCGTCACATCCGGAATGCTATCGCCGTCGGTATCGGTGGGATCACCGCCGCCGCCATCGCAGACGTCGCCAACACCATTGCCATCGGAATCAGCCTGATCCGCATTGGCAGTAAACGGGCAGTTATCGGTGTCATTCGGGATGCCATCGCCATCACGGTCGTCATCACACACATCACCGATGGCGTCCAGATCCTGATCCGCCTGATCCGTATTCGGCGTGTTCAGGCAGTTATCATTCGGGTCCAGAATAGTGTCACCGTCGCGGTCATCTTCGCACGCATCACCGATGCCATCAGTGTCTGTATCCAGCTGATCATTGTTCGGGGTGTATACACAGTTGTCGTTGTTGTTATCGATGCCATCGCCATCGGCATCATCATCACAAACATCACCGATACCATCATTGTCAACGTCACTCTGCTCAGGGTTGAAGATGGTCGGACAGTTATCAACGCCGTCATCGATGCCGTCGTTGTCTTGATCGTTATTCATGTCACAGGCATCACCGATACCGTCGCCATCGGTGTCTTCCTGATTCGGATTGGCAACTAGCGGACAGTTATCGGTAGGGTTGTCTTCACCATCCCCATCACGGTCGTCATCGCAGACATCTCCAATGCCGTCACCATCCTGGTCTTCCTGCATGGCGTTAGCGTTAGCGGGACAGTTGTCAACGTCATCCGGAACGCCATCATTGTCCTGATCATTGTCACGCGAGACAGGGTTGTTGTTACCAACGCTGCTTCCATCGCCTTCGGCTTCACAGCCTGCCAGCCCCATTCCCAACAAAGCGGTCAGGAGCATGGCAAACAAGATTCTCATTTGCGAGTTCATATCTTTATCCCTTATTTCTCAGTAACGCGGAATTCGACGCGACGATTCATGGCACGACCAGACTGATTTTCGTTGCTGGCGATCGGCTCGATTTCACCGTAACCGCGAGCAGTCAGGCGATCCGCATCAATGCCTTGCTCAATCAGGTATTGCCGCACTGATTTGGCACGCTCGTCAGACAGTTTCTCGTTGTAAGACGCAGAACCGGTGCTATCAGTATGACCGGCAATCTCAACGTTGAAGTTTTGCTGCGCCTTCAACGCCTTGGCCACACGGTTCAGAGAGGGGCCTGAACTTGCGGTAATCTCCGCGGAGTTCAACTCGAAATTGATATTATTGAAGGTGATGGTCTGGTTGGTGATCATGCAGCCATCGGAATCAACTTTGGCACCCTGGATGGTATCCGGACACTTGTCACGATCATCCGGCACACCGTCGCCATCGCTGTCCACAAAGGGCTTCTCGACAATTTTTTCCACTTCACGGGTTTCATAGACGATCTTCTCGACCACAACCACCCTGGTCACACCCAGCGGGATTTCCAGACCCAGGGAGAAGCGCCAGTCATTGAAGCCGCCTTCGTCTTCAGACAGGGTTCCAGTGACGCCGTCAAAGTCGTCATACATGTAACGAGCTTCAGCGCGCAGTTTCAGGCCATTGTCGAAGATAGGCCCCGTTACGGCACCGATGCCTACGTTGGCATGAAGGTCTACACCATCATCATCGTCCGGCACTACATCGTTGTAGATCGCCCCGATATTTGCCAATACGAAAGGCGTAAAGCCTTCACGATCACCGAATGCATAAGCCAGACCTGTGCTGGCCGTGTATTGGTAAAAGTCGGTCGCACCGTCAATGCCGCTATCCAGGCCGTATGCGGCGCCCTCGGTCTCCCACCACCAGTGTTCAGACAGCTCACGGCCATAAATCAGACTGGCACCCAACCCCTTGCGAGAGATTTCACGGTCTTCGTCCAGAACCAGATAGCTGGCCATAGGCGCCAGGTACTGACGAGTAGTGTCCTCTGACTTGTTTTCTGCTAATGCCTGGTTTGCCATGGCCACAGAAAGTGCAAGTGCTGAGAGTCGTATGCATCCTTTCATGGTTACCCCCCTCGGGTATGATTGATCTGTGCAATTATTGAAATAGGATTGGGGGCGCTTTAAAACATCCAACGAGTGCCGTTACGTTGCTTTAATGTTGCCGGATGGTTGCTGGCACCCTATTTTGTTTCTGAGCGTATCTTTTCGTATCAAAAAGAGGGAAATGGCGCCGTTCAAAGGGTTACATTTCACAATTAACCCATATATGGCACGATGGTGCAAATTAATTGGAATGCCATTCTCCATGCGAATATTGCGCACCCGCTACCTACTGCTACTATTCTTGTTTGCCGGCATTATCGGTGGCCTGCTGCACACGGCCTGGCCGTTCCTGTTTTACCCCCGGCAGAACCTGTCTTTTTCATTCCCTGTACAACCGATAACAGCAGATGACTCAACAGCAAAAGCAGGTATCGCTGAACGGGACATTACGCCGCCCGCCGGCATACCCAAGTTCGGTTATTCCGCCTGGGCAAAGGATGCAGACGGCTTTCGCACCCGGCTCAAGGCAAGGGCGTTCTACCTGAAAGGCCCCGGCCAGACCCCGCTTGCTATCGTACAACTGGATCTTGGCAGCGGCTCGCTGGTGCTGCGCCACCGGGTAGCAGAACTGATCGCCGACCATACCGATGTGCCCTCCCATGCCGTGACCCTGCTGGTTACCCACACCCACTCGGGTCCCGGCCAGTATCTGGGCAGCGATTTCTACAATGTTTTCGGCAGTAACCGGCCGGGCTTCGACCCGGCCCTGTTCGAGTTTCTCAGCCAGCGTATTGCCGATGCGGTCATCGATGCTTATGAGTCCCGGCGCGAGGCGCGCTTTGCCGTGGGTCAGAGCGACCTGTTTGGCGTTACCCGTAACCGCTCCATCGAGGCCTGGGCCAATAACTTCCCAGACCGTGATCCCGCCAACGCCGACCCCATGCAGGCAGTGAACCCCACCATGACCCTGCTGCGCATTGACCAGCGCCAGGGCAGCAGCTTCGAACCTGCCGGCGCGCTCAGCCTCTACTCCATCCACGGCACGGCCATACCCCCCTTTACACGTCCCTACCATTCGGATGTCTGGCACTGGATCAGCGAGCAACTGGAAAGCGAATTGGCCAGTTATTACCCCCAATTCATCCACGGCCCCGCCCAGGCAACCCATGCAGATAACAACCCGGCCTGGAAAGAGGACCTGCGCGGCGACCGTGAAGCTGAACGGATCGGCAAGGCACTGGGCAAACATGCCTCACAGCTATTTCATTCCCTGGAAAGTCAGCTCACTGACACCCTCAGCACCGCCGTCGCCAGCCGCCAGCTGGACCTGCTCGACGACATTGATACCGGCCGTTTCGGCCTTTGCGAAAGGGCCATCGCCGGTGCCGCCGTCGCCGGCGCCGCCAACGGCGACGAAGTCTTCCCGATTTCCTATCTCCCGTTTCTGAAGGAAGACTGGCCCCGCCGGGTCTTTACCGACAACTGCCAGGGCGTGAAGCAGTGGATGCTGTCCAAACTGCAGCTGTTGCTACCGCCCGAGCGCTTTCCCCACCAGGCCCTGTTCCAGATTGTGCGCATCAACGACCTGGTACTGGTTCCCCTGCCTTGGGAAATCACCCAGGAAAGCGGCAACAGACTCCGTCAGGCGGTAGCGAGCACCCTGCCCGAAGGCAGCGACTGGAAGGTGGAAATTTCCAGTCTGGCCAATGGCTACTTCGGCTATGCCGTGACTCCGGAAGAATATGCGCTCCAGTACTACGAGGGCGGCCACACTCTTTATGGTCCACACACCCTGGATTTCCTGATTCAGCAGAGCGAGAGGCTGAGCCGGGATCTTCTACAACAAGGCGACATCAACGACATCCCGGCCCAGCAGACCTTTTCCCTGCTCAACCGACAATACTTTCCTGACTCGCTGGCAAGTCCGGGCACAAGGCGCTGGTTAAGCGAGCCTACGCGTCATGACGGCAACGCCACCACCGGCCCTTACTGGAGCCTGCTACTGGAAGCGGAACCCGCGGATCAACTGGCACTGGATCGCCCTCTAATGGCGGTTCACTGCGACGATAAAGTGATCAGCGATGACAGCGCCGAGTTACAGTTGTTGCATCAGCAAGACACTGAGAAAGGGCACGGTCGTTATGAGGTGCGCTGGTACCCCACCACACCCTCTCCTTCCGGGGCCTGCCGTTTCTTCGTTAGCACCAATCAGCCGCAAGCAG
>NZ_DEXN01000042.1:28694-38106 GCF_002364155.1 Alcanivorax sp. UBA3183
CGTTAACGGATGAGCCCTGCCAATGGCGCTGCTACACTGGAGGTGTGCTACAAGCCGTTTTTTCTCCCGGAGATCCGTCATGCGCCCGCTGCTTCGCTTTCTGCTGCCTGCCCTGCTTGTTGCCGGCTGTGCCAGCACCACCCAGGTTACAACTCGCTTCACCGCTGAAGGGAGCCATCCTCCGCGGGAGACATTGCTTCTGGTGGCCCACACCCCGGAAGGCGGCACCCGTGAAACCTGGGAACTGACCTGCAAGGAAATATTTTCAAGTAGTTCGTTGACCATTTTGCTCAGCCACCAGGAATTGCCGTTATGGTACGAAGGCGGAAAAAACCGCATCCTCGACTGGGCGCAAAGCAATGATGTGCAACGGATTCTGGTGGTGGAACTGACCCATCTGTTGATTGATGCAGCGGCACCACCGACAGGAGGCAATCGCCTCAACCCCATGGACCAGTCCGCCGGTGAAATGACACCGACCTGGCAAGTGGGGATTGGCGGCGAGCTGGCCCGGGAAGCAGCTCCCGAGGCACTGCGTCAACACGGTGCGGAGCTGATCAATGCTGACGGCAAGCCCCTGTGGACCGGTATTGCCACCACACACGAAGCCAGTAACACCGTTGCCATTGCCAAGAGCCAATGTACGGCTCTGCGCAACACACTCAAAGAGCACGCTCTGATACCCTGACAACGGAAAGCAAAGACTATGACTGGCCCACTGAACGGACTGACCTTTATCGAACTGGCCGGCATCGGCCCCGGCCCCTTCTGCGGCATGATGCTCGCTGACATGGGCGCCACCGTGATCCGTATTGATCGCCCCGGCGGCAACCCCCACGCCGCCATCGGCCATAGCGTTCTGTTCCGCAATCGACAGAACCTGGCCCTGGACCTGAAAAGCCCGGAAGGCATCGAGACCGTCCTCAAGCTCTGTGAAACCGCCGATGGCCTGTTCGAAGGCTTTCGCCCGGGTGTGACCGAGCGCCTGGGTATCGGCCCGGAACAGTGCCTGGCCCGCAATCCAAAACTGGTATACGGCCGCATGACCGGTTGGGGCCAGACGGGTCCGCTGGCCAAAGCGGCCGGTCACGACATGAATTACATCTCACTGTCCGGTGCCCTCCATGCCATGGGCCGCCAGGGGGAAAAGCCCGCCATTCCGCTGAACCTGGTGGGTGATTTCGGCGGCGGCGGCATGATGCTCGCCTTCGGCATGGTCTGTGCCGCCCTGGAAGCCCAGCGCTCCGGCGAAGGGCAGGTGGTCGACAGCTCCATGGTAGAAGGCTCCGCCGCCCTCATGGCCATGTTCTATGGCCTCAAGGCCCAGGGCATGTTCACCGAAAATCGCGGCACTCACATGCTCGATTCCGGCGCCCACTTTTATGAGATCTACGAAACCGCAGATGGCAAATATGTTTCCATCGGCAGTATTGAGCCGCAGTTCTACGCCGAACTGTGCCGCATTGCAGAGTTACCCGCCGAGGACTTTGGCCAGCAGATGAACCCGGCCATGTGGCCGGAACTGAAACAAAAACTGGCGGCGGTCATCAAACAGAAGAGCCGTGATGAATGGACTGCGTTGATGGAAGGTACCGACGTGTGCTTTGCACCGGTATTGAGCCTTGAAGAAGCGCCTTCACACCCGCATAACGTGGCAAGAGGTTCCTTTGTCACAGTCGGCAACACGGTACAGCCGGCACCGACACCACGCTTCTCGCGCAGCGCCGCCGGCGATATCAAAGCTGCAGCCAGCGCCGGGGCCGACAGCCAGGCGGTACTGCGTCAGGCCGGTTTCAGTGACGAACAGATCGACACATTGATCAGCACTGGCGCAGTGAAGCAAGACTGACCTGAGCCACTGTTGGAGCCTTGCTCGCAAGGCGAAGGGGTTGGTCAAGTTGCGTGCAACCTGAAACCTTAGCTCTGCGAGCAAAACTCCAACAACACCTTTTTCAGGCCAGCAGAGCCCCCGGCCACAAGCCGGGGCATTCTGACTAGCGGAGGACACCATGAGTGCAGTGATACCCGGAACATCCCTGGCCATTCATCCGGAACGTTTCCCCGATCCGGTGGACGACCTGCCAACTGACGGCATCCAGAAAGCCGTACTGGCGGGGGGCTGTTTCTGGTGCGTGGAAGCGGTCTACCTCAATCTGGATGGCGTATTGGCAGTCACCTCCGGTTATGCCGGTGGCCATGCCGCCCGAGCCAATTATGAGGCAGTCTGCACCGGCACCACCGGCCATGCGGAAGTGGTGGAAATCGAGTACGACAGCCAGGTAATCAGCTACGGACAGCTGCTCAAGGTATTCTTCTCCGTGGCCCACGACCCCACCCAGAAAGACCGCCAGGGCAACGACCGGGGTACCCAGTACCGGTCCGCCATCTTCTATCATAGCCCGGAGGAAAAAGCGGTCGCCGAAGCCTATATTCGTCAGCTGGACAACGCCGGCGCCTTTACCGCGCCTATCGTGACCACGCTGGAACCGCTGGAGACATTCTATCGCGGCGAGGATTACCACCAGAACTTTGCCAACCACAACCCTAACCAGGGTTATATCGTTCACGTGGCCAGGCCCAAGGTGGAAAAACTCATCCACGCCTTTCCCGATCTGCTCAAAGGGGATACGCAATGAACGCAGCCCACTCCGCCAGCGGCCATGATCTCACGCCGCTTAGCGACGCCGAGAAACAGCAACGAGCAGAGCACCTCACCGACGAGGAAAAGCGCATCCTGCTCAATCAGGGAACCGAGCCGCCCTTCTGCGGCGGCCTGCTGGACAACAGGGAAGACGGTGCTTACCACTGCAAACTGTGCGACCTGCCACTCTTTTCCGCCAATGCCAAATTCGAATCCGGCACCGGCTGGCCCAGCTTCTACCAGCCCTTTGACCCGGAGCATATCCGCGAACTACACGACACCAGCCACGGAATGACCCGAGTGGAAATCCGCTGCGCTCGCTGCGACGGCCACCTGGGCCACGTATTCCCCGATGGCCCGCCCCCGACGGGACTGCGCTATTGCCTGAATTCAGCGTCGATGGTGTTCAAGGCAAGCACCTGAACTACCCGTTACATCGTAGGAGCGGCGCTTGAGCCGCGAACCGTACTTGGCACGGCGTATCGCAAGTAATTTCGCGGCTCATACTCGCGGAGTACAGAGAGCGCCGCTCCTACAGTGCCCCCCTGTGGTTCAGATGCCGTTATGCCTGTCGTGCAAATCCCGGCACCACAGCACCCCTGACTTGACCGCAGCGTACAGCGGCAGTTTCTGTCATTGCCTCACGCAACACCCTGTATACCATCGGAAGTGACCCCCAAGTCACGACACCCTGGCCGCTGCCAGAGCAATGGAAATCACAGGAGGCACCATGAACGCCGCGACCCCTGCCCCGCGCCGCGAGGAAAGCGCCGAACAGCGCTGGAACCGCTTTTCCGTCCTCAAGACCGGTGACGATTACCTGGCCAGCCTGCGCAACCGCGGCACACGCCTGTTCCTGTTTGGTGAGCTGATTGATGAGCCCGCCGACCACCCGATCATCAAGCCCAGCATCAACGCCCTGCGCGCCAGTTATGACCTGGCCATCGACGATCCGGAACTGGCCACGGCCTGGTCCCCGCTGATCGACGCCCAGGTAAATCGTTTCCTGCACATCGTGGAATCTCCCGGCGATCTGGTAATGAAGAACAAGATGCAGCGCCGCATGGGCCAGATCACCGGCACCTGCTTCCAGCGATGCACTGGGCTGGACACTATCAGTGTGCTGCACTCCGTGACCTACGAGATCGACGAGAAGCACGGCACCAATTACCACCAGCGTTATCTGGACTTCCTCAAGGAAGCCCAGCGCAAGAACATCCTCATCGCCGCCGGCATGACCGACCCGAAAGGCGATCGCAGCAAGCGTCCTTCCGAGCAGGCTGATCCTGACATGTTCATGCGTGTCACCCGTCGCACTGACAAGGGAATCTACGTGAAAGGCGTGAAGGCCCACATGACCGGCGGCTGGAACCAGCACTGGATCTGTGTGCTGCCCACCATGAACCTGAGCGAAGCTGACAAGGATTATGCCGTCGTTGGCATGATCCCTGGTGACGCCGAGGGCATCACCTATATCTACGGCCGCCAGAGTTGTGACACCCGCGCCATGGAACCCGGCGACATCGACCAGGGCAACGCCCAGTATGGTGGCCAGGAAGTGCTGGTGTACTTCGATGACGTCTTCATCCCCAACGAGCATGTCTTCATGGATGGCCAATACCAATTCGCCCAGGAACTGGTAACCCGCTTCACCGCCTACCACCGAGCCAGCTACGTGTGTAAAACCGGACTGGGCGATGTACTGGTGGGAGCCGCCGCGTCAATCGTGGAATACAACGGCCTGGAAAAAGTCAGTCACCTGCGTGACAAGCTAGTAGAGATGACTCACCTGAACGAGACTATCTACTCCTCCGGTATTGCCAGTTCCCATGAAGCCAAGAAAATGCCCAGCGGCATATTCATGAACGACACCATGCTGGCCAACGTCTGCAAACATAACGTCACCCGCTTTCCCTATGAGATCTCCCGTCTCGCCCAGGATATCGCCGGCGGCATCATGGTGACCATGCCCAGCGAGCAGGATCTGGATAACGAAGAAGCCGGCGACATCATCCGTCGCTTCCTGAAAGGCCGAGACGATATCCCCACCGAGGACCGCATGCGTATCCTGCGCCTCATCGAGAACATGACCCTGGGCCGCAACGCGGTGGGTTACCTCACTGAATCCATGCACGGTGCCGGCAGCCCCCAGGCCCAGCGTATCCAGATCCTGCGCGGCATGGATGTGGAAACCAAAAAATGGCATGCCCGCAAACTGGCCGGCATCAAGCAGGTTTCTTGACGCCAATACTTGCCAGCCCGGGGCGTCCTGCTAAACTAGCGCCGCCCTGAGTACTGGGCATGCCGGGATAGCTCAGTCGGTAGAGCAACTGATTCGTAATCAGTAGGTCCGCGGTTCGATTCCGCGTTCCGGCACCATCGAATCACAGAAAAGCCGCCTCTTCAGGCGGCTTTTTTTGTGGGCGTGATTTTCACTCCGGCAGGATGCCGAGGCTCAACCAAACTGCCGCCGGTACTGACCCGGTGCACAACCTTGCCACCGCTTGAAGGCATGGTAAAAATTGGCGGTATCGGAAAAGCCCAGCTCCAGAGCCAGTGCCTGCATGTCACAGCCCGGCTCGCGCAGAGCCTGACAGGCATGCTGGTGGCGGACCTGGTCGCGAAGCTGGGCGAAGCGGGTGCCTTCCTCCTGCAGGCGACGCTGCAGAGTGCGGGGCGTCATGGCCAGGGCGTCGGCCACCGCTTCCATGGTCACGCCCTGACCACCCAGCATGATCTCAAGTTGCTTGATCACCTGGCCGGAAACACCGGCAGCCCGTGACAAACCAGACAGCACCTGGTCAGCGGATTGGCGCAGGCGCTCATTGTATTTGGGATAGGCCCTGGGCAGAGGCTCGGCTAACAGGCTGGCGGGAATGGTGATGGCATTGTATTGCTGCGTGAAGTGTAACGGGCACCGGAAAAACTGCTGGTAGACCGCTACCTGATCCGCCACCGGCTCGCCATGCAGAAACCAGGCAGCACTCACCGGCATGTTCCCCCCCAGCAGAGAGCGACCGATGGCAACCATGGTTGCCACCACCACTTCATTGTGGGTGCGGGTGGCGGTAAAGCGAAGGCTCGGGTCCTTGCTGGCCACGGCCAGCATCACGTCATTGCCAAGCGTCTCCAGGGTAAAGGCCAGATAGGGGACCACCAGATCCTTGTAGCGAAACAGCATGGCCAGACCCTGTTCCAGCGTATCGGCCGTGGCCATCAGGTTACCCAGCAGGTCCAGATTGCCATAGTGGTTATCGGCCCCTACGTGCAAGCCGAACAACGGGTCATCACTTTCAGTGAACGCGGAATAAAGCAGCTCGTCCAGTTGCAGCAAGCTGATAAACCGGTCGTTGCGGCCAACAATGTCAGCATCAATACCGGCACGCTCGAACAGGGATTGCACATCCAGACGGCTGCGCAGTGATACCTCGAGGAGGCCGGGTAGAATGGAAGCCGGAAGCAACGTTGTGGTCATGGTGTTTCCTCGCAATCTCCCGAAACTAGGCAAAGGCTCCGGACAGGTCAACCAACCGTGATGGATTGGCCCGTTTGACCGACTGGAGGTTAGCAGAGACTGTGAGTACTCTACCCTCACCCATAACAACAACCGGATCGATTATGCTCAAACGCTATCTGGTCGACGAGGTCACCGACACCCGGGCCTCCCGCAAGCAGGCCTTCAAATTGTTTACCGACGCGGCCAACTGGCAGAACTGGTGCTCAGTCGTCCGCCATGCCCGCCTGCTCAACGGCAATTGGCGACCCGGCGCCCTGCTGTTGTTTGTGGCAGACTTGCCCGGCCTGCCACCGGCGCCGGTGGTGGTAAGGGTGATGGAGTACAAGGAAAACGAGCGCATCACCTGGGGCTTGCATCTGCCCTTCGCCCGCATTACCCATCGCTTTACCTTTATCGATGATGGCCAGGGTGGTTGCCGGGTGCATCAGGAAGAATGGACCGAGGGGCTACTTACCCTGTTGGCCTGGCCGGCCGGCAAACTGATTCACCGTTTCGATACCCGCTTTGCAGCAGAATATGCTGCCATGTTCTAAAAACCGGCTTTACTGACCCTGAACGGATTCCTTCATGACTCATCGACTGTTTAATGCCTACTGCCGGGTTGTGCTGGCACACCCGGTTTTCTGGCTGGCTCTGCTGGCCCTGCTCTGTGCTGTTTCTGCCTGGCAGGCCCGGGAGTTCAAGATTGATGCATCAGCAGATTCGCTGGTGCTCGAGAACGATGAGGCATTGCAGTATTACCGGAAAATCTCCAAGCGCTATGGCGGCAGTGATTTCCTGATCATCACCTACACCCCGTCCCAGGCTCCCCTGTTTCAGCGGGACACTCTCACACACCTGCAGGCGCTGCAGAACGATCTGAAACAGGTCGACCGGGTCAGTTCGGTGTACAGCATGCTGGATGTGCCGCTGCTGTTCAGTCCCCAGGTGGAATTCAGCGACCTGGCCAACGACTACCGCACCCTCACCGACCAGGATGTGGACCTGTCACTGGCAGAAAAGGAATTCACCGAAGAAAACCCGCTGTATGAAGATCTGCTGGTCAGCGACGACGGCAACACCACTGCCTTGCTGGTGAGTTTCGAGCGCGACGAAAAGTATTACGAGCTGCTCTACCAGCGTAATGAGCTGCGCACTCAGCAACACGAGGGTCAACTGGACGAAGACGGCGAGCAGGCGCTGGAAGAAGCCTCACAGGCCTTCAGTGACTACAGCAGCCAGATTCAGGAACGCACCGCCGGCGAAATTGATCAAGTGCGCGATATCATGGACAGCTACCGGGACGAGGCAAAACTGTTCCTGGGCGGGGTGCCCATGATCGCCACTGACCTGGTGCGTTTCATTCGCGCAGACCTGAAAATTTTCGGGATCGGCGTGCTGGCCTTCCTGATCGTCACCCTGTTCATGATTTTCCGCCGCCCTCGCTGGGTGATAGTGCCCCTGGCCTGCTGTGGTGTCACCGTGCTGACCGTAACCGGCTGGCTGGGCTGGATGGACTGGAAAGTCTCGGTAATCAGTAGCAATTACATATCGCTGCTGCTGATTATCACCATGTCGATCACCATCCACTTGACCGTGCGCTTCCGGGAACTGCACGAGGAGAATCCGGATGCGAGCCAGAAGTGGCTGATCCGGGAAACCGCCGCCCACATGATGCGGCCCATGATCTACATGATCCTCACCACCATGGTGGGCTTTTCTTCTCTGGTGATCAGCGGGATTCGCCCGGTGATCGACTTCGGCTGGATGATGACCTTTGGTCTGGGCGTGTCGCTGGTGGTCTGTTTTCTGGTTTTCCCGGCCCTGCTGGGTCCGTTGAAGGCCGGCCAACCGCAACAGGGGCGTGACTTCAGCCGCAAGTTCACCCTGGCCTTTGCCGACTTTACCGAAAGACACCGCCCTACCCTGATGGTGCTGGCCATTATCACCGTGATCGCCTCACTGTGGGGCGTCAGCCGATTGACGGTGGAAAACCGCTTTATCGACTATTTCCAGAAAGACACGGAAATCTACCAGGGCATGCTGCAGATTGATCGCAAGCTGGGGGGCACGACTCCGCTGGATATCGTCATCGATGCACCCAGTACTGAAGCCCAGACTGCGACAGCCTCATCCCCGCCGGCTACCGGCTGGGATGGTGAATCCATGGACGATAGCGCCGCAACAGATCCGTTCGCGGCAGGTGACGATAGCGACCCGTTCGCCAGTGCCGAGCCGGATCCGTTTGCGGAAGGTGACAGTGATCCGTTCTCTGACGCCTCCGGCAGCGAAGATCCCTTTGCCAGCGCACCGTCAGAGGACCCGTTTGCCGAGTCTAAACAGGCCAAACCCAATCCGCTGAAAGGTGCCTACTGGTTTACCCCGGCGCGTCTGGCCCAGCTGGTGGAGATCCAGAACTACCTGCAATCCCTGCCGGAAACCGGCAAGGTGTTGTCCATCGCCACTACCTACAAGGTAGCGGAAAAACTGAACGAGGGGCCGCTCAGCTATGTGCAGCTGATGCTGCTGGCCAGCTTCATCCCCGAGGACCTGCGCGACCAGCTGGTGCGCCCCTATCTCTCGGACGACGGCAATCAGGTGCGTTTCAGCGTGCGGGTGATCGACTCGGATGAAAACCTGAATCGCAACGAGCTGCTGGCCAAGATCCGCACCGATATGGAAAACAACTTCGGCCTGCAACCAGAACAGGTGCATCTGACCGGCGCCATGGTGCTTTACAACAACATGCTGCAGAGCCTGTTCGATTCCCAGATCAAGACCCTGGGCTATGTGTTCGCCGCTATTCTGGTGATGCTGCTGATTCTCTTCCGCAGCCTGCCGGTGGCGCTTATCAGCATGGTACCGAGCCTGATCTCCGCATCGCTGGTGCTGGGGCTGATGGGCTGGATCGGCCTGCCGCTGGATCTGATGACTATCACCATCACCGCCATCACTATCGGCATTGCCGTGGATGACACCATTCACTACATCCACCGCTTCCATGAAGAGCTGCCGAAAGATAATGACTACGTGGCCACCATGAAGCGCTGCCACGGCTCCATCGGCAAGGCCATGTACTACACCTCGCTGACCATCATTGCCGGCTTCTCGATTCTGGCGTTCTCCAACTTCAACCCCACAGTGTACTTCGGCCTGCTCACCGGTCTGGCCATGCTGGTGGCCCTGCTCAGCAACCTGACCCTGCTGCCGGCGCTGCTGATGAGCGTCAAACCCAAGCTCCGCGCCGGGCCCACCACGAACATGGAGGAGTAATA
>NZ_DEXN01000034.1:0-55039 GCF_002364155.1 Alcanivorax sp. UBA3183
ATGCTAAAAATGGGGTGATTACCGAAGCAACCAAGAAGATGAGAGAGTTAATCGACGCTGTCGACTCAAGAATCAAAGCACCCTACTTCGGCTATGCAGCATTAGCATTCGTAGCGTTAAACTGGAGAGGTATATTTCTCCTCAGCACAACAGAAGCATCTCCTCTAGAACGATTGTCCGCATTTGATAGCCAAACTAACAGCTTCACCCTAGTGATACTTCCCCTGCTCGTTGGAGCAGCCGTCGCAGCCACCTCACACTGGGTTCACTTCATTTTCGGTTTCATATCCAGCAAACCATCTGCATTAATAGACAATCTTTACCTTGAAGCAGAGCACAAGAGAACCATACGCCAAACAGAACTAGAGCAATCACGATCAGAACTTTTTGCGGTTAAAGAAAAAGAGCTCATTGAAAGAGCCCAAAGAGATGAAAAGGTTGCCGGCATTGAAGATAAAATCGCAAAAGAAAATTTAATTGCACAATTGGGAGCCTTAAGAAACGAGCGAGATCAACTTAGCGCCCAAATTGATACTCAAAAACGCGATGAAAAATCAATAATTAAAGGCTTATCTAGTGAAGCCTCTTCGATATTGAAGGCTGCCTCAAAAAGTAAAGATGGCACTATCATCAAGTCAGAGTCTTTAGGGCTTCCTAGCATAGAGGCCGGCGGCTTGACCTTTGGCGCGAAAAGCCATAGAGATTTTGCAAAAAACGAGGCCGCACTTGAAGAGCTAGTTTCAGAAGATTTTGTTAAAGCCTCTGGGAATCAAGGTGTCATGTTCATTCTAACGCATAGAGGGTGGCAAGCTGCAGACAAGCTATGAGATACGAAGAAGAGACGCATTATACGATTTTTCCATGCCCTCTACTTTGTTCTTGGCGAGCTAGAACGAAAAGAAAAACCGGTCATAAAAACACTGTAGATCGGGGTGAAGTGCCTGCCCCATCGATTCAAACCTCGATAATCACTCTCACGCCTGCAGCTACTATCACCTGCCCTTTCCCCGCAGCACCATCGACCCTTCTGGCAGCGCCAACGACATAGCAATCAGCCCGCAGCACGAAAACCGTTAACGAAATGACAACGACCATCCGTCCCGAGTGGCGAAACTTTCACCAACACCGGGCATTTCCCGTTTGTTTTGTGCCGGCATCGTTGGCAACATGGAGTGGAGCTTGGACAAGGCACAACAAACTGGCTCACCTTAACTGCAGGAGGCTTCGCATGAGCGATTACGACGACAGAGATGATTACCAGCAAGAAGCCGAAGACCTGTTGGAAACGATTGAGCAGGTAGAAGAAACCCTGACAGTCATGTCCAAAGTAGTCGGGCAGCTAAAGGAACAGGTGGCCTCACACCTTGACCCGTACACGGTTGAAATGAGCGCCGAGGAATTCCTGGAGCAGTGCGAGAACCTGGAAGGCACCTGGCACTAGTTCCTCTCAGTGTGAAGTGACAGGGGCCGCATCGATGGCCCCACTCTCACCTACTCCGCGATCCTTTCCGGATAACGGCGTACCCCATCCACCCAGGTCCCTCGCACCTGGATAGACGACCAGTCACCGATAAATTCTCGCGGATCGCGATCCAGCCAGACCAGATCCGCGCGCATGCCGAGACGCAATTGCCCGACCCGATCTGCCACGCCCAGCTGACTGGCGGCGTCTACGGTCACCGCCTGCAGGGCCCGCTCCACCGCAATCGCCTGCTCCGGCCCCAGCATGGCGCCGGATGCCGTGCGACGTTGGGTGGCATTCCATACCAGTTGCAATGGCTGGAACGGCACTACCGGTGAATCCGCATGCAGGGTAAAGCGCAGCCCCGCATCCGCCGCTTCCGCCAGTGGGCTGATGCGTGCTGCCCGCTCCGGCCCCAGGAAAATATCCCGGTGACGATCGCCCCAGTAGTACACATGGTTGTTGAAGAAAGAGGGAATTACGTCCAGCGCCTGCATTCGCGTCAGTTGTTCGCCGGTGGCCATCTGGGCATGGATCAGTACCGGTTGCACGGTCACGTCCGGGCACTGCTGGCGGGCCGCCGCCACCGCATCCAGGCTCATGCTGATGGCCGCATCACCATTGGCATGGATCGCGGTCTGCCGCCCGGCACAATGGAACTGCACCACCTGCTCGGAGAGCTGCTGCGGCGACTGGTTGGGGAAACCCAGATATTCCGGCGGGTGATCCTCGGGCACGGAAAAATAAGGATCGTTGAGAAAACCGGTATAGCCCTGCAAAGAACCATCACTGACCAGCTTCACCGACCCCAGATGAACTCGCTCACCCTCCGGCAGGGTCCACTGGCCGTCCTGCCGTGCCTGCTCGGCGGCCGCATCCGGCCAGACACTGAGCCGCAGCGGGATCAGCCCGAACCGCAACGCCGGCACTAACGCCTTGATGGTGGTGGTATCGGCCAGGCCGTTCTGGGCAAAGGTAATCCCCCGTGACAGGTACAACCGTGAGGCCCGACGCATCACCCGGTAGCCATCCATGGCCGACAGCTTCAACAGGTTGGCACGCACCGGGTTGAACGCGGTCTCTGCCAGCAAGCCATTGAGACGGCCATCGTCATCGCGACCATAGTAACCACCAGGCGGGTCCTGCACGTTCTCGCTGATGGACATGGCCTTCAGGGCCGCAGAATTCACCACTCCCAGATGGCCGGAGATGTGCAACACCATGATCGGCCGGGTTTCACTGACTGCATCCAGCTCCGCCCGGGTAGGATAACGCTGGTCGCTCACGGTGGTGTCGTCGAACCCGAAGGCCATCAGCGTCCCGTCCGGGCGTCGCTGGGCCAGGGTGCGCAACCGCTCCAGCAAGGTGGCAATACTGTCCAGGTCGCCAATTGGCGGACTGTTGGCATCCACTGCCACCGCCGACAGTCCCTCACCGGGGAAATGGCCATGGGCCTCGATAAAGCCGGGCATCAACACCCCACCCTGCAGATCCACCACCCGCACATCGCGACTCACCTGATCGCGCAGGGCATCGCTGTCACCCAGCGCCACGATCTCGCCGCGCTTGACCAGCATGGCATCCACCTGGGGATTGCCCGGATCCATGGTCATGATGGTACCGTTGGTAAACAGCTGCACCGGTGGCGGTGGCGGATTGAACCAGCGATGCACACCCGCTACCCCCGCTGCCAGCAACGCCAGTAGCGATACGGCCCCGATAAACCAGATTTTTTTCATAGTGATCGCTCCTTGGCAGCCTGCTAGCGCAGACTCTGCCGTGACCCGCCTGCGGCCTCAAGCGGGAATATCACATTTGTTAATGAAACAGATCAGATTACCCCATACCTGTTCCCGGCCCTGGCGCGCTATAGTGAAGCCCGTCGTGCAGATGGCGCACCAACTTAAAGCAACTTTCCTGCACCAGCATGAGGAAAATGCGGCACCATCCTTGCATTAACCGCGGTGAATTTTGACAGCCACGCATCGTGGACTCCCGCTAACAGACAAACCGATAGCGGGATCAACTGGAGACAACGCACCATGAAAGCATCAGATTTGTTCGTTCGCGCCCTGGAAGCCGAAGGGGTTGAACACGTCTTCGCCATCCCCGGGGAAGAAAACCTGGACCTGCTGGAGTCCCTGCGCGGCTCGAAAATCAAACTGGTGATTACCCGCCATGAGCAGGCCGCCGGTTTCATGGCGTCCACCTATGGTCGACTCACCGGCAAGGCCGGTGTCTGCATGTCCACCCTGGGCCCCGGCGCCACCAACTTCGTGACCGCCGCAGCCTATGCCCAGCTGGGCGCCATGCCCATGGTCATGATCACCGGCCAGAAGCCGATCAAGACCAGCAAGCAGGGCCAGTTCCAGATCATTGATGTGGTCGACATGATGCGCCCGCTCACCAAATTCACCAAGCAGGTGGTCAGCGGTGACAGCATCCCCACCCGCATCCGTGAGGCCTTCCGCCTGGCCCAGGAAGAGCGCCCCGGCGCCACCCACCTGGAATTGCCGGAAGATATCGCCCGCGAACATTCCACCATGCCGGTGACCGAGCCCAGCTCAACCCGCCGCCCGATTGCCGAAGACAAGGCCATCTGCAGGGCCATCGAGGCCATCCAGGGCGCCCGCAAGCCGTTGTTGCTGGCCGGTGCCGGCGCCAACCGCAAGCTGACCAGCAAGATGCTGCGCCAGTTCGTGGAAAAACTGGGCATTCCGGTGATCACCACCCAGATGGGTAAAGGGGTCGTTGACGAAACCGGTCCGCACTTCCTGGGCAACACCGCCCTGTCCGACGGCGACTTCGTACACCGCGCCATCGACCAAGCCGACCTGATCATCAACGTGGGCCACGACGTGGTGGAAAAGCCGCCCTTCTTCATGCGCCCCGGTGGCGCCGAAGTGGTTCACATCAACTTCAACTCCGCCCAGGTGGATCCGGTGTACTTCCCGCAGATCGAAGTGGTGGGCGACATCGCCAACAGCCTGTGGCAGCTCAAGGAACGCCTGGAGCCACAGGAACATTGGGGTTTCTCCGACTTTCACCGTATCCGCGATGCGCTGCAGAAACACATCCGTGAAGGCATTGTGGACGACAGCTTCCCGATCCGCCCGCAGCGGCTGGTGGACGAGATCCGCAAGATCATGCCCGAGGATGGCATCCTCACCCTGGATAACGGCATGTACAAAATCTGGTTTGCCCGTAACTACCCGGCCACCAAACCCAACACCGTGCTGCTGGATAACGCCCTGGCCACCATGGGTGCCGGCCTGCCCTCCGGCATGGCCGCCAAGATGGTGCACCCGGACCGACGCGTGATGGCTATCGTCGGCGACGGCGGCTTCATGATGAACAGCCAGGAACTGGAAACCGCAGTGCGCCTGAAGCTCGACATCGTGGTGCTGATTCTGCGCGATGACGGCTACGGCATGATCAAGTGGAAGCAGAACGACATGGATTTCCAGGACTTCGGTCTGGATTTCGGCAACCCGGACTTCGTCGACTATGCCCGTTCCTATGGCGCCTATGGCCACCGGGTGGAATCCACCGCCGGCCTGGGCCCCCTGGTGGAAGAGTGCTACCAGACCGGCGGGGTGCATGTGATCGACTGCATGGTGGCTTACGGCGACAACAGTCGCATCCTCAACCGGGAAATTCGCGAGTTGAGCAGCAAGTTGTGACGGCCAGTGCCTCGCCCTTCCTCATGCAAGCATGACTTCCCACAAAGACAGAACCCTGTGGGAAGCGGTGCTTGCATCGCGAAGGGTCGGGGCACCAATCCGCGACTCTCTGAGAGTGCTTAGCCAGCGACAACCTCTTCCATTAAGGAACCGACATGCTAAAAGACGCCTACCCCTACTACCTCGCCAACGAAGCCGTCTTCGCCAACCAGGACTTGGATGTCACCGACAAATACAGCGGTGAAGTGGCCACCCGGGTGGCCATGGCCGATGCGGCCACCATTGATAAAGCCATCGACGCCGCCGACAAGGCCGCTGGCGCCATGGCCAAACTGGCCCCCTACGAACGCCAAGCGATTCTCTACCATTGCGTGAAACGCTTTGAAGAGCGCTACGACGAACTGGCCCTGGCCCTGTGCATTGAAGCCGGCAAACCCATCAAGGATGCCCGTGGCGAAGTGGGCCGCCTGATCGACACCTTCCGGGTAGCTGCCGAAGAAGCCGTGCGCATTGATGGCGAAATGCCCAACCTGGAAATCTCCGCCCGCGCCAAAGGCTATCGCGGCATGGTCAAGCGCGTGCCCATCGGCCCCTGCTCATTTATTTCCCCGTTCAACTTCCCGTTGAACCTGGCCGCCCACAAAGTGGCGCCGGCCATCGCTGCCGGTTGCCCCTTTGTGCTCAAGCCGGCCAGCCGTACGCCCATCGGCGCCATCATCATCGGTGAAGTGCTGGCGGAGACCGATCTGCCCAAAGGCGCGTTTTCCATTTTGCCCTGTCATCGCGAAGGCGCCGACCTGTTCACCACCGACGAGCGCTTCAAACTGCTCAGCTTTACCGGCAGCCCGGATGTGGGCTGGGACCTGAAAGCCCGCGCCGGCAAAAAACCGGTGATCCTGGAGCTGGGCGGCAATGCAGCCGTGATCGTCGATGAAGATGCGGACCTGAACGATGCCATGGAACGTATCGTCTTCGGCGCCTTTTACCAGTCTGGCCAGAGCTGCATCGGCGTACAGCGCATCCTGATCCACGATGCCATCTACGACGAACTGAAAGCCAAATTGGTGGAAAAAACCGCCGCCCTGAAAATGGGCGACCCGAAAGACGAAGACACCTTTATCGGCCCGGTGATTTCCGAAGGCGAAGCGAAACGTCTGGAAAACTGGATCAATGAAGCGGTGGATGCCGGCGCCACCCTGCTGGTGGGCGGCAAGCGCGATGGCGCCATGCTGCAAGCCACACTGCTGGAAAATGCCCCCAAGGGCACCAACATCGTGGAAGAGGAAGCCTTCGGCCCGGTGGCGGTGGTCAGCCGTTTCAGCGATTTCGACGACGCGTTGAACACCGTCAACGAATCCAAGTTCGGCCTGCAGGCCGGCATCTTCACCCGCGACCTGTACAAGGCCCACAAAGCCTGGGACGAACTGGAAGTGGGCGGCGTGGTGATCGGCGACGTACCCAGCTGGCGGGTAGACAACATGCCCTACGGCGGCGTGAAGGATTCCGGCCTGGGCCGAGAAGGCATTCGCTGGGCCATCAACGACATGACAGAAGAACGACTGCTGGTGATCCGCACCCCGCAGCCCTGACCGGTTACCTCCCTCAGGACCAGGGAGTACGGGCCCGTTATCGCAAGGTAGCGGGCCCGTTTCTCGATCACGTTGAATAATTAGCCAAAAAAACCAGGCCCCTGGAACTGCCCTGCATTAGACACATGGCTGCTTCACCAAGCGTTCACCGTTTATTTGCTACCAGTAGCACTTCAATTTCTACCATCCATCTGCATTTTACGTCCTATTACAGGTTTCTTGTTTACTAAGAAAATCTCCCTAGGCATATTTGCGTCACACCAGAAGTGTGACTTGGTTCACATATTTTCATACCAACATCCGGTCTGAGACCGGCCAGGAGAACCCAATGAAGAAACTCTACACGGCTTCTGCACTGACTGCGGCCCTACTCTGTGCCCCCCTGGCTAGCCAGGCAGCCACTGAAACCGACACCTTCGACGTACTGCTCACTCTGCTTGCCTCGTGCACTATTGATCAGGCCACGGACCTGGATTTCGGCACACAGACCGAAGCCGATGTGAACGCCGGGGGCGTCACCTCCACCAGCACCGTCGGTGTTACCTGCTCTACTGGCACGGCCTACGATATCGGCCTGAGTGGTACCAATGGCAGCCGCGCCATGACCACCGCTGCAGGATCATCGGTAGCGTATGAGCTGTACCAAGATGCCGGTAACAGCACCGACTGGGACAATACCAGCGTGGTCTCCGACACGGGTAACAGTGCCCAGCAGGATTTCATCGTATACGGCCTGATTCCCGCCCAGACAGCGACCATTGATGCTGCTGACAACATCGACGGCGACACCGGTATCGACCTGAGTGATACCGTCACCGTGACCGTCACATTCTGATCCGCATAGCCGTCGTTTACCGCCCCCACTGTGGGGCGGACACATTCGGGGATGCATTTGCGTGAAAATATTACCCACGTCAATTCGCCGCTTGCCAGAGAGTCAGGTGCCCGCCGCCCCTGCCTGCCTGCTCGCGGCGTTTTTGTGCTGGTCCGGACCTGCCTGGGGGCAAGATTCAAGGCTTGCAGATGCCGGTGAGGCACAGCTGAACCAGGTATCTCTGAATCAAACCTTCTCGCAGTCAGATGTTGCCCGCCTTCGCGCCCAGGCCAGTGGCAACAGTAACGCTGCCTATATTGCTTATCCGCAACTTATCCTCAATGGCGCAGCTACCGCTCACATGCTGCCCACCCAGGTCTATGGCCAAGAGCTGGCTGTAGAAACCCGGGAATTACAAAAAATCGGCGTTCAATTTCCGACTCCGCCCCAGGCCCAATGGCAGAGCCTTGATGAGATGGGCATTGCCGGTCGGTACGATAACAATGCCCAACAGATCAATCTGGTTGTGCCTGCAGAGTGGCTGCCTAACCAGTCGTTCACGGCTGGTACCTTCCAGAGCAACACTCCGGTGCAGCGGGGCCAGGGTGCACTGCTGAACTATGATGCATTTAGCACTCGACAGGAAAACGGTGACCAAACCACCTCTGCCAGTCATGAGGCTCGTTTTTTCGGGGACTGGGGCGCTTTCAGCAGTAGCGGGGTGGTGCGTTGGAACGATTCGGACCCGGAAACCTCCGGGGACTATGTGCGGCTGGACAGTTTCTGGCGCTATACCAACCCTGACAAAATGCGCACCTATGTGGTTGGCGACACACTGAATGGGGCATTGAGCTGGACCCCGACCGTACGGCTCGCCGGTGTCCAGGTGTCACGCAATTTTGCCTCTCGCCCGGATCTGATTACCTTCCCGCTTCCTGAAATCAGTGGCTCCGCAACACTTCCGTCTGCTCTGGAAGTCTTCGTCAACGACTTGCGGCTCACAGAACAGGATGTTCAGCCGGGTCCTTTCCTGCTGGAAACCTCACCCCGCCTTACCGGGCTAGGGGAAGTCCAGGTCGTCACCACTGACACCCTGGGGCGGCAAGTCAGCCAGACCGTTCCCTTTTATGTCAGCCCACAATTGCTGCGAGAGGGTTATTGGGACTATTCCGCCACGGTGGGCGCCCCCCGGCGCTTCTATAGCGTGCGCTCCAATGATTACGACAACGACCCGGTCGCCACCGGGGTAGCACGTTATGGCCTCAACGACCGCGTCACTCTGGAAGCCACCGCAAATGCCAGTGAATCCCTCACCAATGCCGGCGCCGGCGTAGTGTTCCGCCCCGGATTACTGGGGGTCAGCAATGTGTCTCTGGCGCACGGCGAGGATGACATCAGCCAGGGGACGCAGTGGGCGGCCGGGCATGAATTCCGCACCCGCCGTTTTGGTCTCAGCGGTCAATACACACGCCGCACCGAGGGGTACAGAGATCTGGGCAACAGCCTGGATATTCGCCCGGCCATCGAAAGCAGCCTGCAGATCAATGGCAGCCTGAACCTGGGCCGCCGCCAGGGCAGCCTCAATGCCAGCTATCTGGACACAAAGCTATTTAATGGCGATGAAAACCGCTTTCTGGTGATTGGCCACAACCGTACACTTTGGCGGCAACTATCGCTGACCCTGAGTGTTAACCAGAACCTGGATGATAGTGAGGATCGCACCTGGCTGGCCTCGTTCAATTACTATCTCGATCGCTCCCAGGATCGCCCTGTGCAAGCAGGCGCGCGTATCAGCCATGATGAAAAAACCGACGATACCAGCACCGTTCTGACCCTGCAGCGCCAGGTGGAACAGTTCTGGGACCTGGGCTGGGATCTGGCCTATAGCCCAGATTCAGACGGCATCCGGCGGGCCAGCGGTCGCTGGTGGACGCCTTATCTTGATGTGCAGGCCGGCGTGTTCCGTCAGCAGGATAGCACCAGTACCTTTGCCAACCTGAGCGGTTCCCTGGTGACCAATTACGAAGACGTGTTTGCCGCCAACACCATGGACAACAGCTTTGCCATTGTCGACGCCGGTGACTTCACCAATGTCCCGGTTCGCCGTGCTAACCGGGTAATCGGCCATACCAATCGCAACGGCACATTGTTGTTGCCCGACATGATTCCTTTCACGGAAAACAAGCTGAACATTGATGTCAACGATCTGCCGGTGGATGCCCGGATCGGTGACACGGAATTACTGATCAAACCCGCAGACCTTACCGGCATCACCGCACGCTTCTCGGTGGAACAAATACACAGTGCGGTTGTTGTGATACATGATCCCCAAGGCAAACCGCTCCCTGCCGGAAGCCGAGCACTCTTCAGTGACGACGATGTCACTGTAGTGGGCTACGATGGAGAAGTCTTTATTCAGGGCCTGGAGGCGGGCGAGAATACGCTGGATATTATTGACAATGGCAAACGGTGTACCGCCGATTTCAATTTCACACCCGCGCCAGGAACCTTGCCACGGATTGGTCCCTATACTTGTCATCCAACGTCTGAAACCAGCAATCCATAAAGAGTAATGTGCATCATGATCAAACGCTTTGCTGTCCTCATCGTCCCCGTGCTGCTGACCCTGGCACCCTCCTTAATGGCCGGACAGCTAACCGTGGCTCCCATCCGGCTCACCATGAGCCCGACGCAGCCCAACGCCACCTTCACCCTTACCAATGGCTCCAATGAAGATGGCTTCTACCAGCTACAGCTTTTTGCCTGGGAACAGGAAGGCGGTGAAACTCAGCTCAAAAGACAACAGGATCTGGTAATCACCCCCCCGGTGACCATGATCCCAGGCAACAGCGATCAGATAGTACGAGTAGTGAGGCAACGGCCTACGGACTCTGAAAAGGAAAAAAGCTATCGCCTGATCATCAGCGAAGTCCCGGATACCGAATCGGAGCGCGGTGCCCAACTGAAAGTGCTACTCAGGCTTTCCGTGCCGGTGTTTGTCGGCGACAAGAGCCAGACCCATGCGCTGTCAGTCACGCGACAACAGGGTCGCTTTGTCATTCATAACGGTGGCAATGGCCATGCCCGTCTTGTCGACGCCTATTGGCTGGATAATCAACAACAACGCCACATTATTCACAAAGGCCTGGCAGGTTACGTGCTTCCCGATAGCGAGCTGTGGCTGGACACCGATGACTTTAGCGGCCAGCCTGTTGCAGTAACATTTACCGCCAACGGCAAGAGCCTGACGTTGCCCGTTGAGGAGGAAAAATGAAAAGGGGAAACGTGCTGCTGGGCGGTGCCGTGCTCTTTCTGACACCCTGTGCATGGGGTGCTGTAAATTGCAGCTTACAGGGCAGTCCAACCCTGGACTTCGGCAACGTGGATCCCTTTACCGGCGGTAATGTACTAACACAGGTTACGGTGAACTGGTCTTGTACCCGTGGTTTCTTTGATTCGAACCAGAACACCATGTGCGTCCACGTCGCCAATGACAACAGCGGAGGCATGCTACCGAGACGACTGGTAGCCAATAGCAATCAGCCCCCGTCTATCCCCTTTAATGTCTATACCTCTGCAGCCAGAGTAGAGGTAGTCGGGCAACCGGGCGGAGCTACAAACTCCGGCATACCCGTCAATGTGAACATGCCGTTCTTCACCTTCAATGACAGCGGTACCGTTACCCTATATGGGTTGCTTCCTGGCCCGCTGCCGGGCACCACTCGAGCAGAGTTTCATCAAGCACTGATGACCGGCTCCCAGGTACGCGTGCGCACGGGCGGCTTCAACCAGAGCTGCAGTGCAGGGGCCGGCGCCATTACCGACAACTACACCCTGACCGCCCAGGTAACCATCCCGGATCAATGCCAGGTGGCAGCCACCGATCTGGATTTTGGTACCCGCAATACTCCCCTCGCTCAAGTGGATAGCACCTCCACCGTGACCGTGCGCTGTACAAACAGTACCGACTTCGAGGTCGGCCTCAACGGAGGGCTTACCGGTAATCGGGAGATGACCAATGGCACCGATCAGGTGGCCTACGAGCTTTATCAGGATGCGGCCCGCTCCGTAGACTGGGGTAACACGCCAGGCACCCTCCAGACGGGTATCGGGCTGGGCACTGGCTCAGCAATAAACCTCACAGTTTACGGGCGCGTTTTCGCCAACCCCACCGCCGAGGCGGGCAGTTACTCGGATACAGTGACGGTCGAAGTCAGCTTTTAAACCGCCTCAACCATCATCTGCCATTTTCGCAGTAATCAGCAAAACCTGATCCAACCAATGGCGGAGCAACGCATTCAGCGTTAGTCACGACGCCAGCGCGCCGCGTACATAACACGCGGCACGAAGCATCAATCATTGCACGCCTCAGTGCCCCGAAACCGACAGTTGGGGGCGCATCTGACACGGCCATGACCCTGCCTCATTCTTACAAAGAAATCTCATAACGTAACATTCGCCGACCCGGAAACCGGCTAGCATCAAGGCGTTGAATTTCGGTATGAAGCCATGGATCTGTCCCTCAGTCTTGTCTCTGCCCTGCTCCTGCCTCTACCCACCGATGGCGGCAACCTGGCGCCCGAGTGGTACCAGCCGCACGTGGACGTGCAGTGGCAGATCCAGCTACAGGGTGAGGTCAACATCGGCTATGACGTGGAACTGTATGTGGTGGATCTGTTCGATACCGAAGAGAGTGTTATTCAGGACCTGCAGGCCGCTGGCAAAAAGGTGATCTGCTATTTTTCCGCCGGGACCTACGAAAACTGGCGCCCGGACCGCTACCGTTTCCTGCCCACTGAAAAGGGTCGGCGCCTGGGTAACTGGCCGGGCGAGCGCTGGCTGGATATCCGCTCCCTCAATGTTCGCAAGCGCATGGCAGATCGTATTGAACTGGCCGCGCAAAAAGGCTGCGATGGGGTCGATCCGGACAATGTGGATGGCTATACCAATGAAACCGGCTTCCCTCTGAATAGCAGGCAGCAGCTCTCTTATAACCGTTTTCTGTTTCGCACCGCCCATCAGTACAGCCTCGCCGTATCCCTGAAAAATGACCTGCAACAGGTCAGGGAACTGGTGGATTATGCGGATTTTGCCATCAACGAATCCTGCCATGAATGGCGCGAGTGTCACCTGCTGCAACCCTTCATCGATGCCGGCAAACCGGTACTGCATATTGACTATCGGTTCAGCCAGGATGCAGGGGAGAGAACCTTCCACTGCGAACATATGGAGATTCTGGGCTTCCGCTCAATGACCCTTCCCCTTGCGCTGGACGACAGCTTCCGCTTCAGTTGCTTCTAAGCCATTTCCGGCCCCATTGATCAGGATCAACATCCTGGTCTGTCCTGTCATGGGCGGGCTGCTACACTGGGAACCTGGCTCTTCAGGAACCCGGTTTTTCTATGCATGATGCCCTGACACTCATTGTTGTTCTGCTCGGCACCGCCGTGGCTGCCGTGGTGCTGTTTCGGCGGCTTGGTATGCCACCCATTCTGGCCTACCTGCTCTGCGGCCTTGCTGCCGGACCCTTCGGCTTTGGCTGGGTCAGCAATACCGACGGCATTCAACACCTGGCCGAGTTTGGCATCGTTTTTCTGTTGTTTACGCTGGGCCTGGAATTTTCCATTCCGCGGTTGATGACCCTTCGCCGCATCGTCTTCGGCGCCGGCCCGCTTCAGGTCGCCCTCACCGGCCTGGCAGTGTTCGCTATCATGCGGTTGCTCGGGTTTGACTACACACCCTCTCTGATTACCGCCTGTGCTCTCTCCCTCTCCTCAACCGCCATTGTGATCCGCGATCTGATATCCCGGGGATCGGTCAATACCGGCTACGGCAGAACCTCCACCGGCATCCTGCTATTCCAGGATCTGGCCGCCGTGATCATGCTGGTGATGTTGCCGATCCTCACTCAGGAAAACAGCGGCCCCATGTGGTCCGTGGCGTCACTGACGCTGGGCAAATCCCTGCTGTTGTTTGCCGGTATCTATGTGATCGGCCGTTGGGTGCTGCCACGCATGCTGGAAGAAACCGGCCGCGCCCGTTCCGATGAGGTCTTTGTCATGACCGCCCTGCTACTGGCATTGCTGGCGGCCTGGGTAACTCACTGGCTGGGCCTGTCCATGGCCCTGGGCGCTTTTCTGGCCGGCATGATGCTGGGCGAGAGCCACTTCCGCCATCAGATCGAAGCCGACCTGCGCCCCTTCCGGGATCTGCTACTGGGGCTTTTCTTTATCAGTGTCGGCATGCTGGTGGATCCGAACCTGTTCGCCGATCAGTGGCACTGGATCATACTCGCCGCTGCGGCATTGATGCTGTTCAAGGGGCTGCTGATATTTACGCTGCTGCGCTTGTTGAAAGAGCGCAGCGATACCGCAATGCGAAGCGGGCTGATTCTCTCCCAGGCGGGGGAGTTCGGTTTTGTGCTGGTTGCACTGGGGGTCTCTCATCAGCTGATTACGCCGGACAAGGCTGGCCTTCTGGTCTCAATCGTGGTGCTGACCATGGTGTTCACGCCCGCCTTGCTGGACAACAGCGGCCGCCTTACCCGCCGCTTGCTGCAACGCTGGCAAAAGATTCCTGAAGACACGCCCATCTCCGATGAAACCCGCAACCACGTGATCCTCTGCGGCTATGGCCGGGTGGGTCAGAACCTGATGCGCTACCTGAACAGCTTCCACATGAAGGCCGTGGCGGTGGACCGGGACCTGGTACGACTACAGGAAGCCAGCGCCGCCGGTGAACACATCCTGTTTGGTGATTCCAGCCGCAAGGAAATCCTGGTCAATGCCGGTATTCAGCACGCTCGCCTGCTGGTGGTGACCTTTGACGACCCACGTCTGGCAGAGCGCATCCTGCATACCGCTCGGGAGCTCAATCCCAATATCCGTATCCTGGTACGTACCCGGGACGACACTTACCTTGATGCGCTGATCGATGCCGGTGCGGAAGAAGTAGTCCCCGAAGTACTGGAAGCTTCGCTGATGCTGGTTGCCCATGCCCTGATGATGCTGGATGTGCCCTTCGACCGGGTCATGGCCACGCTGCGCAAGACCCGCCGGGAACGCTACCGCATGTTGCAGGGCTATTATCACGGCGACACCCTGCCCACTACCGACAGTGCCGGTAACCCGTACCGCCTGTTGCATGCGGTGACATTATCCGACAAGGCCCGGGGCATCGGCCGGAGCATTGCACGCTGTGCATTACGGGATGTGGAAATCCGGGCGGTGAAACGGGATGACCAGACACTGGAAAGCCCCGATCCAGAGCTGGTTCTCGAGCCGGGAGATACGGTGATTCTTTACGGCCCGCTGGAAGCAGTGGAAGCTGCGGAAAACCGCTTGCTGGGAGGGTAAGGCAGTAGCACGTTACAAGTAGAAAGTTGCAACGCGCGATAGCTATAGTCGATGCAGCACCGACAGTGGCCGCGATTCAGCGCGAGTTGTCACATCACTAAAAAACCGCCGCAGGATCGCGGCGGTCATGGTTATCGATTAGCTTGTCATCACACGCGCTGCCACTTGCAACTTGCCACTGACCATCATGGCAAACGCAACAATACCCGTAATCCCTCCTGCAGATCCGATTCCTGCACATAACCCACGGCATCCGGGTTCTGTTTTACCTGCTGAACCATGTCCCGGGCATTTTTCACCTGGCGTGGCGGCATACCCTGGCCGGTGAAAATCATCCTGGCCCAGTAGCTTTTCAATTGAGACGCGGACTTGCCCGTGGCGCCCTCATAGAAGCGTTCGCGCTGCTGGCTGCCCTCCGGCATGTCCAGCACCGTCACGGTATAACCGCCAAAGCGGGACGCATTATCCATGTAAAGCTGACGGACTTCATGACGATCCATCTGCGCCAATGGCGAAGACTCCGCCACTATCACCAGCATGCCGGCGGATGATAACGCGGGGCAGCACAGGACAAGGAAGACAGCACACACTTTCTTCAACATGATCATTCTCCCTTAAAAGGCCGCATCTACGGTGAGCCGGAATACCGTCGGTTCTTCCTCTTCGATGGAAGGTGCCGACCCCTGGGGAGTGAACAGACCGTTGGTCATGATCTTGTCGTTGCTCATGTCATAAAAGCGCTGTGCTTCCAGTTTCACGGCAACGCCCACTTCCAGCTCGTAACGCAAACCCAGCGTCCAGCTTTTACTGCGCACCTGATTGGCTGCAGAGAAGTTGGCGGCGACCGGTCCTTCGCTCTGTGCTTCACTGACGCCGTGGGCATTGGCAGCACCCCAGGTCACATGCGGCATCCACGGCCCGAAACGATACCCTGCGCTGACATAACCGCCCCACTTGGTGGGGAACCAGCCTTCGATACCCAGCTGGGTACGCTCTGCCATCAGCACCATGGCGCCGTTGTCATACTGCAGGCCCACACTGCTGATATAGGTCTGGGCCTCGTCCAGGCTGACGGGCGCTTCCAGTGCCGCCACCGGCAGGCCGGTAGGGCCGGCAAGGTCGGTAAGATCCAGGGTCACTTCCGCATGGCTGTAACTGAGCCAGCTGGTCCAGTCCCGCCATTGGCTGGTGAGATTGATGCCGGTCAACTCGCTGACTTCATACACCACCGGTGCCGGCAGCGAAAAACTGGGCACATCGGTGGCACCGCCATATACATTGAGACGATGGGAGACCGGACCGGTGTTCAGATTCCAGCTCAGGTCCACCCCTTCCATGGTGTCAAACGGCACCACGTCATAGGCCTCACCGGGCAAGGTCGCCCAGTGGTAGGTGTAACCCACATTGTTGTACTGGGTGTGCATGAAAAACGGCAACACCATGCGGCCGGCCCGAACCGTCACCGACGGCGACAGATCATGGCTCAGGTAAGCCCACTGCACCTGAGCATCGTAATCATCCCGCCCACGGGCCAGCACCTGTACCGTAGCACTGGTCTCATCGCTGATGGTTGCATTGAACTGGATCCCCGCCCGTGACAGCTCCCGGTGGGAAATCTCGTCGGTAGTACGATCAATGTAATCGATCGGCTCACCATTATTGGCGCGAACATGAACATCGTGGCGGGTAACGCCATAGGTCATGAAGCCGTTAACGGAGAGGCGATCGCTCCAGTTGTTCTGCTTTTCGTATTGCTGCATTTCCAGTTGCTCAAGACGCCGCTCCATGTCTTCCAGCGACGCAGGAGATTGCGCCTGGACCACCGGCGCCAGCAACAACACGGCTGGTACCAACATCCTGGTAGTGGTTGTCATCAGGTTCCTCTGATTACGTTGTTATTATCGTTAAAGGCACCGACCCGCCGTTCCCAAACGGTATCGGAGTCTGTCCACTGTGGGTGAGGGAAACGTCGCCTGCAGTGCCGGTTATCCACACGGCACTACCGCCCATCACACCAGAGCACGTAACCCTTTGAATTTAGTACGAAAGAACCAAAGAAAGGTTACCCGTGGTAGCACCAAGCCATCATTTCCCCACGCGCAGGCCCCCATTCCATCAGCGCCCCGGCATGAATTGCCCTACAAAGTGAACAGTCGTAAACCCTTTTGCTTGCCAAATCCTCTCTTCACCCCTATTTTGTGAACACCTATTCACAAAGTGGAGGCGTGCCTAATGCGTGACACGTCATTGAATCAGACTCCGAACACCCCGGCAGAGCCCAACTGGCAGCCGCTCAACGACTTTGCCGAGCGCAAACAGAAAGACAGCGGCCTGAAGGCCTGGCTGGCCGTGGTGGAAGGCTGTATCAGAGCCATTGAGAAGACCGCCTGGCAGGGTCGCGAGATTGCCGACCAGGCCATCAAGGCCTGTAAAGCGGTGGGCCGTGGCGCCAACGCCGTGAACGAGGAAATGCAGATCCTGGCCGACGAGGCGCGCCGCTGGCCAACCCGCCTCAAGCGCCTGAGCAAAACCGGCTGGATGCTGACCAAGGTGGTGGCAAGCTACCGCCTGTGGGGTACCCGCTCCGCCTTTCTGCCAACCAGCATGCGCGAAGCCGCCCTGGCCAACCTGCACCAGCGCAATGCCCGCCGCTTCCGCGATACCTCCCTGGAACAGGGCGGCGCCTTCCTGAAGATCGGTCAGCTGCTGTCCAGCCGCCCGGACCTGCTCCCCCAGGCCTGGGTCGATGAGCTGACCATTCTGCAGGATCAGGCTACCCCGGTGCCCTTCGAGGACATTGCCGTGGTGCTGGAACAGGAGTTCGGTCAGCCCCTGAACGAACTGTTTGCCGATTTCGACCCGGAACCGCTGGCCGCTGCCAGCATCGGGCAGGTACACCGGGCACGGCTGCACGATGGTCGCGAGGTCGCCGTCAAGGTACAACGCCCGGGCCTGGACGAAGTGGTAGAGCTGGATATGACCCTGCTAAAGGTGTTCATGGATGCGGTGAAATCCGCCCTGCCACCCATGGACATGGATACCATCGTCAGTGAAATCCAGCGCACCGTGCGCGAAGAACTGGACTATGAGCGCGAAGCCCGGGTGATGACGCAGATCGGCGCGCAACTGGCAGGCGTCAACGGCATCACCACCCCGGCCCTGGTGGCAGAACATAGCAGCCGCCACGTGCTGACCACCGAATTCGTGCACGGCCGCAAACTCACCACCGTGCTGGATGAACTGCACCACACCGACCCGGAGCGCCTGGGTGTGGTCCTGCATCGGCTGCTGGATGCCTGGTTCTCCCAGGTGCTGCACGGCGGCGTATTCCATGCCGACCCGCACCCAGGCAACATCATGATCACTGACCACGACACCCTGGTACTGCTGGATTTCGGTTGTGCCCAGAGCCTCAGCGATGCGGCACGGCACGGCTATTTCCGGGTCTTGCAGGCCTGCGTGGTGAACGATCAGAAAGTCATTGCCGACACACTTACTGCCATGGGCTTCAGCACCCGCAGCGGTAATCCAGACACCCTGCTGGCGTTCGTCGCTGCCATTCTGGATCAGGTACGCAACGCCATTATTTATCCTGACCCGGACAAGGGCTGGCCCAGCGCCGAGGAAATGATGCAGCAGGTCAGCCACCTGCTGGATCGCCTGGAGCATGACCCGGTGGAAAAAATGCCCGGTGACTTCATCATGCTGGCGCGGGTGTTCGGCACCCTGGGCGGGTTCTTCCTGCATTACCAACCCAAGGTGGATATCGCCGCCCTGGTGCTGGGGTACCTGACCCGCCCGCTGGATAACCGGCTGGTGGCGTAAACTGCCTTTTCCGTGTTCTGTTGAGCGGTCGTTTGCCATGTCCGGTTGGCTCGACCGCTCTCCCAACTCCCTCCTCTTCGTAGGGTGCACTGAGCCTAAGGCGAACTGCACCACCCCGGCGGCGGATCGGTGCAGTTCGCCTTAGGCTCAGTGCACCCTACACAGTTATCACCCGGCCTCGCTTGATGCCCCCCTGTAACAAACCCCTCCCCCTTTTTGACAATAACGCTACAGCCACTCCCAGCCCTTTAGTTGTACAAACGTACCAATAAGAACGTACGTACCCATAACAACAACGGGCGCCCCGCATCGCGAGGACTCCCTTAAGGGGTTAGCCATGCTACAACTGACCCGGGCTCCGGCCCTGACCACTTCTGTATTGCCCTGCTCGCTGCTACTGGCCGTCAGCCTTCTGGCCGGCTGTGGCGGTGGTAGTGGCGGCTCCTCCGCCAGCACTGCCGGCGAGCAGCCACGCCAGCCCGATACCGAGAACCCGGCCCCGACGCCGGAACCCGGCCCGGAACCGGCGCCAGAGCCACAACCGCTCAATCGCTTCCAGTTCGCCAATGGCTGCTACACCCTGAATAGCGACGGACGCTTCCTGCAGGCGAACAGCTCCAGCAGCGCCTATGGCCTGACCGCGGACGCCTCCCAGGCCACCACCTTTACCCTGAAACCCACCGATCTGGGCCGCTATCTGCTGGTGTCTGATTACCAGCGCACCACCGGCAGCATCGGTCAGAAACAACTGTTGGGCATCAGCGACCCTGCCGGGGAGCTGCTGGATCAGGGCGGTAACTTCGTCGGCGAACTCAGTTATCTGGTGGCAGGCCTGGGCGACACCCTCAACCTGGTACTGGATCCGGTGGCCCCCCTGGGCGGCCTGCTGCGGGAGCTGGGAGAAAATCTGGAAGGCATCGGCAACAACCTGGGCGACACCACCCTGCGCCCGTCTCTGGCCATGGTCGCCGATGCCAATGATCTGGCGGTATGGAATCTCAACCCCAGCGAGGGCGACAGCTTCACCCTGGCCTCCCAGGTCACCGGCCTGCTACTCACCGCCGGCGATGACGGGCTGACTCTGACCTCGCCCAGCCTGGAGAACGCCGACACCCGTTTTGTCCTCACCGATGCTGAAGGCTGCAACGGTTACCCTGAAGCCGAGCTGAACGCCACCGTGGTCGACAGCGGCCCGGCCATTTACCTGCAAGAGGTCGATCGCTTCCGTGGCACCCCCGGCATCGATAACGACGATGTGTTCGGCTACGTGGATGCCCACAGTCATATCTCTGCCTACGAATTCATCGGCGGCCGGGTCAATTATGGCGATCCCTTTCACAAATTCGGCGTCGACCACGCTCTCCACGATTGCGCGGAAAACCATGGTCCCCAGGGCCTGACTGGCCTGGTGGAACAAGTCACCAGCAACCCGGGACCCCACGAGACCCGCGGCTGGCCTGACTTTCCCTTCTGGCCGCGCAACGATTCACTGCAACACCACCAGAGCTATTACAAATGGATCGAACGGGCCCACCTGTCCGGCCTGAAGATTCTGGTCAACCACCTGGTGCATAACGAAATCCTCTGCCAGATCAATCCACAGAAGCAGAACGACTGCGACACCGTGGCCGCCATCGAACAGCAGGCAGAACTGATGCACCGCATGGAGGATTACGTGGATGCACAGAACGGTGGCCCCGGCGAAGGCTGGTTCCGTATCGTCACCAGTCCCAGTCAGGCCCGCCAGGTGATCGGTGAAGGCAAGATGGCTGTCATCCTCGGCGTGGAAGCCTCCAAGGCCCTCAACTGTGGGGAATTTCTGGGCGTAGCCGAATGCAGCCGCGAAGAAATCGTCGAACGGCTAGACCGTCTTTACGCCATGGATGTGCGCAGCCTGTTCCCGGTGCATAAATTCGATAACGCCTTTGGTGGCCACCTGCCGGATCTCTCCGACGGTATCGGCATTGGTGCCGTGCTGTATGGCGGCAACCTGCTGGAAACCGGTCACACCGTGGAATTTGAAGAGTGCCCGGATCACGACCACGCGGTGAATGACAGCCCACTGGCCGACCCACTACAACCCTATGGCATCTTCGAGCAGTTGCTGTTCCAGCTGGATTACGTGGGCGAGCGCTTCCCGGCCAGCCCGGAAGAGCTGGCCGAACTCGACCCGCGCCGGGGCACCGACCACCTTTGCAACACCCGCGGTCTCACCGACCTTGGCTTCTTCCTGATCGAAGAACTGGCCAAACGCGGCATGATGATTGAAACCGACCACATCAGCCGCAAGGCCGCCGACCAGATTCTCGATCTGACCGCCCCGCGTGGCTACCCGATCATCAACAGCCACGGCAACTGGGGCGGCACCGAGACCCTGCGTGACCGTGTCGCTGCTCAGGGCGGCATAAGCGCCTCCTTCGGCAGTGTCCGTGACGACTGGGTCGACCAGCTCACCCGCGATGGCAACCGCCCGCGCCCCGACAGCTACAAAGTGGGCCCCTTCGGCGGCGCTCCCTTTGCCTCCGATGTGAATGGTATCGCCGCCCTGGCCGGCAACCCGGGGACGCCGGATCAGGAAGACAGCCTTTATCCGTTTACTTCCGTGGATGGTCGCGTGGTGTTCGACAAACAGGTCACCGGTGACCACGCCTTCAGCCTTTACGAAGGTCGGGGGGTGGCCCACTACGGCCTCTACCCGGATCAGATCGCTGACATGATTGCCCATAGCGATCGCCCGCCGGAACAGATTGACGATGCCATCAACCAGTTATTCACCTCGGCGGAAGCCTACCTGCGCATGTGGGAACGGCTTGAACAGGCGGCGCAATGATTAACTATCAAGGAAGCACCTATTCCAGAGCATTTCCAGAAAGGTCCCCTCTTTCTTGAGGGGAGAGGGACAGGGAGAGGGTGAGAGGCGCCAAGACTTGCTTGATGATCTGGCGTAATACCCCAGCTTCCTCCAACTCTTCTCTCACCAAGAGAGAAGAGAGCCAAAAACTAGAAACCTTTGGGGAATACCATGAAAACACTAACAGCCCGTTCTCTGTTTCTGCTGTTACTCACCGCCTTCATCGTCACCGGCTGTGGTGGCGGGGGTAGCAGCGACCCGGCCAACACCCCCACCGCCAATAGCGGCGATGATGGCGGAGGGAGTAGTGATGGCGGTGGTGACGGTGACGATCCGGTTACCCCGCCCACCGGGGAAGGCCGCACCTTTATGATTTCCCCCGGCGACAACGCCACCGAAGACATGGTCAACGCCATGATTCAGCTGCGCCCTGGCGACACGCTGCAATTTGACTGTGGCTACTTCGATCTGGATCAAGGGCTGCTGATCCAGGCCACCGAGGATGTCCTGATTGAAGGCTGCGGCAAGGACGACACCGTGCTGTCATTCAAGAACAGCGCCAACGTCACCGGCCTGGAAGCGCTGAACATTCGCGGCATTACCGTGGAAGACCTGACCATCCTGGATTCCCCCGGCGACGCCTTCAAACTCAAGGGCGTCAAATGGGGCACCCTGCGCAATGTGCGCGCCATGTGGTCTGGTGGCGGCGAGCCGATCACCGCCGACAACTACGGCGACCGGCTGAATGTGGCCTGTACCAATCCGCCCTTCAACGAAGGCGACCCCACCCCGGATTACGTACCCAGTGCCGCCAGTGGCCGCTACGGCATCTACCCGGTGGAATCGGAAAACATCCTGGTGGAAGGCAGTGAATCCGTGGGCGCCTCCGATGCCGGCATCTACGTGGGCCAGACCAACACCGCCATTATTCGTGACAGCCGTGCCGTTTATAACGTCATGGGGTTTGAAATCGAAAATGTGCAAGGTGGGGAATACGACAACAACGTGGCCGAGTGTAATACCGGCGGCTTCCTGATCTACGACCTGGAAAACATCACCCAGTACGGCGACACCTCGGTGATGCTCAACAACCTGGCCCGCAACAACAATACCTACAACTTCGCCCAGAGCGGGCTGGTCTCTGCGGTGCCACGCGGCACCGGTTTTATCACCCTGGGCTACGACAACATCGAGGTCTTCAATAATACTTTCGAAGACCACAGCACCGCCGCCGTCATCTATACCAGCTATGAGCTGATTGATGGCAAAGACAAGACCGCAGACAAAAAACTGGACCCCTATACCGAAGGGCTGCACATCCACAACAACGTGATGAAAAACTCCGGTTACGACCTGCCGCCACCCGACCTGGAAAAACTGGCCAACGGTGAAGTGGAAAGCGTGCTGCCCACCCTGATCGGCCTGAAGAACCTGCCCATCATCAATGATCCCACCCAACTACTGGGCAGCCTGGACAACATCCTCAACCTGGGTAAAGGCGCCCACATTGTCTGGGACGGCCTCCGTGATGACCTGGATGCGGACTGCCCCTACCCGGTGGACAGCAATGGCGAGCCGGTGCCCATGGACAGCAACGGCAAGCCGCTACACACCAATGAGCACCCCAACCCGGCCTGTCACTACAACGCCTACAAGTTCGATGAAAACAACGAACGTATCCAGCCCACCTGGGGCTCCTGTTTCCACGACAACGACTTTTCCGAGGACAGCGAACCCTACCTGAACTTCCACGGTACCGATGGGCTTGAGTTGGTGCTGGCTCTGGCAGAACAGGATTTCTCAATCCTCTCGCCCGGTGGTCTGCTTGATGCACTGGAAGGCCTGCTCAACATGCCTTCGGATACCAACCTGTCCGACCACGACTGTCAGGCCCGTTTCGGCAAACTGCTGCCCTCGCTGCCAAGAGTAGAAATTCCTCCCTTCGAACCCAGCGGTGATTTCGATCCTGCGCCGTCACCGGAAGTGGTAGAAGCACTCTGCAACACCGAAGTGGCCAGCGGTGAAATCAATCGCGACGCGCTGGCAGTAAACTGCCCGCGCCTGGAACAGTACAACCTGTTTGCCGATGCCAGCGACCCACGCAGCTTGCCCAACGAAGGCGGCGTGCCCTATGTGCTGAACACCAAACTGTTCTCCGACTACGCCACTAAATACCGGGTCGCCTTCGTTCCTCCCGGTACCAAGGCGGTGTACCGAGACGGCCAGGGAGGCAGCAACCCCAATGGAGGGATTCACTTCCCCACCGGTACCGTACTGGCCAAGACCTTCGCCTTCACCGATGAGGCCAACAGCAATGAAACGCTGGTGGAGACGCGCCTGTTGATCAAACGCACCAGCAGTAGCGGCAAACCTTTCTGGGAAGGCCTGCCCTATATCTGGGGCGAACAGGACGGCAAACCGGTGGCCCGTCTGAGCATGGGCGGCGGCAGCACACCTGCCAGCTGGCATTACCGCGACAGCGACTCAGGTGCACTGCTCACCGGCAGCACCGACAGCTACTCGGTGCCCAACGCCAACCAGTGCATCACCTGTCATGGCAACGACGACCAGGCCGGCGGCAGCGCCCCTATCGGTCCCAAGCCACGCAACCTGAACCGTGCCTACAAACCGGAATCTGCCTTCATGGGTAACACCGGCCAGGCCGGCTTCCCACGCCTTAACCAGCTGCAGTACTGGACTGACGTAGGCATCCTCAGCGGCACCCCGGAGCTGCAGATCAGCAACGGCGTTGCCAGCAACATCGAGCGCCTGCCGCACTGGAACGTGCCCGGTGACAGCGGCAACACTGCCAACTCCGATGCGGATATTGAAAGTCGGGTAAAGGCCTACCTGGAAGTGAACTGCCAGCACTGTCACAACGACAAGGGCGCCGCCTCCAACACGGGTTACTACCTGGATCATTTCCGTGAAGTGGACGCCAGCTACGGCATCTGCAAGAAACCCACCGCCACCGGCGGCGGCTCCTGCGGTCGCCAGCATGTGGTAGTCCCGGGAAGCGCTAACAACTCCATCGTCTCCTGCCGCCTGGCCGCGGAAAACGACCCGCAACGGATGATGCCCCCCATCGCCCGCAGCGTGGCCCACGATGAAGCCACCACCCTGCTGGATCAGTGGATCAATCAGGTGGTGGATAGCAGCTACACCAACGGCAGCGCCTGCAACTAGCGCTGCACTGTTCCCCCTCCCTCCTCCCACCTGTCTCCGGGAGGAGCGTTTGGCCCCTCCCCGCAAGGGGAGGGTTTTTATTTTCTAACTATCCGAACAGCAGCTCTCAGAGCACCAGGGCAGGGCTATGTTTCTGGAATGGGGCCCTTAACATGACTAAAAATATCCAATTCATCCTTCTTCTCTCTGGTCTATTGTGGGGATGCGGCAGTGGAGACGACTCGTCTTCTCCAACGTCAATGTCACCCCCACCGTCACCCTCTACCCTGTCTCCCGACATCACGGCCTCTGAACCAGACGCACCCCCGCAAGCAAAAAATGAAACACCCGCCACGACGCCACCTGACAATATCCAGATAGAAGATGGCCCTGAGCTCATTACATTGAGAACAGACTATGGGCACGTGGAAATAAAACGCGCGCCATTGTCCATGAGCTTTTACGACGAGAATGGCAAAAAAGTATTGAGCAGCGACAGGCAGCAACCGCCGGTCCCGCTGCTGCTAAGAACACCGTTACCAAGCCGGCTTTTGGGTGGCTGGACCGAGATCATGCCGGAAGCACCCGCCCTGTATGCGCCCTTCTCATTTGTTGTTGGCGACCAGATAAACCTTCAATTCCCGGCAACCTTCTGGGTTGGAAATATGCTGGCCTCGGCATCCACCGGTATCGAGTTTCGTCTGACCAATGTGAAAGACGTTTCTGTTGACGGCAATCAACTGTTATTGCGGGTAGACACCTCCGACCCCAGCGGGCGGGAGGCACGGGTCACCGTCAAGGCCGATGAAAACAGCAGCTTCCATGTCTCCGTCAAGGTGAATCACGTCTTCCGGGAAGTCCCGCTTATCTCAGCCAGTTTCGATTCAACGTCCAGTGAGGCGTTCAGGGGGTTTGGCGGCAGACGCAACAAAATCGATCAACGCCATGAAGCGTTCTTGAATTGGGCGGAAGAGTTTTCACAAACCCCTGAGCAACTTGAGCCTCTGATTGGCGATACGTTCGGCGAACAGTACCAGTTCCCCACCGGCCCCCAGGGGGCTTATTACATCCAGTCACTGTTCATTTCAGATCAAGGTTACGGTTTTATGCTGGATCGCGATGAGCTTTCTCATTGGCGAATGGCATCAGACCGTAACGATGCCTGGCGTGTCGAAGTAGCAGGCGGCGAACTGGATTTCCTTGTCGTCCCCGGCAATCAAAAGCAAGTCGTGAGCCGTCTCTCCGGCATAAACGGTCGGCATCGGGTGCCACCACGCTGGTCACTGGGCCCAATGCTGTCTGAAACCATTCAGGAGTTCACCGATTCTCCAGAGAATTACACCGAAAAAGTGAAGGAGTCATTGGATCAAATCGAAGCACTGGAACTCCCTGTCACCGCATTTGCTTTTGAAGGGTGGGTCGGCACCAAAAAAACAGGCGCCTTCGATGAGATTATCCAGCGGCTGCGCGCACAAAACATCAAGCCTGTGACCTATTATCGGGGCTTTGTGGGGCAGACAGAGGACGAGCTTGAAGAACCGGAGGTATATCAAGAGGCACTATCCCGTGGGTATGTCACAAAGCGGGCATCAGGAGTGCCTTACATTTTTGGCTCTCCACTGATGGGGGGCATCGCCGCTCTGATTGATTTCACAAATCCGCAAGCCGTCGAGTGGTGGAAAGAGCGGATCAAGAAAGGCCTCGAAGAAGGCAGCGAAGGCTTTATGCAAGACTTCGGCGAGCAGGTTCAGGTTGATATGGTTTTTCATGATGGCAGCTCGGGTATCGCCATGCACAACCGCAATGCGGCGCTGTTCCATCAGGCAACCCGTCAGGCCTTTGACGAATTTGTTGCCGACAACCCGGACAGGGAACCGTGGTTCTTCGTGCGTTTTGGCAACTCCGGCCGTAGAGGCTCAGCACACTACGAATCCGCGAGCTGGCCTGGCGACAACACCGCCGACTGGAGCCGTGCCTCGGGCCTTGGCTCGGTCATTCCTGACATGCTGAATCGCAGTGTTGGCGGAGCCTATGGCTTTGTCACCGAGATTGGCGGCTACATTGATATCTTCGGTTCCATCGATTCGGAATTATTGATTCGCTGGGCCAACCATGCGTCCCTGATGCCCGTATTCCGCCAACATGGAGGCCCTGTCAATGGCACTCCCATGCCCTGGCGATTCGACGATCCCGAGGTTGTCGAGCACTACCGCGCAGCGATGAACAGGCACATCGCTGCGCAACCGCTCATTTATCGTCTCTGGCAGGAAGCCCTGGCCACCGGCATTCCGATAACCCGGCCACTTTGGCTTGAATACCCGAACGACCTGGAGGCCGGCCGCCAGGACCAGCAGTTCATGTTGGGGCCGAATGTGCTGGTGGCACCGGTGGTATCCCCAAACAGTGACGGACGCGACGTCTATTTCCCACGGGGCTGCTGGCAGCACCCGGAAACGAAAGAGACCATTCTTGGGCCACAGACACAATTCATCCAGGCCGCGGTCGATGAGCTGCCTTACTTCTTCAGCTGCGGAGCCCAACCCTTTCCGGTACCGGAAGGCGGTTTCTAGACTGAAATTGCATAAGGGCGATGAGGGGCAGAACCAAACAATGGGGGCAGATCTGCCCCTCATGCTCTGACAGCTATTAACGACGCTCGCGGAGGGCTTTCAATGGTGCCGACAATTTATCCGGATGACGCGGGTGAATGGACGCATAGCATTCAAAAATTTCAGCCAGATCCTTTTCCATATCGCCACAGGGTTCAATCACCCGGGCAAAGGTAATTTCTTTTTTCCGGTAGTCCGCTGTGGCCAACACAATGGGCACACCGGCCTGCTCGGCGATACGGTAAAAGCCGGTTTTCCATTGTGTGGCCCCACCCCGGGTGCCTTCCGGCGCCACCACCATGACCAGCTTGTCGCGGCTGTTGAACTGCGCCACGGTCTGCTCGACGACCCCACCCGCCTTGTGGCGGGCAATGGGCAACGCTCCCATCCAGCGCAGCATTGCCCCAAACGGCCCCTTGAAGGCGCTATCCTTGATCATCACGTGAGCATCCAGCCCCAGCTGCATCATCGCCGCCAGGGTATAGATACCATCCCAGTTGGACGTATGCGGCCCGCCGATGATGACTGCCTTGGGCACTGCCGGCATGGGATTGGTCACCCGCCAGCCTGCCAGGCGCAAAAAACCACCGGCCAGCCACCGGGAAAAGGCATTGCCGCGACGGGGATAATCAGAGTCCTGGGGTGACGACATGGGATTGTCCATTGCAAAGAGAGCGGCGATCATACCCACGCGGCCCAATGATCACATTGGCACTAACGCCCAACGAAGCCAGGAAACGATAACCGGCCCATGAATCCCCTGCATTACCTGACCGGCTACCCCACCCAGATCCAGCAGCAGGCCCAAACCCTGGTGGACCGGGGGCAGCTGGGTGATTATCTGCAACAGCGCTACCCCGACAAGCATGATATTCAGGGCGACAAGGCCCTGTTCCAGTACGCCAACAGCCTGAAACAGCAATACCTGCGCAAGGCGCCGCCGCTGGGCAAGGCCCATTACGACGCCAAGCTGAAAACGCTGAGTCAGGCGCTGGGCATGCACACCCGGCAAACCCGTATTCACGGCAGCAAACTGCGCAGCCATAACAGCCTGCGCATCGCCAGCCAGTTCAAGGCGGCGCCAGAGGCCTTTCTGCGTATGATCGTGGTCCACGAACTGGCCCACTTCAAAGAAACCGACCACAACAAGGCGTTTTATCAGCTCTGCTCGCATATGGCGCCGGACTACCACCAGCTGGAGCTGGATACCCGGCTCTGGCTACTCTGGCAGGACACCACAAGCGGCTGACAACCCTGCTCTTATCAGCACCTGCAGGTTCCCTTTACCCTCCCTTATCCGGGCCCGCCCAACAGCCACATAACATCAAAACCTCTCTATTCAACAATCACTTACATTTCCGGCCACTCATATTGCCAGAGAGCATTCCAGCCAGTTTCATGTCTCCGCCATAAGGGCGTAGTATGAAATGACTTAACGTCATAACGCAGGGTCATCAGTGCCTCGGTTTGTGGCAATGCTGTACTGATCCTGCGCCAGTGTTCCCGCTGGCGGCCGCTCTATCCGCCTGCGCGGGACTCCAATCAGAGCCCAGGAGGTGTGTAGTGACACGGATTGGCCAGGACACCCTGAACAGCAAGAAAACGCTGGAAGCCAACGGCAAGACCTATCATTACTTCGATATCAATACGGTCGCCGACAAGGGCTGGGGTGATCTCAGCAAGCTCCCTTTCTCCCTCAAAGTCCTTCTCGAAAACCTGCTCCGTTTTGAAGACGGCGACAGCGTCACCGGCGCTGACGTGGAAGCCGTGGTGCGCTGGCTGGAAAACAAGCGCTCTGACAAAGAGATCAACTATCGCCCGGCCCGGGTACTGATGCAGGATTTCACCGGTGTCCCCGGCGTGGTCGACCTGGCCGCCATGCGCGATGCCATCAAGAAGGCCGGTGGCGATCCCTCCCGCATTAACCCGCTAACGCCGGTGGATCTGGTGATCGACCACTCGGTAATGGTGGACAAGTTTGGTAATCCCCAGGCGTTCTCCGAGAACGTGGACATCGAATACCAGCGCAACCGGGAGCGTTACCAGTTCCTTCGCTGGGGCCAGAAAGCGTTCAACAACTTCCGGGTAGTCCCACCGGGCACCGGCATCTGCCACCAGGTGAATCTGGAATACCTGGCCAAGGGTGTGTGGTCCTCCGAGAGTGACGACGGCAACACCTACGCCTACCCGGATACACTGGTAGGCACCGACTCCCATACCACCATGATCAACGGCCTGGGCGTACTCGGCTGGGGTGTGGGCGGTATCGAGGCTGAGGCCGCCATGCTTGGCCAGCCCATCGCCATGCTGATTCCCGAGGTGATCGGCTTCAAGATCAGCGGCAAGCTGCGTGAAGGTATTACCGCCACCGACCTGGTACTCACCGTCACCGAGATGCTGCGTCGCCGCGGTGTGGTGGGCAAGTTCGTGGAATTCTTCGGCGACGGTCTGGCCGACCTGACCCTGGCCGACCGGGCCACCATCGCCAACATGGCGCCGGAATACGGCGCCACCTGTGGCTTCTTCCCCATCGATGAGCGCACCACCGAGTATATGGAGCTGTCCGGTCGCGACGCGGACACCATTGCCCTGGTCGAGGCCTACTGCAAGGCCCAGGGCCTGTGGCGCTCCAGTGCGGATCCGGACCCGGAATTCACCGACGTGCTGGAACTGGATCTGGGCGATGTGGTGCCCAGCCTGGCCGGCCCCAAACGGCCCCAGGACCGGGTGCCACTCACCGCGGTGAAACGCACCTTCATTGATGTGGTCACCGAGACCCTCAAACTCAACGACGACGAAATCAGTACCCTGGAAGGCGAAGGCGGCCAGACCGCTGTGGGCAATCACGAGCCCAGTGGCGGCCAGGTACCGGTGGTGATCGACGGCCAGAAACACTTCATGAGCCACGGTGACGTGGTGATCGCTGCCATCACCTCCTGTACCAACACCTCCAACCCCAGCGTCATGCTGGCCGCCGGCCTGGTGGCCAAGAAGGCCGCCGAGAAAGGCATGAACCGCAAGCCCTGGGTAAAAACCTCGCTGGCACCGGGTTCCAAGGTGGTCACCGATTACCTGGACGTGACCGGCCTGCAGAAACCGCTCAACGATATCGGTTTCGATCTGGTGGGCTATGGCTGCACCACCTGTATCGGCAACTCCGGCCCGCTGCCCGAGGAAATCGACAAGGCGATTGCCGAAGGCGATCTGGTAGTGGCCTCGGTGCTCTCCGGTAACCGTAACTTCGAAGGCCGGGTGCATCAGAGCGTCCGCACCAACTGGCTGGCCTCGCCGCCATTGGTAGTGGCCTATGCCCTGGCCGGTACCGTGAAGATTGATCTGGATAAGGACCCCCTTGGCAAGGACAAGGACGGCAAGCCGGTTTACCTGAAAGATCTCTGGCCCAGCTCCGAAGAGATCCAGAATGAACTGGTGAAGATCAACAACAGCATGTTCCGCACCCAGTACGCCAGTGTCTTTGAAGGGGACGAGGTCTGGCAGAGCCTGCCAATCCCGGACTCCGAAACCTACGACTGGGACAGCAGCTCCACCTACATCCAGAACCCGCCCTTCTTCGACGGGCTGACCAAGGAAGTGGACGATGTGCAGCCGGTGAAGGATGCCCGCATCCTGGCGCTGCTTGGCGACTCCATCACCACCGACCACATCTCCCCCGCCGGGGCCATCAAGGCTGACTCCCCCGCCGGTCATTATCTGCAAGGGCATGACGTGGAGCCCCTCGACTTCAACTCCTACGGCTCACGCCGGGGTAACCACGAAGTGATGATGCGCGGCACCTTCGCCAATATCCGCATCCGCAACGAGATGACCCCGGATATCGAGGGTGGCTTTACCCGGCACCTGCCCGGTGGCGAAGAGATTTCCATCTACGGCGCCGCCATGCGCTACCAGAAGGATGGCGTACCCACGGTAGTCGTGGCCGGCAAGGAATACGGCACCGGCTCCAGCCGCGACTGGGCCGCCAAGGGCACCAACCTGCTGGGTGTGAAAGCGGTAATCGCCGAAAGCTACGAGCGCATTCACCGCTCCAACCTGATCGGCATGGGCGTACTGCCACTGCAGTTCCCGGAAGGCACCGACCGCAAGACGTTGAACCTGGACGGCAGCGAGGAAGTGGATATTCCGGACCTGACCAATGGCCTGAAGCCCAGTGACACCGTCACCGTGGTATTCCGCAAGGACGGCAAGGAACAGAAAGTCGAGGCCCTGTCACGGCTGGATACCGCTGCCGAAGTGGAGTACTACAAAAACGGCGGCATCCTGCACTATGTGCTGCGGCAGATGATGTAGGAGACGCTACCAGCTTCGAGCTGCTAGCTACGGGCAGTAACGCGGGAAGCCGTGTTGCTTGCTCTGATCCAGGAGGCCGCGCCCGATGTTCGGGCGCGGCCTCCTGCATTTGGGACGCCACCGTAGGGTGCACTGAGCCTCAGGCGAACTGCACCGCTCTACCCCCTCCCCCGTAGGAGCACCGCTTGAGGTGCGAACCGAGCGTCGCGAGGCGACAGGGGTAAAGGTCTGTCCGCCGTTCTTTCTGGAACCTGTCGAGCTCTGAGATTCCTGATCGCCCTGCGGGCGATTTCCGCGCAAGCGCGGTTCGCATGTCGCAGATCCCCTGGGGGACAAGCATAGGTTATTCGCTACGCTCACCCTCCGGGCCGCACGTAACTGCGTGCGTTACTCCGCTACGCTCCGTTTCTACAGCGGCTTCGTAGAAATGACGGGATCAGGGGAACCCTCCACCCTTTCCCTATCCAGTCGAGCGTAGCTAGCCCTCCCCCTTGACCCCCTGTTTTTGCTATGCTGATTCCCTTCACGGCCAGTTTGGGGGAAGTCCGTGCGTTACCTGTTTGCTGCTACCGCGCTGATCCTGTCCGGCACCTTGTTTGCACAACAGGACAGCAACGCCCGTCTGCTCACGGAAGAGGAGCGCGACGCTCGCCTGCTTGAGCAGCAGGAATTGTCAGAGCGGGCGGCAGAATTGCAGGATCGACAGGACACAGCGCAACAACTTCTCCGCCAACAGGACAAGTACCTGGACGCGCTACAGCAAGAAATCCAGGCACTCAAAAAACTCTCAGAAGAGGCAGATAACACTGCCCGGGCAGATCAGTGATGCTGCAATGGTTACGCCAGCTCTTTCACCGCCGGACACCCTCGAAGCCGGCCCCCCATAAACCGGAACCCCGGCAGAAGCCTGAAACCGTCAGCACGCCCGCCCCCGTTTCAGAGGCAGACCCGATTGCCGCGCTGATGCCCTTCCAGATTCGCCCCTTGCACAGCGGCGATATGTCAGAGCTCCTGGGCGTGTTTCGTGAGGCCATCCAGATCAGTGCGGCGGCGGACTACGATCAGCAACAACGGGATGCCTGGAGCCGGGGACAGAGCTACGACAGCCTGATCTCTGTGCTTAGCGAAGGCGACACGGTAGTGGCGGAATGGGACGACAAGCTGGTGGGCTTTGCCCATCGGATTCGGGATTACATCAACATGGTCTTTGTCCACCCTGAGGCCTCTCGGGTCGGTATTGCCACCCTGCTTTACCAGCATCTGGAAGACGGTGCTCGCATCGATGGCCTCACTGAGCTGACCACCCACGCCAGCCTTACTGCCCACGATTTCTTTGCCTACATGGGCTATACCAGCGAAGGCCAGGAACAGGCGGAACGGGATGGCATCCCGCTTACCCGCCACGCCATGCGAAAATCGCTGATCTGAACCCAACCGCATCATGCGGGATTGATCGAAAAATCTGATAACACCCCTCAACCCAGCCTTCTGGGTTCCCCTCGGGGCTGTCGCTATTCTTTACTTATCGGATGGCGGCAGAACCACTTTCTCCGCCTCCAGATATACATCCATGCGTTGATTCTGTGATACCCGGAACCCGTGAGGGTTCATGCTTCCCCCCCTTAGGCCGTCACCCCTGACGGCCGTTTTTTTGTCTGCAGGACGGCCGTGCCCGCTATCTGGCAATCCCTTTCTCAACCGCTTGCCGAGAAAAGGATTGCCCGACTACGAACCGGGGCTGAGCGTCAGGACTTGTAAAGCAGCTTGCCGACGCTATTGAAGGCTTTCTCACTGAGGCTCATGCGAATCATGGAGCGGAACCAGGTTTCCGGGAGCAAACGACGAGCCAACAGCAACATCCGTGCATCCGCGCCCACGCTATAACGCAAACGGGCACTCTGGTCGGTGGCGGCCCGGTAGATCACCTTGGCGGCATCTTCCGGGCGAGATCCCCCCGGCCCGGTCTTGTCCATCACCCCAAGCTGGGCCTGCGAATATGTGGCATAACTCTCAACCCCGGTCTGATTTTTACGGTCGGCAGAGCGGCCAAAAAACTCTGTGTTCACCGCCCCCGGCTCGATGATCTTGACGCCGATGCCTAGCGGAGTCAGCTCATAAACCAGCCCCTCGGTGAACCCTTCTACTGCCCACTTGCTGGCGTTATAGACGCTATACAAGGGTAACGGCACACGCCCTACCATACTGGCCACATTGACCAGCACCCCGCTTTTACGCTCACGAAAGTGAGGCAGTACCGCCCGACAGGTTTCCATCAGCCCGAATACATTGGTATCAAACTGGCGCAGGATCTGTTCCTCATCCAGCGTTTCAAACGCTCCCATCAATCCATAGCCGGCGTTGTTCACCAGCACATCAATGGCGCCACAGTGTTTGATGGCCTGTGTCACTGCACCATGAATACTGTCGCGGTCATTAACGTCCAGAGGCAGGCACAGCACACCGGGGAGCTCAGCCAAGTCTCCGGCCTGTTCAGGGTTACGCATGGTGGCAACTACCTGCCAACCCCGCGCCTGAAAATACAGGGCAGCGGCACGACCAATGCCGGATGAGGCACCGGTAATCAATACGGTTTTTGTTTGCGTCTGAGACACAGCTATCTCCCTATCTCTAACAGGCGGTTAAACATGGCCCGGGTGATCAGCACCCGGACGGATAAGATCCTGCTCGGCATCGCCGAACATCTGCGTGAGTACATGCCGTTGCGTACTGCGCCCCAGTTTTTGTTGCCACTGTCGCAATCCAGGGATATAGCGTTGCACCCCATAACTTGCCAGGCGGGGAAAAAAGGTCGCCAGCGGGTACCAGGCAGACACGCCCTCGGGCAAACCGAGCTGTTGCATCTTGGTGCGGTCAAGGAAGTAACGACTGACGCTCAGATGCTTCTGGTAGGCCAGTTTTCGCTGCAATTTTTCGAAGCGGGGAAAATGACGATCAAGGGGCTCCCGGGCCAGCGCTTGCCCCAGTTCCTGACTGGTCCAGTCGGGCTGACTCTGGGTCATCAACGCATGCTGCAGCAGCACGATGCCATCGCGCTCCGTGTCCACCAGCCATTTCTCATCCACCCCCATCACCCAGCAGGCATATTTCCACAGATGCATCACCGCGCGGGACTCCCGGGGCGTCACCGGCACGCCCATTTTGCGCAGCCCTCCCAGCATGACCACACAGAATCCCAGGTAGGTCGCGACCATATCCACCTGGCTGAGAGGCATGCCCCACTTGCTGGCTTCCCACTCTTCGCGGCTGGCCAGATTACGGCGCACCAGTGAATGCACCAGGCGCACATGCAAGGTGCTGCGGAAACCCGGCGCAAAACGGCGTAGCCCGCCGATTTCGGTACAGTCGATCCACCACTTTCCGGTCTCCGCCACGCGCCGGGAAGCTCCTTTATTCAAGGCCCCGGTCATCACCAACGATTGATTGAAACCGGACAGCAGGTAGCCGCCCATCAGCGCAAGATTCCGCAGTACGTATGGCGCCGTCATCCCCGTGGAATGAATAAAACGGGCACCTTCGTCAATCAGCTCGGCATCCACCCAGGCAGGCCGCCGCTCCAGGCTCTTGATAAAGAGATAGAGTGGTTCCGGACAATTCGGGATGGTCGCCAGCCCTTCGCTGACGGCCTTGTCGAACAAGACGCGGGCCTCACGGGGGCCATAATCCACCATCCAGTCCACCAGCGCGTCCATAGCCGGGTCCCCCTCCCAAAGGGCATCCAGAACGGCGGCGTACTCTTCGTAACTCGGGGCCAATTCACGGCCGAGCAGTTTTTTCAGCCAGGCCGGAGTCGGCTTCTGAGTCTTTTCGAACGGGCGGGCCCGGCTGGGAACCTTGTGTCTTTGCGTCTTGGCTATCACAGGAAGCCTCCTCAACGATCTTGCATTGCCTGGCACCATAATGCGAATATTTATTCGCATTCAATTCGCATTTGAGGCTCCCATGCGTAAACGCCCCCAACAGCAGCGCTCCCGGGAAATGGTCCGCGCCCTGATCGACGCCACCGGCAAGGTCATTCAGCAGCAGGGACTGGATAACACCACTACCGCCCGCATCGCCGAGGTCGCCGGGGTCAGTGTGGGGTCGCTGTATCAGTATTTCGGCGACAAGGACGGGCTGATTGAGGCGTTAATGGAAAGCCTGGCCGATGAGATCGGCACAGGACTGAAACGACTGCCGGTCATGGATAATGTGGACATGGCCGCGACGGTGGGCAGCGCCATCCGTTTTGGCTTTGCGGTACTGCATTCCCGCGACGGGCTCTATCTGGAGCTGGTGCGCAATTGGCACCGGTTGCCCACCAACCGGGTGATGGACGCGCTGCAACAACACTTCATGGAGTTGGCCAGGTTGTATTTCCTGCGTCACTACCAGCACCATCAGATCAGCAACCTGGAAGTGCGGGTCTTTATCGTGACCAACAGTGTCCTGTTCACCATGATCCGGCATATCAGCCAGCACAGTGGCCTGATCCGCGAACAGGAGCTGGCCGACGAACTGACACTGATGGTCGCCCGCTATCTGGCAAGCCCCCCGGACACCGTTGAGGAATCCCCATGAATCCGGATCTGGCCATCACCTACTGCCGCATGATTGCCAAGACCCTGGGACTGGATCATGCCGGCCTGGAAATGCTGGTGCGCGGAACCGGCATCGACGTGGAAACGCTGCTGCACAGTGACGGCTTTATTGATTGGCCAGGCATTCGCCAGTTGATCACCAATGCCCACCAACTCACCGATCAACCGGATATCGCCTTGCAAACAGGCCTGCGCGCCCTGCCCGCCATGCATGGCCCCATGGGCATGGCGGCCATGGCCAGCCCCACCCTGCGCAATGCCATGCAGCTGTTTGCGCGTTTCAACAACACCCGCACGCGTATATTCAATACGGTGATGGAGGAAACCCCGGAGGTAATCACCCTGCGCATGGTGTTTGCCTATCCGCAGAGCCCGACCATACAGTTTCTTACCGAGTCTGCCATGGCCTCCGCTTATGCCTGCCATGTGGTGCTGCGCGGCAAGCCCATTGATGGCGGGAGTGCCTATTTCAACTACCCGCCACCACTCTGGGCCGACCGTTACCCGCAGGTCTTTCCGGGCACTCGTATAGTGTTTGACGCTCCGGACACGGCCATGAGCCTTCCCGCCAGCTACGGCGACGAGCCCCTGCCCAGCCATGACCGGGATCTGCTCTGGGTGGCGATCCAACAGTGCGAGATCCGCCAGGAAGCCCTACGCAAACAAGGTACCGTCAGTGACCGGGTACTTTCCCTGATGCACCAGAAACCCGGTAAAGCCAACCTGGACAGTATCGCCGACCAGTTACACATGAGCCCCCGCACCCTGATCCGCAAGCTCAAGCAGGAAGACACCCGCTTCCAGCAACTGCTCGACCAGACCCTCAGCCGCCGGGCTGCCCAGTTACTCAGCCTGCCCCACTACACCGTCGCCGCCGTTGCCGAAGATCTTGGCTACACCGATGTGGCCAGCTTCCGGCGAGCCTTTCAGCGCTGGTTCGGCACCAGCCCCGGCCGCTTCCGCCAGGAGTAGCCTCAAGCTACAAGGGCCATAAAGGTGTTTAATGTCTGGGCTGCCCTGCCCGCATAAACCAGTAAACGCGGGCACGGCGTTGCCAATCCACGTCGCCCTCCCGCGTTGCAGCTTGAAGCTTGCGGCTCACCCTGTCACTTTTTATCCCCTTCTTGTCAGCATCCGCGCTCACCCATCCCCGGTATTCCAGTAACACTGGAGCCAAGCAACACTGGAGACTGGCGCAATGTACAACGAAGACAACAACAATGAACTGGCACGCCTGAAGGTGTCACCACCACTAGCTTGGCCAACCGTGGCCATTCTTGTTGGTTCTCTGGTTGCCATTGCGCTGACCTGGGCTCTGGTTCCCTCCGGCATCTGGCCGCTCTGGCTGGGCATGGTGGTGAACAGCCTTGCCGGCTATGCCCTTTTTACCCCGGCTCACGAAGCCATCCACCGCGCTGCGGCCCGTAAACCCGAAACCAACGATTTCCTGCTGGCTGCCGCCACATTCGTGGCAGTGCCATTCGGCAAGGGGAAACTCTTCCGGCTGCTGCACATGCGCCACCACCGCTTTGCCAATGATCCGCAAAATGACCCGGACCACTGGATGGCCAGCAGCCTGTGGACCATGCCTCTGTGGGGATTGTGGCCTTATCTGTATCTGTACAAGTTCCTGCGCAACCCATCGCTGCTACCCAATGTGACAGTGCAGGAAGTGCTGCGTGAAGTTGCCCTGGCAGGTGTGATTTTTGCCGTTCTGCTCGCCTTGGCGCCGTTTTACATGCTGACACTGTGGCTGATCCCCACCTACTTCGCGTTTTTTCTGATGTGCCTGGTGTTCATGGTGCTGCCGCACTACCCACACACCGGCCGGCAGGACGAAGACCCGAACACCACCGCCCTGATGCGCATGGGCAAAGAGTGGCTGCTGACCCCGGTGTTGATGTACCAGAACTATCATCTGGTGCATCACCTGTATCCCACCGTGCCCTTCTACCGCTACGGCAAAGTCTGGAAAGCCCGCGAACAGTACCACCGTGAATATTCCGGCAGCATGATCATCGGGCCCTTTGGCCTGGGGCCGGAAACAGACCAGAAACAAAACCCTGCATGATGCCCCCCTTTTCGGGCGGCGTTTGCCGCCCGCTTTTTGTTTATTCACTCATTGGCACTTTTTATCCCCCATTTGGCAATTTTCGCGCTTATGTTTCTGCGCAGAAAGGTAAACACTCTGTATTGGCACCTTGCAGGAGAGCGCCCATGACAAGTACAACCGCCCCGCAACACAACGAACTCAAGACCCTGGCCCGGCTCAAGGTATCACCCAGGTTTGCCGGCCCCACCATGACCATCATGGTGGCATCCCACGGCGCCAATATTCTCAGCTGGGTGATGGTGCTCAGTGGACTCTGGCCCGCCTGGGTAGGCCTGATCATCAACAGCATCGCCGGCTACGCGATGTTCACGCCAGCCCATGAAGCCATCCACCGCTGTGCCGCCCGCAAACCGGAGCACAACGACCTGATCCTCGCCATTGCCACCTTTGTGGCGGTACCCTTCGGTAAGGGCAAGATGTTCCGGCTGATGCACATGCGCCATCACCGCTTTGCCAATGATCCGCAGAAAGACCCGGATCACTGGATGGCCAGCAGCCTGTGGACCATGCCCCTGTGGGGCTTCTGGCCGTTCCTTTATCTGATCAATTTTCTGCGCAACCCTGATGTGCTGCCCAATGTGAAACCCGCGGAGATCTGGCGAGAACTGGCCGTGGCCGGCGTGGCACTCACCGCCCTGTTTCTCTGGCGCCCCTATGAAGCCCTGATGCTGTGGCTGATCCCCTCCTATTTCTCCTTCTACCTGATGTGCCTGGTGTTCATGGTATTGCCCCACTATCCACACACCGGCCGCCAGGACGTGGACCCGAATACCACCGCGCTGATGCGCATGGGCAAGGAGTGGCTGCTGACCCCGGTACTGATGTATCAGAACTATCACCTGATCCATCACCTCTACCCCACCATTCCTTTCTATCGCTACGGCAAGGCCTGGAAGGCCCGTGAGCAATACCACCGCGAGCACTCCGGCAGCATGATCATCCGCCCGTTCCAGCTTGGGCCTGATGACAAACCCGGTAATGCCTGACAGGAGAACCTCAATGACAAAAACCGTTCTGATCACCGGCGGCGCCGGCGGCATTGGCCGGGAGTTCTGCAAGCTGTTCAACGCAGATGACTATCGCATCATTGTGTTCAGCCTGCTGCAGGAGGAACTGGACGCGCTTGGCAACGATCTGAAGGCGCAACGCCCTGATGTGGAATACCATGCCGTTCAGATGGACCTGTCCCAACCCGGTGCCGCCGAAGCGATCATGCAGTGGCTGGACCAGCAACAGCTGGACGTGGACGTACTGGTCAATAACGTGGGCTTCGGCATGATGGGCGAACATGTAGAACAGGACAGCCAGACGCTGGAGCGCATGCTCACCCTCAACAACATCCTGCTCAGCAAATTATGCATGTTGGTGGGCGCGCGCATGAAAGCCCGCGGTGAAGGCAAGATCATGAACATCGGTTCCCTGGCCGGCTTCTGCCCCATGCCCTTCTTCGCCGCCTACAGCGCCAGCAAGGCCTTCGTGATCAACTTCAGCGCCTCCCTGCACGAAGAGCTGAAACCCTATGGCGTGCAGGTCACCTGCTTCTGCCCCAGCACTACCAAAACCGCCTTTCTGGATACCGCCGAGAGCAACCATAAATCGTCCAGCGGCATCAGAGAATTCGTCTCCGCACAAATCGCCACCCCGGAAGCGGTGGCAAAAGCTGGCTACCAGGCCCTCAACAAGGGCAAGCGCTACGCCCTGCCCGGCCTCTCCGTGACCCTGCAAAGCATCTGGATTCGCATCATGCCCCTGCGCGCCATGGCGAATTTTGTGTACAAGCAATCGATAAAAGAAATGGAAAGATAATCTACGAAGCCGCTGTAAGAGCGGCGCTTGAGCCGCGAACCTCCCCTTCAAGGGGAGGAATCGCCCAGCGGGCGATCAGGCGATTCAGTTCAAGTCCCGTCTATCCAGAAAGGTCACGAGAGGCAGATATCTCTGCCGCCTCGCGACGCTCGGTTCGCGGCTCAAGCGCCGCTCCTACAGCCGCCCCATCCGCGCCTGTCCACTCCCCGCCGAATCCGTTATGTTGGCGGTATCCCACGCAAAAGGAATGCATCATGGCAGGCAGCAATATTGGCAACGACGCTTCACCGGTCAGCAGCACATCGCTGGCGGTGCTTATTGATGCGGACAATACCCCGCCGAAAATCGTCGATGGTCTGTTCGAGGAAATTGCCAAATTCGGCACAGCCAGCGTCAAGCGTATCTACGGCGACTGGACCAAGCCCAATCTGGGCGGCTGGAAAAACGTGCTGCTGAAGCACTCCGTACAACCGATCCAGCAATTCGCCTACACCCAGGGCAAGAACGCCACGGACTGCAGCATGATCATCGATGCCATGGATCTGCTGTATACGAAACAACTGTCCGGGTTCTGCCTGGTATCCAGCGACAGCGATTTCACCCGTCTGGCGGCCAGATTGCGCGAGGAAGGGCAGACCGTTTACGGTTTCGGGGAACGCAAGACTCCGGGGCCCTTTGTGGCTGCCTGTGACAAGTTCATCTATACCGAAGTACTGCGCTCGGACCACACCCCGCAAGACACCACCGGCAAAGCCGATGAGCCTGCTCCCAGCGAACCGGTCAGCAAGGAACCGCCACCGCTGCAGCTGATTGCCAATGTGATTGATGATATTTCCGACGAAGACGACTGGGCCAACCTGGGCACCGTGGGCCAGCACCTGAGCAAGCGCAAACCCGATTTTGATACCCGCCTGTTCGGCCACAAGAAACTCAGCGACATGATCCGCGCCTACCCCAAGTGGTTCCAGATCCAGAAAGGGCAAGGCAAAAGCATTCAGGTAAAAACGCTACGGAAGTGATAGCAGCTCCCTTCACGGAGACACCCACGCTGGCTACACCTACCGTAGGGTGCACTGTGCTCTCTTTGGTTAACGGAAAGCCGCTTCGCGCCTCAAGAGGCGCTCCTACAGCGGCTTCGTCGATAGGCTAGCGCACCAGCCAGAGGCTGAGCTGCGGGATATAGGTAATCATCAGCAAGGCGATGATCAGCACCATCATGAAGGGAAGCGTGGCCGCGAACAGCTCGGTGACTTTCTTCTTGAACCGGTAGCTGGCGATGAACAGGTTCATACCCACCGGCGGGGTGATATAGCCGATCTGCATGTTGGCCACGAAGATGATCCCCAGATGCACCGGGTCGATGCCGTAGCGCAGTGCCACCGGCAAGATCAGCGGTACCATGATTACCAGCGCCGCAAAGATATCCAGCACCGCCCCCAGCAACAGCAGCAGGATGTTGAGCAGAATCAGGAAGGTGATCTTGCTCTCCACGTGGGTCTGAATCAGGGTAAACAACTTCTCCGGCACTCCGGCGTAAACCAGGTAATCAGTAAAGGCCAGCGCCACCGCCAGAATCAGCAGAATGCCCCCCACCATGATCATGGAGTCACGCATGATGCCGGGCAATCTGCGCAGGGAAATTTCCCGGTACAGGAACACTTCCGCCACCAGCACATAAAGCGCGGTCACTGCTGCCGCTTCACTGATCACCAGGAAGCCGGAGAAGATCCCGCCCAGCACCACCAGCGGCAGCGGTAGCTCCCAGCGAGCTTCCCAGAGCGCATCCACCAGTTCACGGAAATCGAAACTCTGACGTGGCACCTCGGTGCCGCGCGTCGCCCACACACAATAGCCGTACATCAGCACGACCATCAGCAGCGCCGGTACCAGACCGGCCAGATACAAATCGACGATTTCCACCGACGGCATATCCAACTGCTGTGACATCTGCTGGGCAATAATGCCGTAGATCAGCAGCGGCACGGAGGGCACCAGCAGCAGCCCCAGGCTACCGGATGACGTCACCAGACCCAGGCTGAATTTTTCCGGATAATTGCCTTTTACCAGCGCCGGCAACAACAACGCGCCCAGCGCCACAATGGTGACACCGGAACCACCGGTAAGAGCCGTAAAGAACGCACAGGCAATCAGCGACACAAAGGCCATGCCGCCAGGCATCCAGCCAAAGGCCGCCTGGCTGAGGCGCAGCATGCGGTCGGCAGTTTTCGATTCGCTGAGCAGGAAACCGGCAAAGGTAAATAGCGGCAGCGCCATCAGCACCACGGAATTGCTGAGCTGATAAATGTCGATATGCAGCACCGACATTTCGATGCCCAGGGTATAAAAGCCCAGTGCCGCGGCGCCGAGAATAATCGCAAACAGCGGCGCGCCCATCAGCGCCAGCAACACCAGCAGGACAATGGCAATGGGTATCATGGCACCGGCTCCTGCATCTTCGGCCTTTTACCCAGCAGGCCCAGCACGAACAGCACCACATAACGCACTGCCATCACCGAGAAACCCACCGGAATAATGCTCTGCAGCACCCAGCTCGGCACCTTGGAAAAAGCAGTGCCGGCGTATTCATATTCCTCGATGACGAAGCCCACGCTGTACCAGGCCACCAGCACACAGATAAAGGCGGTGAACAAGTCCACAACGGTGGTCAGGAAAGGGTGGTATTTTTCCGGCAGCAGTGACGAGGCCACATCGATACGGATATGTTCATCATTGCGCGAAGCGATCATGGCGCCGAGCAGGCCGATCCACAACACCGCGTTCTGCAGCAGCGGCTCGATCCATACCAGGCTGGTGCCGAAGAAGTTACGCAGTACGATCTGCGCCACCGCCAGCAGCACCATAAACAAAAGGACGGCCACGATCAGGCCGTCCTCGATTTGGTGAAGGGTACGGTGGAGCCTGTGTAACAAGGCTGCCATCACTGCCCTTCGCGCTGCTGGGCCAGAATGGCGTTAAGCTGGTCCAGCATCTCCTGGGAGATTTCGCCCTCTTCCACCAGCTCTGCGGTGGCCCGCTTGGCATAGTCGCGCCATTCGACCAGCTGCTCCGGGGAGGGCCCAACCACTTCCAGGCCCTGCTGTTTCACCGCCTGGAAGGCACTCAGGTTTTCCTGGCGGCTTTCCGTATCCAGCTTGGCAAAGGTGCTTTCCAGCACCTGACGCACTACCTGCTGATCCTCGGCGCTGAGTCGCTTGAAGAATTTCTCATGGATACCCAGGGTGCCGAAGGTATACAGCAGCGGCATATCGGTGAGGTAGTTCACCCGCGAGTACCACTGCAGCGTCAGGGCCGCCACCGGCGGAGCCGCAAAGGCATTGACCGCCCCGGTCTGCAGGGAGGTCAGCACCGAGCCGATATTGAGCAGGATGGGCGACAACTCAAATGCCTTGGCCGCCTTGGCGGAGCCTTCATCATTGGCCGGCAGCCACAGCTTCTGGTTGCGCAGATCGGTGATGCTTTTCACCGGGTTTTCTGACATCACGTAGGCGAAGCCACCATCAATCAGACCAAAGCTGACCCAGCCGCCCTCTTCCAGGCCCTGCTGAATCACCGGATCCAGTTCGGCGCGTACCGCATCCACTTCGTCGTAGTTAGTGAAGGCCAGCGGCACGTTAAGAATCTGGCTGTCCTTGTAGGCAGAGGCAAAGGCGCCGCCCTGAGCTACTTGACCGTGTAGCTGACCGATGCGGATCTTGCGCTGTACCGCCCGGTCATCGCCCATCACCCCACCGGGGTACACTTTCAGCTTCACCCGTCCTTCGGTCTTTTCGGCAATCTCCTTACCCGCCTCTTTCAGGCCGGTGACGATGGTGGTGCCGTCCGGGTACAGAGTAGAAATTTTCAAGGTGTTGGCGGCCGAAGCCCAGACCGGCAACAGTGCGACCAGAATCGTGGCAAGACGCAGCATAAGTACTCCTAGAAATAATCGTCAGCGTCGGCGAGCAGGGCTTCGGCCTGCTCCTGCGCATAGGTATTCTGCAGGGTCAGACCGTGCACCTGCGGATCAGCGGTAAGGACATCTTCCAGCAGGCTATCATGCAGTTCACGGTCAAACACCAAACGGGCATATTTTTCCGCAAACAGCACCGGGGCCAACAGGTTCTTGCCCTCTGACAGGGTCATGGCCTGCTCAAAATGGGCCTTCGCCTGATCCGGCTTACCGCCCAGGGACGCGGGCAGGATGCTGCTCAGCACACCCAGGTACATGTGCGCCTGGCCATACTGGTAACCCTCATCCAGAACCACTACGCGCTCCATGATGGCTTCCACGCGTCCCAGTTCGGCCACCGCATTCCAGTCGCTGGTGTTCTGCTGAATATAACCGGCCCAGGCGCTGCCCAGGGTGAACAGCATGGGCACATCGCCCTCGTCCGCATCTTCCAGCAGTTCCTCGAACTCGGGAACCGACAGGTCACGCAGATTGCAGTAATCGCTATCGTGGGCACAGGCGGAGCGGAAGGCATAGCCCAGGGCCTTGTCGCTGAGCTTGCGGGCCCGTTTCGGGTCTTCCACAAACAGTCCCGCGTAGGCGCCGTATAGATCCGCCCCGCTGGCCAGCATGGAAGCGCTGTCAGGCCAGTTTTCGATCAGGCCGTCCACCATCAACAGATAGGTGGGCAGGCCCTCAGCCACCAGCTCAAGGTCATTGTTGTTGAGTACGCCATAGGGCAGGTTGTCGTCGATGCTGGCCAGGGAACAGCCCTGCAAGGAAACCACCGCTGCAACGAGGAGAGAGGGGACAAACCCGGGTAGGAAGCGCCACTGCATAGGTCGCCGGTATCCTTTCATTATTGTGACCATTTGTTTGGGAGTCTTTATAGCAGTACGACCGGGCTAACTCAAACGGCGCCGGCCCCCTGTGCCCGGCGCCAGAGCCCGAAACCGGCCCCCAGCAGACAGCCGCTGACCAGCCCCGCCAGATGCGCAGCGTTGGCCACCACACTGGACAGCCCCACAAAGCAGATCACCATCCAGGCCAGCATGAAGATGACAATCTCTCGGCGCAGGGGGTAACCGGATTGGGGATTCACCTTGCCATAGATCCACAGGTAACCGAGCAGCCCGTAGACCACCCCGGACAGACCACCGAACATGGGCCCGGTATGGAAGAACTGGGCCACATTGGCGGTAATGCCGGTGACCAGAGTGACCAGCACCAGCTGCCCGCTGGACTGGAACCGCTCGATCAGGCGACCCAGGTCCGACCACCAGAGCAGGTTGAACAGCAGGTGCAGCAGGGAAAAGTGCAGCAGCATGGGGGTCACAAGCCGCCAGGGCTGGCTGGCCAGCCCGTCCAGTGCTGCCGGGAACAGCAGCGCCCGGTAGACGCCATCGCCCATCAGATACGGCGTCAGATACACCAGCACGCTGACAATCAACACGATGCGGGTCACCCAGCCCAGGCTGGCGAACCATCCCCCGGACATCAGTGGCTGAGGCCGCCCGGTGAGGGGCTCCACCGGCTGGCGACCCTGCTGGTGTTTGAGATCGGTGATCAGCTCTTCCAGCAGAGCCTTGGCATGGTTGTACTGCGCCGGGTCCTGCAGATCGATGATCTGCTCACTGCCCTCCTCACGGCGCGCCACCGCAAAGCCATTGCGCTTGAGGGTATGCTCAAACAGTTCGGCCAGTTCCGGTTGCGGGGTGCGGATCAGTTCCATGAGAGCTCCTTCAGGGCCTCGGTACGTTGCAGGGTATCCAGCTCGGCCAGGTTTTCCACCTGCTGCCAGAAACAGCCCCAGTCCCGCCGGCATTGTTCCAGCAGGCGGGCAAAGGCCGGCACATGATCATTGTAGTCACTGACACCGTTTAACTGGGCATTGTTCAACGGTCCGTCAAAGAAGCCCCGGTAACCGGCCAGGGCCGGCAGGGTTTGTTGCTCCCGGGCGAAGCGCTCCCGGGCCTGTTGCTGGATGCGGGCTTTTTCCCGGGCCAGCAGCGCCTCATCCTGCTCAGCGGTATAGAGCTGTTTCAGGGCCTCACGGGTATCGGTGACGATGGCCATAAAGGCCTGTCGGACCTGCTCACGGCGCTGCCAGAAATCCGTCGGCAACGGCTCGCCACTGGCGGCAAAGAAATCCACCGCGCCTTCGCGACCCACCAGGGTGGCCAGGGATTCATTGAAGCGGGTGTCATTCTTGATATACAGACGCCGGTGAGCCAGCTCGTGGATCAGCAGTTCCGCCAGCGCCGGCTCCGAGCGTTGCAGCATGGGCGTGGTCAGCGGATCGGCAAACCAGCCCAGGGTCGAATAGGCAATGGCGCCGCCCACATAGGTATCCAGGCCCTGCTCAGCCAATTTGGCGGCAGCCTTTTCCGCCGCCGGTCGCTGAAAATACCCCCGGTAGCTGACGCAGCCTATCAGTGGGTAACACCAGGTTTTCGGGGTGAGTGACCAGGCCGGGGCCGCCAGCACATTCCACACCACTGCGTCCTGCTCCAGCGCCACATACTGGTGATAGACGTGCTCGGCGGGGAGTGCCAGCTGGTCCCCGGCAAAGCTCACCACCTCCTGACTGAACTCCAGGGAATCGGCAATCTGCGGGGGTATCTGCGGGTCCGCCAGCACCACCTCCAGCGGTTCCCGCTGACCCATCAGCGACAAGTGGCCCTTGGCAGCCTGGCTGTAGTAGCCCAACTGGCAGCCGGCAAGTAGCGTCATGCCTGCCAGCGCGACAACCCGCAATAACATCATGATCCGGGATCAGGCCCGCGACATGAATTTACGTTCGGCGGTGTTCACCCGCACTTTTTCGCCTTCCACGATATATTCCGGCACCTGCACCACCAGCCCGGTATTCAGGGTGGCCGGCTTGGTGCGTGCGGAGGCAGAGGCGGCTTTCATGGCCGGGGCGGTTTCGGCGACTTCCAGCACCACGGATGCAGGCAGCTCCAGGCCGATCACGGCATCGTCCACCCGCAGCGCCAGCAACCCTTCGGTATCCTCAGTGATAAAGGCCAGCTCGTCGGCGATGTCCTCGGCTTTGAGCAGGTACTGGGAGAAATCCTCGTTATCCATGAAGATGTAATCGTCACCATCCAGGTAAGAGAACTGCACCGGCCTGCGCAGCAACTCCACCGTGGTCACGTCGTCATCCCCCTTGTAACGCTCCTCGAACTTGGGCCCACCCCCTACCGCACTGGCCTTCACCCGATACAGCGTCGCCGCCCCCCGGGCCGAGGGGGACTGCACCTCGATCTGACGGATCGCGTAAAGGGTGCCGTTCGCTTCGATAACATCGGATTTTTTCAGATCGCTGGCGCGGGTCATGGCTGGGGAAGGTCCTTGTGAGTAAAAGGACATGGTATCCGAGCTTAAAGGTGTGGCGCCAGATAACAGGGAGGAGGAATACAGTTGACAGTGGACAGTTGATAGTTGATAGCGAAAAACGCGAAAACCTTCCCCAGCTTGGAAAGCCAGGAGGCCGCACCTAAATACTGAGCGCGGCCTCAAGCATTGCAAACAAGGACAAGAATCAACCGCGAGCTGTCAACTGTCCACTATCAACTGTCAACTGCTCCGCCACCTTCCCCCACGCACCCTCACACAGCGCCTTCCGATCCGTGCCTTGTGCCGATACCGGTTCGCAGAAATGCAGGCGCACGCGGATGCGGTTGCGCAGTAGCATGGCCCACAGGTGGTGGTGGAATTCGTCGTCGCCGATAAAGGCCATGGCGGCATCCGGGGCGCCTCTGTCGTCCAGGTAGCGCACCGCCAGGGGTTGTACTGGCACATTGGCCATCAGCGGCGCATCGAACAGCTGCGGAAAGAAACGGCGCAGGCCGGTGCCGTCGGTGGTGGTGCCCTCCGGGAACACCAGCACCGTGTGACCCTGCTTCAGCCGATCACCAATTTCCCTGGCCTTGCGACTGGACTCGCCGCTGCCTCGCTTGATGAACAGGGTACCCATGGCCCGGGCCAGAGTGCCGATTAACGGCCAATCACCCACTTCCGCCTTGGACAGGAAATACAGGTGGCGTTGGCTGGCAATCAATGGAATATCCAGCCAGGACACATGGTTGCTGACCAGAAACACCGGGGCGTCGACCGCATTGCCCGTTACCGTCAGCTCCACCCCGAGGATACGCAGAAAGTGCCGGCACCAGCGCTGCTTGGCCGCCAGCACCACGGGCCGATACGGTGACCAGAACGCCCCCAGCAGAAATGCCAGCACAAAGCCCCACAGCAGATAGAGCACGATGCGGGCAACCCTCAATACCCGACGCAGTTGCGGCCAGAGGCCGCTTTGCATATCAGGGCTGACGCTGACGCTATCATTCATTTCACTCATAGTTCAGAGCCTGGGCCGAATCGTATAAGCCCCGTAGGAGCGGCGCTCTCTGTGCCCTGCGGGTATGAGCCGCGAACGTGCTTGCGACAAACCTTCCACCTTCGCGGCTCAAGCGCCGCTCCTACGGGACCTTCGCCAATCAACGCTCCTAAACCGCCTGGGCCGGCTGCAGGAAGTGCTGCACATAGCGGGCCGGCAGGTCATCCACCGCCATCAGCACGAAGAAATCCAGGCAGTTGAAATCCGGGTCCCAGCAGGGATCCCCACACACCCGGGCCCCCATGCGCAGGTAGGCCTTGAGTAGCGGCGGCATTTTCACGTTGTCGTCGGCGGCCAGGCCCGGCAGGCGCTCCAGGCGCAGGTGCGGCTGAACCCGCAATGCCGGCTCGCTCAGGTGACGCTGGTTGATGCGCTGCTGAATGGCGGCCACGTTGTAGCCCTCGCTCAGGGCAATGCTGGCGCAGCCCAGCAGGTAGCGCACATCGTTTTCGAGCATGTACTGGGCCAGCCGCGCCCACAGCACGGTGATCACGGCACCGCCGCGGTGGGCGGGATGGATACAGGTACGGCCGATCTCTGCCACCCGGCCATCCAGATGGCGCAGCATGGACAGATCAAATTCGCCGCTGGAGTAGAAACCGCCGGTGCGATGCAGACGTTCGCCGGGCAGCACACGGGTGTAACCGACAATCTCGCCACTGTGGTTATCGCGCACCACCAGGTGCAGACAGTGTTTATCAAAGCGGTCCCGGTCCAGCCCGAAGGGAGCGCTGAAGCTGGCGCCATATTCCTGGGAAAAGATACGGTAGCGCAGACGCTGGACCTTGATGATTTCCCGCCGGGAACGGGTGAAGTAGGCACTGAACCGTCCGGCATTTTCCGCATCCGCCGTCATGTCCCGGGGGAAACGGAGAATATCGGCAGTGGCCGTAAACGGCTTGGCCAGGGCCCCTCTTAGGTGGGGGCTAAGGGCTTTGATCTTTCCTGCGGCTTGCGCAAGCATAGTGTACTCCACTGGCAGTTTCGGGCAGTTTCGCCAGTGGACGTGGCACAGTAGTGACGCTTGAGTGACAGTTGTGCGACAAGGGGTAAAAGCAGTTAATAGTTGCGCGGAAGTGGCGCTGTGGTTGCTGAAACTCAAGAAGCCGCGAGCAAAAGTGAGGAGTGAAATTCCGAGTTGAATATAGAGAGGCGATTGCGCAGCAATGCAGGTAGCACGTCGCCACCGCCCAACACTCCGGCCGTTTGTGAAAAGGAGAGGCCCTATGGACAAGCCTGTCACTGTTTCCCGGCAGCCCTACCCTCTGCCGGTCAAGAAAGGGGAAAAGGTGTTCTGGTGTGCCTGCGGCCGCAGCAAAAACCAGCCTTACTGTGATGGCAGCCACAAAGGCACCGACATCACCCCGGTGGCCTACACCGCCCCACGGGACAAGATCGTGTTCTTCTGCGGCTGCAAACACAGCGGCAAGGGGCCGGTTTGTGATGGCAGCCATGTGCAAGTGAAAGAGGGAAAGCTCCCGTAGGAGCGGCTTCGTGGCCAGGCGTTTAGCCGGTGTTGCGAAGCCCCGCTGCAATACCGGCGATGGTCACCATCAAGGCACTCTCCAGAACTTTATCGCCGTCCTGCTGGCGCAGGCGCGCCATCAGCTCCGCCTGGAGAAGGTGCAGGGGATCCGTGTAAGGGTCGCGGACCCGGATGGACCAGCGCATCACCGGATTGTTATCCAGCAGGTCTTCACGTCCAGTGAGGGCAGACAAGGCATTCACGGTGCCGGTGAGCCGCTCGCGTAACACTTCACCCAACCGGGCCAGATCAACGTCATCCCCGGCCAGCCGTTGCTCGTACCAGGCCGCCACGCGCAGGTCCGCCTTGGCTAACACCATCTCGAGCATATCCACCACGCCCTGAAAGAACGGCCACTCGCCCACCATTTCCTGCACGGTGCCGTTTTGCGCCGGGTCCGCCTGGGCAGCCTCCAGTGCAGCACCCGTACCCAGCCAGGCAGGAAGCATCAGCCGAATCTGGGTCCAGGCGAACACCCAGGGGATGGCCCGCAGGGAGCTGATGCCGGCATCCTGCTTGCGGCGGGCCGGGCGACTGCCCAGGGACAGCCGGGACAGCTCGGTTTCCGGGGTCACCGTGCGCAGGTAGCGGACTAGCTCAGGTTCTTCCTGGACCACGCTGCGATACCCGGCCACGGAGACATCCGTCAGGGTCTGCATCTGTTCCCGCCATTGCGGCTTGGCCGCCCGGGGTGGCAACAGGGTCGCTTCCAGGGTGGCAGCCACATATTGCGCCAGGTTGAACACGGCCACCGCCGGGCGGCCGTACTTGAAGCGGATCACCTCGCCCTGTTCAGTGACGCGAATGCGCCCGGCCACGGAGCCCGGTGGCTGGGACAGCAGCGCCATGCGGGTGGGCGAGCCACCCCGGGAGATAGAACCACCACGGCCATGGAACAGAGTCAGCGGAATGTCATGTTCGGCAAACAGGGCGGTGAGCTTTTCCTGGGACCGATACTGGGCCCAGGCGGCCCCGAGAAAACCGGCATCCTTGGCGGAGTCGGAATAGCCAATCATCACTTCCTGGCCCCCGGCCACCCGCTGCCGGTAAAACGGCACCGCCAGCAGGGCCGACATGGTGTCCTCGGCATTGTCCAGGTCATCCAGGGTTTCAAACAACGGCACCACACGCATGGGCTCGCTGACGCCGGCGATCTTCTGCAGCAGCATCACTGCCAGCACATCCGAGGGAGCACGGGCCATGGAGATGACATAGGCGCCCAACCCTTCGCTGCCCTGCTCGGCAATCACTCGGCAGGTGGCCAGCACTTCTGCCACCTCGTCGCTGCATGCCTCACTGGCGTGGAAGCTGTCATCAATCAGTGGACGGCGAGCCTGGAGCTCCTCCACCAGAAACGCCTGCTTGCGCTCCTCCGGCCAGTCCGCATAGCTACCCAGTTCCAGATAACGGGTGACCGCATCCACGGCATCACGATGGCGGGTGGATTCCTGGCGGATATCCAGCCGCAACAGGGTAATGCCGAAGCAATTGAGGCGGCGCAGGGTGTTTTTCAGGTCGCCATCGGCGATATCGCCCAGGCCGACATCGCGCAGGGAGCGGTCGATCAGTTGCAGGGGCGCCAGTAATTGCTCACGGCGCAGGAACCCCTCGCCTTCAGGCACCGGCTGATTTTCTACCTGGGCTTCCATCTGCCGTCGGGTGAGCTTCAGTCTCTGGCGCACCTGGCGGAGAATCACCCGGTAAGGCTCATGGCTGGGGCCGGTTGCCGCCAGCAATTCCTCACTGGCCGCTTCCATGGACAGGTCCGCCAGCAGGTTTTCCACGTCACGCAGGTACAGGTCCGCGGCCATCCAGCGGGCCAGCAGCAACACTTCCCGGGTCACCGGCGCGGTCACATTGGGGTTGCCGTCCCGGTCGCCGCCCATCCAGGAGGCCAGCTTCACCGGCGCCCAGTCCGCTGGCGGCTGGGGCAGGCCCTGCTCGGCCAGCTCCCGCTCCAGTTGCCGCACCATTTCCGGTACCGCCTGCCACAGGGACTGCTCGATGGTGGCGAAGCCCCACTTGGCTTCGTCTACCGGGGTGGGCCGTTCGCGGCGAATCTCATCGGTGCTCCACGCGGCCAGGATCAGGCGGTAGAGCTTCTCGCGACGAAAGGCCAGTTCGTCATCGGTCAGATCCGGCCGGTCCAGTTCGCCGAGCAGGTCCGCCATCTGGTCGTATTTGCGGATCAGGGTGCGGCGGGTCACTTCGGTGGGGTGGGCAGTGAGCACCAGCTCCACGGACAGGTCTTGCAGAGTGCCGTCGATCACGTCAGCGCTGATCTGCTCCTCCTGCAGGCGCTGCAGCACATTGGCGATACCCTGATCACCACCGGGATCTCCGGGGTAACGCTGATGCTGACGGTGCAGACGTTCACGGTGATGCTGTTCAGCAATGTTGCTCAAATTGAGAAACTGGCTGAAGGCCCGCGCCACTTCCAGCAGGGTGGCGTCATCCAGAGGCGAGAGCAGATCACGCAGGGAAGACAATGCAGTTCCCTGCTCGCCGCGGGTAGCCACCGAGGCTTTGCGGATGGTTTCGATGGTCTGATAGAGATCGTCACCGGCTTGCTGACGCAGACACTGGCCCAGCAAGTCCCCCAGTAAACGCACATCATCTCTCAGGGGCGTATTGACACTGTTATCCACTGTGGCTCCTTCATAACTGCCGAACGGTATCGCCTTTTATGCCTGAGCACATTCGCGTTGGCCATGACAACCGCAAAAAAACGCATTTTTAACAAGATTAGCGTGCATCACATCTTTATTCCCGGAGGGCCCTGACGCAACATAGGCGGCCAAGGAGCCTCTGAATAACCCCTTGTGTTCCCAGAGCGGCCTGAAGGGCACGCAGAGGGCTATTCAGAGGCTCCAATAAGTCACCGGGGATCGATGAATCATGACGACTTCCAGCCGTATCACCTCGGATCAGGGTGTGGTGATCATGCAGTACCTGGCCCGGGCCCTGTTCGCCGCCCTGGCCGTGATCTATTTCCATCATGCAGACAGTTTCTTCTTTGCTCTGCCCAAAGCGACACCCTGGCTGTTGTTTGCCGCTTATGTGGGGCTGCAATTATTGCTGTTGTTCTGGCGCCCGGCCAATGGCGATGCGTTTGCTTCCGGTCTGGATTTGCTGACCCTGGGCATCGTGCTGCTACTGGACCCGGGCAACCCGCCGCCCACCATGGCGCTGTTGTTTATCGCCGTGCTCAGCAACGGCCTGCTCCACGGCATCAAACGCTTTCTGATCATGCTGGCTGGCGCGGAAATCGTGCTGGCCTTTGTGCTGCCGATCCGGCTGAGCTATGTGACAACGCCGTCTGCCTCGGCGAGCCTGTTTCTGGTCATCGCCCTGAGTGCCTGCATGCTCTATTTCGGGCTGATGATCTGGCGCAACCAGGCCCTGGCCCGGGCGGCCCTGGAAGCCACCTGGCGGGACCCGGATACGGATTTCATCAGCCGCGAGGCACTGATCAGTACCGCCGGCTGGCTGGTGCCGCTGCACGACCGCATTTCATCACCCATGACCCTGGCGCTGGTGCATCACGATGAGTTACCCCAGTTGGCCAACCGGGTGGCCCACCGCATCCGCCGCAGCGATGTGGCGGCACGCTATGACAAACAACATCTGGCCTTGCTGCTGCCCTGCACAGCCACCGCCGCCGCCGAACAACTGCTTAACGATCTGCGCGACCGCCACCCCGGCCTGCGTGCTGCGATCATGACCTTGAGTGATGGCGATGCGGCTCTGGAACAGGCGTTGGCCCACCTGCAGAGCTCCATGGCCCGCACCCGGAACGACAACGACCACTGGCTGGCACACGCCCCGCCGATAAACTGAGAGACTGCCTCGATTTGGTGCATTTTGTTCAGCTACATAAGCTCACACTGTCTTGCCATGAAAACCGGTAAAATAGTGAAAAATGTGTAAGGCAGTTGCCATGTTCCGTCGTATCGCTCTGCTGGCAGGGTTAGCCACACTCCCCTTATCCAGCACCCTCGCAGACACCGCCACCGGCCGCATTGTGGGTGGCGAGCCAGCACCGGTTGATCGCTGGCCGTGGATGGCCCAAGTGGCCGTGGATGATCCCAGCGTGAGCGGTTATTTGCTTTGTGGTGCCAGCCACCTCAGCCCGGAATGGCTGGTTACCGCTGCCCATTGCATGGAATATCTGGACGGCTCACCCGCTCAAGCCGACCAGACCTTCGTCTTTATCGGCGACGATGATCGCAACAATGTTCCCCAAAACGGCATCCCCGTCAGGCAAATACTCTTGCACCGCCAGTATCAAAACCTGAACCGGGATCTGGCCATGCTGCGTATCGACACCCGTAGCAATACCCTCTGGCCCAACATCATCAGCGAAAGTAGCTTTAATGATTTAGAAGGTCGTAGTACCACAGCGCTGGATGAATCAGTCACCGCCCTGGGCTGGGGTAATACCGGTAATGGCAACCTCAGCAATGTGTTGCGTGAAGTGCAGCTGGACTACATCCCCCAGCAACGCTGTCGGCAGTTATCCAGCCTTACCATCACCAACTTTGCGGTGTGCGCTGCGGAGCTGAACCCGGTCAACGGTGTCCAGCAAGACTCCTGCTTTGGGGATAGCGGCGGCCCCCTTTTCCTGGACCGGGACCGACAACCCTGGCTGGTCGGCCTGACCAGCTTCGGCCTGCGCAACTGCGCCACCGGGGCTCCATCCGGCTATACGCATCTGTCTGCGGAAACTCGGGAACTGGAGGTATTGACCGCTTCCGGCGGTATTCCTCTGGTCGACCTACTCCCCCAATGGCCTACACCCCCACCGCAGTATTACTACCAGCCCCCGGGCGGCAGCCAAACGCTGAGCCTGGCCCTGAAAAACGACAGCAAGGAAAACACCGTCACCAATCCGATTCTGACCTTTAGTCTCACTGGCAACACCTTCGCCAGCGGCGGCTGGTCCGGGTGTAGCGGTCTGCTTTCCGGCAACCGCTGTCGGCCCT
>NZ_DEXN01000034.1:55172-55738 GCF_002364155.1 Alcanivorax sp. UBA3183
CCAACCAGGATGATTACCGACGCCGCAATAACCGCATTGCGCAGAAAGTAGTGTTCTCCGACCAGCCGGATCTGACTCTGTCCGCCTTCCAGAAGAGCGGCAACACCAGTGAAGCCAGGGTAGCGGTAACGCTCAGTAATCGATCCACGATCAATGACGCTACCAATGGGGAAATCCGTTTTTCCCTGCCACTCAATACCACCCTGGCAAACGCCGACGAACTGGGCTGTACCCTGTCTAACCCGCTACGCTGCCCGGTGGGCAATGTGCCCGCTACCAACAGCCAGACGTTGAATCTCACTTTCGCCTCGGATACCGGAGCAAACCGGGCCATAACCTTTACCGGTTTCTCCAGTAATGGCGATCTGCCAAACGACAACGACAATACCGCCACACTGACCCTACGCTATCCCTCCCAGGCCCCTGCCGGAGGCGGCAGCAGCGGAGGCGGTGGCGCACCCACCATCTTCACCCTGCTGGCCGGATTACTGCTGGTGTTGCGCGGCTTTCCCGCAAAAGCACAACGCCGCTAGCCCCTCTTTATCCCGTTGGAGCTTTGCTCGCAA
>NZ_DEXN01000034.1:55807-108666 GCF_002364155.1 Alcanivorax sp. UBA3183
GTTGGAGCTTTGCTCGCAAAGCGAATGGCCCTTCGCCTTCTGAACAAGGCTCCAACGGGGTCTGGTGCTAGTCGCTAACGACGAAACTGCGGCAGCGACGCCAGAATATCCAGGGCGTGGCGACGCTTTTCCGGATCGTACAGATCGACAGTCACCATCAATTCATCAACTTCCACGCTATCGAGCAACTGATCCAGTTGCCCCTGGATAGTGTTGGCAGTCCCCAGCAATTGCAGGGCCAGAAACCCTCTGACGCCGGCCTCTTCTTCCGGATTCCAGTACCCGTCCATACTTTCCACCGGCGGACGCATCCACAGCGGCTGGCCCCGGAACAGGGACAAAACGCGCCGATAGCTGGTGGTGGTGAGAAAGCGGGCTTCCTCATCGGTATCCGCTGCCACCGCCGGTACCGCCAGCATGGCGTAGGGCTTGTCCAACTGAGCCGACGGCTGAAACTGCTCCCGGTAGAGGCGCAGCGCCTCGCGATACAAACGCGGTGCAAAATGCCCGGCAAAGGCATAGGGCAACCCTCGCTGGGCCGCCAGCTGCGCACTGTACAGGCTGGAGCCCAGCAACCAGATCGGCACGTTTGTGTCGGCGCCGGGTATGGCGTTGACCGGGCGGGAACGATCCAGTGGACCCAGCAACCGCTGTAGCTCGGCTACGTCATGGGGGAACTGCTCTGCGCCCAGGCCTTCGCGGCGCAGGGCGCGGCTGGTCATCGGGTCGGTGCCCGGGGCCCGGCCCAGCCCCAGATCAATGCGACCGGGATGCAGGATCTCCAGAGTGCCGAACTGCTCGGCGATCACCAGTGGCGGATGGTTCGGCAACATCACCCCACCTGAGCCGACCCGGATGGTCTCCGTGGCATTGGCGATGTGACCAATCAGCACCGACGTGGCGGCACTGCTGATGCCCTCCATGTTGTGATGCTCGGCCAGCCAGAACCGGCTGAAGCCGAGGGACTCCGCATGGCGGGCATAGGCCACGCTGTTGGCCAGGGTCTGGCCGATGGTGTCGCCTTCACGGACCGAGGCCAGTTCCAGCAGGGAAAACGGCAGGGATGTCGTCACAGAATGCTCCTTGATGACAGCCAATAAATTTGAGCCGGCATTCACGTTAACACGTCTCCCGTCGCACTCTAACCAGGCTCAAGATGCCCTTGCTTTGTAGACCAAGCCCCCACCCTGTATTGTCCAGTCTGCTTACCCTCTAGCGGCTTAAGGCCACCAAAGCCGCACTCATCATTTTCGACAATGATTCTCTATCTCAAACAAACTCTCTTAACGGCTATCGAAACCGTACACTTCTATCCAATCCCTCTTTATAGTCATCGGATAGTAGATACGGCCAAGCACAATTTCATGGAATTTAGTTCACAAAAATTACTTTATATATTGCATGTAAGCCTTCTCCTACATAAAAAACTCAGCATCGAAACTATAATCTCCTGCCGTGAAATTTCGAAAATATAATTCTCACCTTTTATGCAGAGACCAATCATGCCCCAAAACCAACTTTTTTTTAAAGCATTAGCGTTATTAGCTGCTGCCCTTAGCATAGTTCCATCTACTTCTTTTTCTGCACTGGAACCCCTTGGTCCTGAAAATTTGGTTAACACCACTTCTTCGGGATACGAAGCAACGCCTCACATTGTTTCTGATCAAAACAATAATCGTCTTATCGTTTGGACATCAGAAGATCGTACAAAAAGTGACGGCCCCGCCATTCTTGGCCAGTTTTACAACCAGTATCGAGAAGCCGTTGGGCCAGAAATGACCCTGGTACCATCAACGAGCAATATCGCCAGAATACCCAGAGCCAATGACTATCCACATTTCGCTGTAACCATGTGGAAAGATGGTAGTTTTGCTCTCGCTTGGTCAGAAACCTCAACCCCTGATGATGAGACAGATAACGACTATGATCTAACTATTCAATTTTTTAACCCGGATGGCTCACCGTCCGCTCCAGCACTAAGCGTTTCTGACACAACCGACAAAGAGGCTCTTCCAGCATTATCAAGCAATGCCAACAGCCTTGTTATCGCCTGGCAAACATTCCCGAACAGAAAGACAAAAGAAAAACAGAACAATGCTATAAAATTCAAACGCTATAATAAAAATGGTTCACTAATTGGTAACACCGTAACAAACCTTCGGCTAGATAGTTCCAGCAATATAGGAAGAAAACCTTCCGTCTCACTCGACAATGACAACAACGTATTGATTGCCTGGGCCAGCGGGGATAACTCCATAGCCTCGCAAGAAGACCCACGCCCCAAGCCAGAATACTCCATCAGTGGTGCACTTTTCTCCCAAAACAATTCCCCAATAGGGAATCCATTATCTCTTGGTGAATTCGAAGACTATCCCAGCAATATATTTGTTGCGGATTTTGACGACACCTCATTCCTTGCTTTCTGGGACACTGGAAAAGAAGGAAGTGAATCACCCCAAGGTCGAATTATTGGAAAGAACGGCACACTCGGAAAACTCTTCACCAACAGCACATCAAGTAGTGATATTGTTTCCGGCATAACTCAAGGAAACAAAGGCAACGCCTTCATTGCCTGGAGCAGAAGCAATAACGGCGGACTTGAAAAATCTCTTTATATTCAAGAGCTAACTGCCAATGGCGAAATGGGCAGCCCTACGAAAGCAACCAGCTTCACAAACACGGAGGAAAACCATGTATCCCTACATATGGACAGAAATGGCATACTGGTGGCCGCATGGGAAAGCTGGATTGAAAACGATGAAGATGCTCCGGATATTTACGCCAGAAGTTTCGAAACAAAAGAAGACCGTCAATCAACGAATAAAGAAGACAGTGGAAGTAGTAGCGGAGGTAGTAGCGGAGGCAGCCTACCCCACTTCATATTGTTGATGCTCTTGTCTGTAGGCTTAGTGCGAAAATATCATTAAATATTAAGCCCCATCAATCCTGATGGGGCTAATTTTTAAACCTTACCATCTCACTTGGCTTTGTCCTGCCACCCATTTTCTGCCAGTTTCTTGTGCATAGTCACGGAGCTGGACCCAGGCACCTACCGCAACAGGATGACGCCGTTTTCTGGGTCTCATATGCGAAAGCCAAACTTTTTCATCTATCCCCAAGCGATCCAGTATTTTCAACGCTTGTTCGGGTATTGACCCTCGCTTATCGTCTCTCACCGCCCTACCCGTACAGTCAAAAATCTCCAGATAGTCCATCTGCCGGGAACCGACAAAGCGTGTGATCATCGTCTGCATAGACTGTCTCCGCGCCTATCATCGGAAGAAGAACTGGTTGCTTAGCGCACTGACTCCCTGCCAGCTTTCTGGCACGTTGCTAGACTGAGATGTAATCGGACTGCTCTGGTGTTCTCGCCAATTAGCTCGTACAGGATTAAGATCCACATAGGCCATGCATTGCAGCAGAGCCTTTTCATCCAGAAGCGCCTGACACTTGTGGCGACTTTTCCAAAAGCGACCTTTGCAGCAATCCTCCTCGTTGGCTCGCCTGGCAAGATACTCATTCAGGCATTTCATAAACCAACCCAGGTCATGAAGCCGCTCACGGAGAACCAAAGGAACCAAAGGGGGTCCGGAACCAAAGGGGGTCAGGTCTCCCATTTCCCACAAAGGCTATCCGAGATATCTCCAGGCAATAATGAACATTGGCTGATATTCCTTATCCTGGCTAGACCGCACTATCACCTAAAAACCTTGGGAGATAGGAATGGTTCGGCCGGTACGTCTCGAATTCTCTGGCGCTTTATATCATGTAACCGCCCGCGGCAATGCGAGGCAGGATATTTATGTCGATGACAAGGATCGACGTTATTTTCTCAACATCCTTTCCTACTGCACCAAAACCTATCACTGGCAATGTCATGCCTATTGCCTGATGAGCAACCACTACCATCTTCTTATCGAAACCGGCGATGCCACTTTGTCAAAAGGAATGCGGCATTTAAACGGTGTCTATGCTCAATATTTCAACACGCGCCATAGGCGTGCAGGTCATCTGCTACAAGGTCGATTCAAGGCAATTTTGGTAGAGAAGGAAAGTTACCTGCTCGAACTGGCGCGTTATATTGTCTTGAATCCCGTACGCGCACGCATGCTTCACTCTGCTGCTGAGTGGCCCTGGAGAAGCTATCGGCCTACTGCAGGGCTAGCTGAAACCCCACCCTGCCTGACAACCGAATGGATATTGCAAGCTTTCAGCGACACTCTGGAGAGCTCTCGCACAGGCTACAAGCAGTTTGTTGCCGAAGGCAGCAACCAGCCATCTCCCTGGGAGAAACTGCGCAACCAAATTTATCTTGGCTCAGACCAGTTTATTGAAGCGGCACAGCGCCACCTTGAGCCCAACAGGAAACTAACGAAACCCCAAGGCCACAGCGACTGAAGCCGATTAACCCCCTGTCTCACTACCAAGAAACTTACAAAAATCGGAACCAAGCCATGGCTCGCGCATGGCTTGATGGGCATTACTCGCTATCCCAAATTGGCGAGCACTTCGGCTGCGGGCGATCAACCGTAAATCGGGCGGTTAAAGCCTTTCGTGGGAAATGGGAGACCTGACCCCCATGGTTCAGAAACTTCAAAAAGGCCAGCCAATGAAGGACACCTATCGAAGAGTCAATCATCTATATTTTTCCGGCACTACCAGTGTGAAGTCACCATCAAATTGCACGCTATCAAGTGAGCGCTGAATGCGTTTTTTCAAGTCTTGAACAATCGCTTCGTGATCGATATCAACACCATGCATCTTATGCATATTGCTGATTCTAATGGTATTGCCACAACTAAAGCTAACAAAGTCGCCCTTGAAAAAACCTGGGCAGGATATTCCAACACTATACTCTTCAGCTCCAGGCCCTTCAGTCCCAAGTTCCTGGGACCAGACATATTGATGATTGCTGCTTTGATAGAGGCGGCAGTTCATCTCCTGGACGCGAATCATGCTTATGCTGAATTCACCTGGAACCCAGGGATGTTTACCTCCTCTTCCGTCAGAGTAGCTTTCCTGCTTTTTTTCGTGTTTCCCAATCGTTCGTTTTATTGCCTTCTCAATATAGGTATCATAATCACCCGCCTTAAATGCTTCTAGCTCCAGCGCGTCATCTTCAGAATTCATGGGCCGTATTAAAAATCTGGATTCATACCCCACATAGCGACCAGCGACTCCTTCTGGGCCGCCATTGAAATAAATATGACCAAAGGGGGTTGACGACATGAAAAGCCACTCTCCTTCTGGCGCTAACACAGAGAAAGTGTTTGTCCACTCCCCTGCCCTTCGGTTTTTTGCTGCTCTGTTCGGATCGGAATTCACCATTGCCTGGTAGCGTTTCTCCGGTGTCGTAGTCTCCCAACGCCCAGAAGCACAACTAACAATAAGGGCAAGCAAACCAAACGCTAAAATTATTTTCCAAATTCTCATGGTGTTACTCCTCCGCAATTGACAATGCACTGATAGCCAGAATGCGGAGATAACGTATTGGAATTATTGCTATTCGGGTATTTTTCTCCGGTCAATAACAAAGAGGCATCTGGCAGCTTGTACAACCAGGACGGCCCACTTGGTGCATGGTTCGAGAAGTTGGCTCCATCACGCTCATATAGCCAGATGCCGGCATTGCCACCCAACCCTTCGGCCACATAATCCCCAGCATTGGACGATGAGCCGACATAGCTCAGATTCTTATCCCGAAGCGCTTCAAACATGGTCTGATTCGGCACCGGCGAACCGTAGGAGACAAACTGAAAGGGGGAGACATCATATTCCTTGTCCCAGAAAGCCTTATATTCCGCCGCATCCAGCATGTTCAAGCCCGACAAGGTTAAAATATTGGCCTGGGAATGGTTGGCAAAGTTCGCTTCTTTCCCCAACACCCCTCTCGCCCCCATAACGTCATACATAAATTCACCCGTTTGCGCTGCAGCGCCTGTCATCAGATTTACATCCAGCCCGATCCAGCCCAATCCTTGAGTTAATGGGTAACCTAACTTATCCGCGCCGATTTCAAACAGGTCGGATAGGAAGCCGTGGCGAGGATTATAATTCTGAGTTAGCACGGTCGTGTTGCCTGATTGTTCAATGGCGTTAACCATCGACTCGGCAGGCGTATTCATCATACCGTTGGTAGCATTATGGAAGGTCGCATTGTCCAGGGTGATGCCAATGAACTCCTTCGTTACCAACAAGCCTTGAAGCGCCCGCTGTCCCTCTGGTGCCAAATCCGCATACCCAGGTAACTGATCAGCAGAGATATAGAGGTCTGGATTCGCAAGGACATGAGGATCGTCGGCAGGGCGCAGCTGGCGGGTACCGCCAGCGATATCGCGGGACCCCACCATAACCGGCAATTGCGACAACAAGCCGCCATTATCGGCGCCATCAAAGGGCAACAGACCCAAAGAATATTTGTCAGCTTCTTTCAGTATTTCGGCGACCTTGCCAGGTACCAAGTCCGTGCTGATACGTTGGGCGTCCTTTTCTAGCCCTGCCGCTGTCAACTGCCAGTTTCTACCCAGGTTCTTGTGCTGCCCGGCGATTTCGCCCCACCCTTTCACACTGAACATGCGATTATCCACCGTCACACTGGCATTCAATCCACCAGTCTGCTGATCAAGAGTGACCACCTGAGACTCAATGACGTCACGATTGAGGCTGGCGAAGTCTGCATGATCATCCAGATTCTGGTCACCCACAGTGACATTGCCCCCACCAATAGTGGCACGAGTCTCTCCTTCCATCCGATGCCCCGAATCCTGGGCGCTGATCGTTGTCGTGGCCTTGCTCCATTGCAGCCCGCCACCCTGCTGATCACTCTTGCTATAATCGCGCAGGTCTTCGACGGTGAGGGTGTCGGTGCTGAAGTTCAGGTTGCCGTGGTCAACCAGGGCGAATTCGCCGGTTTCGGGGTTTTCTTCGTAGCTGGCATTGGCAATCATGCCGCCAATCAGCGTGCTGTCCTTGGCCGTGACCTGGCTGTTTTCGCCGTCGGCCACCAGAATCGCGCTTTGCTGATTGGTCCGGGCGCCTTCACTGCTGCCTTTACCGGTATTGAAGCCCGCGCTGCCGCTTTGCGGTTTGTCGGTGCTACTGGTGCCGCCACCGATGCCCACATTGGCACCCACACTGCTGTTACTGCTGCTGTGCGTGTCTTGCAGGCTTTCAATGTGCAGGGTGCCGGTGTCGATAGTCGCCGTATTGGCGGTAACGACGCCCCCTTTGACGGTGAGGCTGTCACTGGTGCTCTTCAGATGGCCCACATTGAGCTGGCTGTTAACGTACTGGGTCGCCTGGCTCTCTGACTCGGCTTCATTAAAGCCGGCATTGGCATTCCAACTGCCCGCGCCGCTGGTGCTGACGCTGAAGCCGCCGTTTTTACTCTCTTGCTCAAAGCGGCTGCTTTGTTCGTTGGTGCCTGCTCCGATAAGGATATCCGTCGCATTCAGGTCCAGAACACCGGCATTAACCTCACTACCGATGATACTGGCTGCCTTGTCCGCATTGATGCTCATGGCGGTAGCATTGAGGCTGCTGCCTTGCCAGGTTTTTTCTGTTGTCGTGCTGGTGGAGGTGGTTTCGCTATGCTGGGCACTGCCACTGACGTAAAAGCCGGTGCCCCCTGCTGCTGCCCCGGCGGCGGTGGCCGCCAAAGCCTGGGTCGATGCCAGTTCCGTCTGGACCAGGTTGGCGGAGGCCGCAGCCAGCATAATGCGATAGTCCTCCAGTGCCTCTTTCGCCAGCTCGCCCCGCTCGACACGCCTTTCGGCATCTTTCAGGTCATCACGCGCATCATCAACAGCATCTACTGCCTTCTTGAGACCTTCAACGGCATACGCAGCATCCACATAGGCATTGCGGATACCCACCGTGGTTTCTGTGGTTTTCTCTTTTAGCGTATCTGTGACTGTTTTCTCATCTTGCACCCCGGTGATCTCGACGCTTTCACCTGCCAGCGATAAAACACCATCTTCACCCGTTGCGTTGATATCCGCATTGATCAGGCTGAGTGCATTGTCTGCCTCAAGAACGATCTGGTTTCCCGTAATACTGCTACCACTATGGGTCAAGCTGTTGGTGACTGTGCTCTGTTCCAGCTCGGTCAGTCGCAAGCCGCCCAGGCTGACCTCATCTTTTTTCAGCGAAGGATCAATGCTGGACGCGGTTTCCGTTTCATTCCGCTCTGTCGTGGTGGTTTCCGTTACTGCCGTATCCAGCAGAATATTGTCAGCCAGCATGACGACTTTGCCGCTTTCTTCGTCCGCAGCCAGGCTGGAACCGGTCAAAGTCATGTCATTTTCTGCGGATAACTGGATATTTTCCGCTTGCAGCCTCGAGCCTACTTCTCGGCGTTCATGAGCCCGAGTCTCTGTACTCTCCGAGATCTTTATTTCCGACTCTTTACCGGCAAGCGCCAGTCCAGGCATATATAGCGCACCGACGCCCATCAACGCAGAGCTGGCTTTCGCCAGTTCTTTGACGGGGCCGCGCAGGGATCGGGTTCTTACATCCCAGTTTTCGTTTTCGAGGGCAACGGTACCGATGTAAAGATTATCGATGCTGCCTCGCTCAATGATGGGATTACCGTCGTCGTCCAACCGCAGGGCGCCGTTCTCAGCTGTTGCCAAGGCGGCATCCCCGATGCGCAGATCACCCAGTGCTTCAAGTTGGGCAGCCCCAAGCACGACATCGCCTTGCGCATCCAGGGACAGGTCCGCCCCTGAGGATAGACCGGCTTGGGCCAATGTCTGACTCATGCTGCCTGTGTCGCGGGTTTTGATTCTGGCGGCGTTCTTATCGGTAATTTGCGTGCGTGTGTAAGTGCTGTTTACTCCGGACTCAATATGGATATCTCGACCGGCCTGAACCTCAACTCCCTTTTCACCACGGCCAGTAGACGCCATTACTTCCACATCACCCGTTTCTGTCTTCAAAGAAAGGGTAGCGCCGGCGTTTAAGACGCTACCAATCGCATTTTTCGTTTCATTCTCGACCGTTGTTGTCTTGCTGCGTCCAAAGCTACCGTCGTCCTCTTCATAGCTATAGCGGTAATTCGTGTCTTCGGCGGCTAGAATACTAATATCCCCCTTACCCATCAGCGACAGATCTTCCCCAGCCTCCAGCCGGCTGGCAATCACGGTCAGATCATTCCCGGACTCCATCACCACATCGCCGCCAGCGGTAACGGAAGAACCCTGCTGGCGCACACTGCGCTGGATGTTATGGCTGGTTTCGCCATTGTGGCGCACCCTGAAATCGTAGCTGTCGCTGTTGGCCGCAGAAGCGACCAGCAGGTCGTTCCCCGCGCTGAGTTGCACTCCGCCATCGCTGGCCAGGTCCGAGCCGATGATGTTGAAATCGTTGGCGGCACTGGCCAGCAGATTCATGGTAGCGGTGATTTCACTACCGATATGGCGGACACGGGACTCACTGAGCTTGCCGCCGTGGTAGTTGCCTTTTCTTCCGGATTGATCTGCCACGGTATCGACGACGATATCGCCTTCGGCATTGAGGGCGACATTGCCCCCCTGGATGCGACTACCTGAGATACGAATATCTCCGCCGGCATCAAGCGATACAGATTCCAGACCCTCAATGGTCGCTGCTGCGCCCATCTCAGTGTCCCATTCACGCCAGCCTCTGCCGATCACTTCATTTTGGTAAGATAAACGCTGATTGATGATATTTTGAGCGCTTTCAAGTGCGACTTCCCGCCCGCGAATGGTACCGCTGACATTGCGGACATCGCCTTCGGAGTCGATATCCACCAAACCTTCACCGATAATATCTCCGCCCAGATTTTGCAGACCCTCTTCATTGAGAGTGAAATGGGTATCACCCCCGATGTGGATGGTCCCGCTGTTAACGATGCTGCCGCCATCGATCACCATGTCCCCACCGGAGGCGATCAGGGCACCGTTGTCGTCGATTACTACGCTTTGTGGTGACAGGTAGAGCTGCGGCACCAGTACGGTTTCACCAGCCACTTCCTGTTCCACCATCCAGACCATGTCCTCGGTCAAGGCATTGACCTGATCCGGGCTGAGAGCCACCCCAACGGTCAGTTCCAGTTCTTCGGCGGCGAAAAGGCCATTATCCAGCAAGGCACGATATTGGGCGTTGGCATCCACATATTCCTGGTCCAGCAGGGCGCGACCGGTCAGGTCCACCACCTGCTGACGAATCAGTTGCTGTTCGTAAAACCCGTCGCCCAGCAAACGCATGGCGCCATTTGGATCCCAGCCCAGCCGGTTGAGCAGATACTCGGAGCCCAGGAAACCATCGCGGGTGGAGAAGAAAGGGTTGGTTTCAATCAGGTAGGGATGGTTCGGGTCGGCAATGGAGAACAAGCCGCCATTAACGTTGACAATAAAGTCCTCCACATTGCCACCCAGGGCTCCATCACCTACGGCGATCAAGTCTTGTTCTGACAGGTTCCCCGCCTCTTGATGACCAAAATCTCCATTAATGACTTCTGCACTACCCAGGGACAAATCCCCACCGGAAACGATATTTGCACCAAGGATTTCAGTTGAATCCAGAGTATCTTTATGTTGGCTGATAAAGCGATTATTTCTGTGCAGTATCGTATCTTCACGATCAATCAAGTTATCAGGATCATAATAAGGGTTATGCTGGTTAGGATAGAGAGCCATGTACTCAAGATCTTTATCGGCTCCGCCACCCCAATAAGCTGCACCACCGCTATAGTTGCGTTTGTTATATGGCTGTACACCATGGATTACATTTCTGATGTGCGTTCCATCAGTCATGTAACCCCCATATCGGGTAATCAGTAAATATTCTCCGGAATGTAACCCAAGGTTATTGATCTGATCGAATTCCAGGTTCATGCTGCCGATCGCTAGAATATCGCTAGTTTCGTTTGTCAGCACTGAGCCTTGCAGGAAAGTATTTCCACCGGAGGCAAGAATACTTCTATCTGATGTAGCATCATCCAGCTCACGGAAAAAGTGCTCCTTAAACTTATAACTCATGGTGAAGTGATCACCTGAACACTCATGACATGTGTGCTTGATACTCCCCTCTGTCAGTTTTTCTTCCCACTCAAGAACATCTCGCACATTATCAATCTGTGAAGCACGAATACTGATATCGCCTTCCGCCTCAATTCGCCCGGAACGGTTTTCCAGCTTTTCCGTACTCTCACCATCGCTGCCGTTGATAGTGATATTTCCGGATGTATAGATATCCGCCAATCGGTTGGTGACCCGATCGGCAGACAGATTGATGTCGTTTTCAGAGAGCAGCGCACCACCTTGATCATTGAGAATCGAGTCTGCCTCAACGGTCAGGGCTTCCCGCCCCCCCAGAGTACCTGTATTGGTAACGGTGGTGGCTTGAATATCCGCCATGCCATCGGCAACCACATCCCCGCTATTGGTGTAATCGGCGGCGTGTAAACTCAAGTCTACCTTTGCCAACACGGTGCCTGTGGACATGACATCATTCTGGTTGGCATCAATGGCGATATTGCCGGTCGCAGCCAGGTCGGAATGCTGGATCTTGCCATTGGCCGACAACTGCAAATCCCCATTCTGCGCCGCCACCGGCGCATCCAGCTTCACCCCAACACCGTCTTCGTTAGCAATCAGTCGGATGCGGCCTGCGTACATGCCGCCCAGGGCCGAGGAGTCGATGGCGAACTCGGGTTTGTCGCCATCGGTGGTGGCATTGCTGGTGGCCAGAGTCTCCCGGTCTACCTGTTGCTGGCCGGTGACGATGTTCAGACGGTCCGCATGCAGTTCACCCGCCAAGGTCACGGAGCGGGCGATAATGTCGAAGCGTTCGGTGTTGGAGGCATTCAGACCATTACCAAGAATGGACACGGCACCGCCCTGCACATCAAAGCCGCGCAATTCCCCGTCTTCCATGATGGATTGCCCGGTGGTCAGGGTGGCGTGGTTAGTATTGATAAAGCCACAACCGTTACAGCTGATGCCGTTAGGGTTGGCCACCACCACATCGGCGCGGGCACCGCCTACTTCGATATAACCGGCCAGGTTGGAGGGGTTCTGACCGATCACTTCGTTGAGGATCAGGCTGGCGGAGCCGTTTTTCAGGTTGGGGTTACCTTCGATGTAACCGCCCAGCTGGGTCTGGGTGAGCTTCTGGCTGTTGTTGAGGACCAGGCCTTTATCGCTGACGTTGAGGTCGTTGTAGAAATTCTGCGAGACGCCCTTGCCGTTGGGGTTTTTGATATTGACCACCGGCACGCCATTGGCCGCCTGATCCAGGGTGGGCCGACCATTGGTGCCATGTGTTGGCGTGATGGGCTGGGCGGACAACAGCATGGGTTGCCAGATCAGCAGCAGCGACAGGCCGTAAACCAGGCCACTTTTCACCCGCGACACCGGGCCAGATGACGGTTCAGAATTCGGCATAAAGTGAGGCATGGACGGTGTACTCGCTGTCAGTCAGTTCCGTTGAATGTTGTTCCATGGGCCAGGACACTTCGGTGGTGAAGCGCAATGAGCGGTAACCCAGCCGAACACCCGCTGTGGCGGAATCCAGCCGGGTAAATTGGGGCTCATTGCTGTTACCGGGGATCACCCCCATGTCATAGGCCGCAAAGGGCGTCACCGATACCGGGCTGGGGATCGGTGGAAAGAAATCAAACTGCAAGCTGCCTGCCGCCGCGGTGTTACCGCTGACGGAAATATCCTGATACCCCCGCACCACAGACCGGGATGCCAGAGAGAATCTCTCGGACGGAAACAGGGTCTCATCGGCGTACTGGGCATTAATACGCAGCGCGAGAGTGCCATATAACGGTTTTATGAAACGGCTGGCTGTAAGAAATGTCTGATAGCGCGTGTGCGTGATGTCTGCAATTGACTGTCCGCCAGGGAGGTTGGTGGCCGGGCCGGCGCCATGGCCTTCCTCGATGGTGAGCGTGCCGGCCAGCTGAGTACGCCCCCACAGGTGCTTGGCATTGAGGCGCCCGCCCAGGGTGTGCAAGTGGTAGGAACTGACCCGGATAACCGCGTCTTCCAGTAAATTTTCTGCATCCGTGTAGGTGCCCAGAAGGGACAAGGATAGCCGGGAGCGATTGCTACGGTAGAGGGTGCGCGTCAGCTCCAGCCGGGAGGTATCCGTGGCGCCAGTAGAGTCGAATGTCTGGAAGATGCCCTGAATTTCGTTTTCATATTCCTGGCGGTTGTAGCTCAGGGCCAGATTCCAGTACCCCAGGCTGATGTCATAGCTCAGCCCCACCCCCCAGGCACGGTCGGTGAACTCGGTATCCAGATCGCTGTTGAGCGACAGGGACAGCCGGTCTGTGAGCCCGAAAGGGCTACCCCAGTCCAGCCCCGCCTGGGCCGTACCGTGGTTGATATCTCCGTAATGCTCCTGATCCACCACCAGAGTGCCACGATAACGGCGCGGCCAGTCGGCCTGACCTAGCACAACGGTGCCGCCCTGCTCTTCTCCCGGCGCCAGATCCATCTTGGCATCCAGGTGCGGCAGCCGGGCCAGGGTTTCCACCGCATGCTCCAGATCGCGCAGGTTGACCAGATCACCGGGCTGCGCCGGCACGGCCCATTCCAGCACGCGCAGCGGCATGCCAACAGCCTCGAAGCCTTCCACCTGCCCGGCAACCACCAGCAGAAGAAGCTTTCCGGAGGACACATCCTGCTCGGGAATCAGCACCCGGCTGGTCACATAGCCTTTGTCGATCAATCGATTGGAGAGCTGTGCCTGCAAGGCCTTGATGCCTGTCATATCCAGGCAGGTACCTTCCGCCTCGCGCACCGGTTTTTGGAACCAGCGGCCAAAAGGAACAGGCGCATCATTGAGGGTTTTCAGAGCAATAGTGTCGACCTGGAAACAACGGACCGAAGGTGTGGAGGTGTCAGGCACGGGCAAGCGCAACCCGGGCTGGTCACCGGGCAACTGCATCTCTTCCAGTTGTTGCTGCTGACGCTCGCGTTCCTGCTCCTGCAGGCGATCGAACATGCGCTGCTGTGCATCCGGTGCCGCCCAGGCAGCACTCGCCACCAAGCCCAGCACCATAGCGCCACAGCGTAAAACGAAACGTTCCCCTAACATGGCTTTCCTTGCCGATCATCCATCCAGCGAAACAGTGCGGCTTCATCGCCACCGTTTATTTGTGTAATGTGCTGCGCTGGTTAAAAAGAAAGCGGGATTCTACACTTTTATGTCTGTTAATGGCGCCTGGAGAAAACACTAACGTGAACCGGATCACATCCCTTATACAGCAGGAAGCTGTTGTTTTTCTGGTACTTTTGTTCCTTTTATTGACAAAGCCAGTACAGGCAAGCCTGGAAAGGGCCATGGCTCCGCTGACAGAAGAAACGCCAAGCAAAACGCCGAACTACAATACCGCGTTGCGTGATGCCAATAAGCTGGAGCCCGCTGCCCGTTTTGTGCTGAGTAACCATCTACTACTTCGCCAAGGCGCACAAAAACTGGCGGCAAAAGATTACTCCCAAAGTCGGCAATTACTTACGCAGGTGGAAACCGACAGCCCTTCTGCCGTACAGGCCAGCCTGCTGATCGCGGAAAGCTACCGCCTGGAACAGCAACCCGAGCAGGCCAAGGACTGGTTTTTACGCACAGCCCATCATTATCCCTACCGCACCCAGACTCTTTCAGGATTGATCAGCGCCGCCAATGACCAGCCTGTCGATCAAACTGGCCTGGCACTGGCTCTTTACAATAAAGCGGGGGAGCAGGCGGACTTTGCCCTGGCGCAATTACAGCAACTGAAAAGCAGCCAGTTTATTGACCCGCTTGCCGTTATTTTTCCCTCGAAGCTGGATGAGCAGGTCCGCCAGGCCTTCTTGCTGCGCTGCCTTCACAACCCGGATGAGGATCTGCTGAGCGAATCCAGCCGCCTGCAGGAAGCGGTAAGCAGCCTGCTATACCTGCAAAAGCAGCGGCAAACCCTGGGGCAAAAACTTGAATTACTGCAAAGCCAGCTGCAGGACTATCAACGCCAGCGGCAGAGTTTACAGAACCAGTTGGACAGTATTGCCGCACAGCAACGCTCACTGGAATCACAATTGATTCCGAACAATCTGGATGATGATCAGGTACGGATTCGCCGGCAGCTTGGCCAGCTTCGTAACCAGACCATTCGCATGGACAACCAGATCGCTTTCATTGATCGCACTCGCCAGCAATTGCCGGCCATGGTCGATAATCTCAACGCCGAGATACAGCAACTGCATCAGCAAGCCATGGCACAGTTGAAAAGCAGCAACCAGGCAGTTAAAGCCGTACTGGAAAGCAGTTACCGGGCCTATTACAGAGAATTGAGAAATCTGGCCGCAGAAGCCAAATTGCAGCATGCTGAACGCCAGGCAACATACCAACCCTAGTCTAGGCCGCCACTAATATTGCAACTTATGACGGCCCCTTTTTCCGCCACTCTGTGTTGCTTTTCTTTGACTTAGGCCCACTATGCCTGCAGAAAAGCGCCTTGATTGGCGAAAAAATGCATTCGCCATAAGTCACAAAATCAGCGACGACCTACACTATCCGCACACCGCCGCTTATGCTTCACTGCCCTTCTTCGCCAATACTCAGCCTTTTCCTATGCCCAACCTCAAATGCCCCTGCTGCGACCATCCCCTGCAACTCACCGGTAATAGCTGGCACTGCGACAACGGCCACCGCTTCGACCGTGCCAAGCGTGGTTACACCAATCTGCTGTTGGCCCAGCACCGCCGCTCGCGCGCGCCGGGTGATGACAAGGCCATGGTGCAGGCGCGTACGGCATTTCTGGAACTGGGCCGTTATCAGCCCCTGGCCGATGCCTTGCTGGCCGGGCTGGGCGACGATGATCAGCCCTGGCTGGATATCGGTTGCGGCGAAGGCTGGTATACCTGCCAGTTCGCCCAGCGGCTGGGAAGCGATAACGGGGTCGGCGTGGATATTTCCAAGTTTGCGGTGGATGCAGCGGCGAAACGGGACAGGGCACTGACCTGGCTGGTGGCCAGTGGCGCCCGGCTACCGTTGTTTAATGACAGTCAGCAACGGATATTTGTGCTGTTCACCCGGCTGTTCACCGATGATATTGCCCGGGTATTGAAACCCGGCGGCGAACTGATTGTGGTTGGGACCGGTGAGCAGCATCTGCTACCCCTGCGTGAGGCCCTCTATGAAGAGGTTCGCCAATCGGGTTTCGATGCGGGCAAGTTTCTGGATGCGCGTTTTACGCAGATCGACAGTCAGGATATCCACCTGGAGTGGACTCCCGATAACGAGCTGGAATTACAGAACCTGCTGGCCATGACCCCACACCACTGGCGCGCCAAACCCGAAGCCAAAGCCGGTATCGGCAAGCTCGCCGGCAAAGCCATGAATGCGCATTTTGTGATTCAGCGGTGGCGGCGGATTTAATTGATAATTGAGAATGGATAATTGATAACTCGCGGGAAAGGGCATCAAGTCCTGAAACGCAAGAGGCCGCGCCTAAACGCATGGGTGCGGCCTCTTGCATTCAAAGACAACAGCAACACCCATCCGCGCCGTTATCAATTATCAATTTCTTTTCAACTGGCACGGCTCGCCCAGACTCACGGTGACGCTACGCGCTACTGACCCTTTCTCCCCAACACCGTATCCAGATATTCCAGCAGATGGTTGGCATTGCTCACCGGCGCCCGATAGGCCAGGTGCCCGTCCGGGCGCATCAGCCACATTCTTGGGCCTTCACCAAAGGCGGCGGCAAACTCGCCCTGGTGGTCCCGCCAGATACGGATGGTGCCTTCTCTTGGGATCTCATCCACCGGTGTATCCCGGGCCACGACTACGGTCAGGTGAACGCGCTCACGGTATTCCTGGCCCAGACGATCACTGAGTGCATACAACCCCAGCCGCTCTTTATGGCCCGGGCTCTCGCCCAATTGCAGTAACAGGTGGTGAACCGGTTTGCGCAGCAGGTCGTGGAGCTGATGGAGGTGACCGGTACGCACGGAACCCAAGGCTGCGTCAGGCAGGCGGTCGCCGGGCAACGGGCCGCGATGCCGCCAGCCCAGTTCCGCTTCCGGGCCACAGCCCACCAGCGGCGACTGCCGGTAATGCACGTCCAGCTGGCTGGCGGTACGCAGCAGGCGCCGGGTCAGCCCGGGTCGTCCGCCGGCCATTTTCAGCAGGGAATCGCGGGTTCGGCGCAGCATGGGCAGCTTCACCAACGAGGCCCGCGATAACATGTCCACCCCGTGCAGCATTTTATCTGCCACCGGTTTGCGTTCCTGCTCGTAACTATCGAGCAAGGCTCCGTTGCCATAACCCTTAAGGTAGAACGCCAGTTTCCAGCTAAGGTTGAAGGCATCGGCCAGGCCGGTGTTCATGCCCTGGGCGCCCAGCGGGCTCTGTACATGGGCCGCATCGCCGGCCAGGAACACCCGGTTGCGACGGTAGTGATGGGCCAGTCGCCGTTGCACGGAAAAGCGGCTGATCCAGCGAGGCTCACCCAGGTCCGGCGTCTCGCCAAGAATAGGCGTCAGCCGATCGGTAAAGGGCTGCAGGCTCAGTTCGCCTTCCCAGGCCTCATCCCGGGCCATGATCAATCGCCACCCCGTTGGTAACGGCAGAGCGATCAGCAGCCCGTCTTCCTGCAGGAAGCCATGGGAGCTGTCACTGCGCCAGGGCCCCTGCCAGTCCACATCGGCCAGCAGGAAATGTTCGTCGTAATCGACGCCATTGAAGCCGATGCCCAGCTGCTGACGCACGGTGGAACTGGCACCATCGGCCCCGACAAGCAAATCACAGCTGACCGTTTCCACGTCGGCCCCCTGTCGTATCCGGGCACGGACCCCTGCGCCATCCTGGGTAAAATCGAGCAATTCTGTGCCCCGAATCAGCTCGCCACCAAGACTCCGGTAGCGCTCAGTGAGGGCTTTTTCCACATCGGACTGGGGGCAGCTCAGTACCCAGGGGTACGGGGCATCCAGGCTGGTCAGATCCAGCTCAAACAGGAAGCCCTTGTCGCCATAGACGGACACCGCTCGCATGGTGCGCGAGGACTTGCGGATCGGTGCCAGCACTTCCAGAGCGGCAAAAATCTCCAGGCTACGGGCATGCAGCCCCAAGGCCCGGGACCAGGGTGACGGCTCGGCGAGCCGGTCGATAATGCAGCAATCAATGCCGTGTCGACGCAGGCCGATCCCCAGCGCCAGGCCGGTGGGGCCAGCGCCAACAATCAGGACCTGCGGTGTGCGGTTACCGGTAATGCCGATGTTACACTCTCCTCAGGGCAGCCCATGCGACACAGGCCACCCGATTTTCAATCCTGCCACATCCCAGAGTTCATTCATGGCACAGGCCTCACGCAAGATTATCCACGTGGACTGCGACTGCTTCTATGCCGCCGTGGAAATGCGTGATGACCCGACCTTGCGTCATCGGCCCGTGGCCGTAGGGGGCGACCCTCACCGGCGCGGTGTTATCGCCACCTGCAATTACCCGGCCCGCCATTTCGGGGTGCATTCTGCCATGGCCTCGTCCCAGGCTCTGCGACTCTGCCCGGAACTGGTGATTGTACCCCCCAACTTCGACAAGTATCGCAAGGTCTCTACACAGATCCATGACATCTTCCGCCGTTACACCAGCCTGATCGAGCCCTTGTCGCTGGACGAGGCGTTTCTGGACGTGAGCGCCAGCGACCAGTTCGATAATAGCGCAACCCGGATTGCCGAGGCGTTAAGGCAGGACATTCGTCGGGAACTGGGGATTACCGTGTCCGCCGGCGTGGCCCCCAACAAGTTTCTCGCCAAGGTGGCCAGCGACTGGCGCAAGCCGGACGGGCTCTTTGTGATTCCCCCCGCCCAGGTAGACGCCTTTGTGGCTGCCTTGCCGGTAAAAAAGATTTCCGGGGTGGGCCGGGTTACCGGCGAGCGCATGGCCGGGCTGAATCTGTATACCTGCGGCGACCTGCAGAGCATGAGTCGGCTGGAACTGTCACAGCACTTCGGCAGTTTCGGCGAGCGGCTCTATCACCTGAGTCGTGGCGAAGATAATCGCCCGGTGCAAACTGGCCGGCGTCGCAAATCCGTGTCCGTGGAGCGCACCTACGACAAGGACCAGGTGGATCTAAATGCCTGGCTGCGAGAGCTCGACGGCCTGCTGGAAAAGCTCAAGGCCCGCTTCGCCAAGCTTGATCAGCACTATCTGATCAGCGGGCTCACCGCCAAGGTGAAATATCAGGATTTTGTCAGCCTGAGCTGCGACAAAGTGGGTGACGATCTGGACCCGGCCCATTTCGAGGCGCTGCTGCGCCAACTATGGGAACGCCGCCAAGGCCCCGCCCGCCTGATTGGTATTGGCGCTCGCCTGCGCGACCTGAAAGCCCCGCAGCAGCCGGACCTGTTTCCGGAAGAAAGGGAAAAAGCGCTTCGGCATCAGCGTAACCGGCTGTGAAAATCAGCTTCAAGCCACAAGCTTCAAGCTGCAACACGAGCCCGATGCATTGCCATTGAAGTAGCCCACTAGCCGCGATTCAAACGTAACAAGCCATTAGGTGATAAGGCCGGCCACTTCTCAGACCATTTTTTCCTGCTCTCAGCGCGGGGCCGGAGGAGGCCCCAGGTTGGCACCACCCGACCTCCGTGTTGCAGCTTGAAGCTTGAAGCTTGCAGCTTTCTCAATGTACCCGCTGACAAACGCGACTCTGCAAATCCGAAGGGATCAGCCCGTCCATCAATTCCCGGCCCCGGCGCTGTACCGGTTCCATCTGGGCATCCAGATAGGCATCCAGGGTGGCCACACAATCCGCGCAGCGGTTCATGGAATCCGTATCCGGGTGTTCGGCCGCGGCCTTCACCGCCTGTTCCAGCTGATTCAGATATTTGAGCAACATGCTTTGCTCCAGATAAAACCTCATTAACGGGCCGGCTTTCTGCCGGTTCCCAATCGACCAAGTATGGCGCCCCTTGAAGACAGCCAGATGACACAGGTCAACCATGCAGTCAGTGTGCCAGACTTGATAAAGATTCCGACGCCTGCGCCGGCTTGGCGTTCCCGGTGAATTGTAAAAGAGTCTGTCGTCACCCTAAGGATCAGGAGCTTGCAACTCTTCACTCACAGGGATTGTCATCTGAGGTACTCTTGGGGATTGTAGCTGCTTTGACGGTTTGCCCTGCTGTCGGGCGGTTTCCTTGCTAGAGCAAGGTTCGCGCCTCAAGCGGCGCTCCTACAGCGGCTTCTATAGCCGCAGGTGTTGCCAGGCAGCCCCTGAATAACGTTTATTTTGCGACGGACCCGACCCTATGACCGAAACGGTATCCACTATTGTTGCCCCGGAAGGCAGCCTGGAAGTGCTTAGCCAGCACGAAGTCGAACGCCTGCGGGACACCTCCGGCAGCGGCCTGCATGAGTTACTGCGCCGTTGCGCCCTGGCGGTACTGAACTGCGGCACGCCCACCGATGACAGCCGCCAGGTGCTGGAGACCTACAAGGATTTTGATATTGAGGTGATCCAGGAAGATCGCGGGCTGCGGCTCAAAGTGGACAATGCCCCTGCTGGTGCCTTCGTGGACGGACGCATGATTCGCGGGATTCGCGAGCACCTGTCAGCGGTGCTGCGCGATCTGGTCTATGTGGCCAACGAAATCCAGAATAACGACAGCTTCAACCTGAGCAGCAGCCAGGGCATCACCAATGCGGTGTTCCATATCCTTCGCAATGCCGGGGCGCTTCGAGCCGGGGCCTCGCCCAATATGGTGGTGTGCTGGGGGGGCCACAGTATTTCCCGGGTCGAATATGACTACAGCAAGAGCGTGGGCTACCAGCTTGGCCTGCGCCACAAGGACATCTGCACCGGCTGCGGTCCCGGCGCCATGAAAGGCCCCATGAAGGGCGCCCACGTGGCCCATGCCAAACAACGCTTTGAAGGCGGACGCTACCTGGGAATCTCCGAGCCAGGCATTATCGCCGCCGAGGCCCCCAACCCTATCGTCAACGAACTGGTGATCATGCCGGATATCGAGAAACGACTGGAGGCGTTTCTGCGGGTGGGTCACGGCATTATTGTCTTCCCTGGCGGGGTAGGCACCACCGAGGAAATTCTTTATCTGCTCGGCGTGCTACTGCATCCGGACAACGCCGATATGCCGCTGCCCATGGTGCTGACCGGACCAGCCAGCAGCGCGGAGTATTTTCGCCAGGTGGATGCCTTTATCCGCTACACCCTGGGAGAGAAAGCTGCCGAGCGCTACCAGATCATCATTGATGATCCGGAAGCCGTAGCCCTGGCCATGTGCGCAGGCATTGATCGCCTCACCCTGTTCCGCCGGGATAACGACGACGCCTTCTATTTCAACTGGCGGCTGAAAATCCCCCTGGAGTTCCAGCAACCGTTCGAGCCCACCCACGAGGCCATGGCCAGCCTGGATCTCAGCCCCAACCAGCCGGTCCACCTGCTGGCCGCCAACCTGCGCCGCGCCTTCTCCGGTATCGTCGCCGGCAACGTGAAGGAACAGGGCATCCACGCCATCGAACAACACGGCCCCTACCGCCTTCACGCCCCGGGCGAGCTAATGCAGCACCTTGATGAGTTGCTCCAGGCCTTTGTGGAGCAACACCGCATGAAGCTGCCGGGAAGTCATTACGTGCCGTGTTATGCGTTGGAGGGGTGATCCCACCCTGTAGCAGCTTCGTAGAACGAAAAAAGCCCCGGACATCCGGGGCTTTTTCTTTTCACTCGTAGCTAGCAGCTAGTCGCTCGCAGCTGCCTTACCGAGGCTGCATACGGATACCGCCATCAATACGGATGGTCTCGCCGTTGAGGAAGCTGTTCTCGATCATGTGGCAGACCAGCTGAGCGTATTCCGCCGGGTTACCCAGACGCTTGGGGAACTGGGTCATTTCGATCAGCGGCTGCTTCACCTTGTCCGGGGCAGCGTTCATCAGCGGGGTGTTGAAGATGCCTGGGGCGATAGTGTTGCAGCGGATGCCCAGCGGCGCCAGGTCGCGGGCGATGGGCAGGGTCATGCCGACCACACCACCTTTGGTAGCCGCGTAAGCCACCTGGCCAACCTGACCATCAAAGGCCGCCACGGAAGCGGTGTTCACGATCAAGCCACGCTCGTTATCTTCACCCGGCTCGTTCTCGGCCATGGCAGCAGCGGCCAGACGGGCCACATTGAAGGTACCGATCAGGTTGATCTTTACCACCATGTTGAACACGCCCAGATCATGGGGCTTGTTCTCACGACCCACGGTCTTCATGGCAGAGCCTACACCGGCACAGTTCACACACACATGAATGGCACCGAATTTTTCCACGGTGGCGTCGATGGCCGCCTTGACGGATTCCTCGTCGGTCACATCGGTCTGCACAAACGCTGCATTGGCACCCAGCTCCGCCGCCACTTCCGGGCCGCGCTTGTCGTCACGGTCCAGAATCATGACCTTGCCGCCCTTGGCAATAATCGCTTCAGCAGTGGCCTGGCCCAGACCGGACGCGGCGCCGGTGATCACGGCAACTTTATCGGTAATATTCATATGCTCTCCTTGTGGTGAAAGGGCATGGGCTGTTGCTGCGCCAACAGCAGCAACCCATTACAAATGCTGCCCCGCAGTATACCCACCCCGTTCACGCGTCACATTGTTGCTTTCGCTCAAAGTGGATGCCACTCTTTGACAACCGGATTGGGAGGGCAAACCTTGCCAGATACCGCCAGACAAGACGCCAGCGCCACACTGATGGCGCGCTACCAGCGTATCCGGGCCTTCAGCGAACAGTTCTGTGACCCTTTGCTCACCGAGGACATGGGGCTGCAGGCCTGCGCCGACGTGAGCCCGCCCCGCTGGCATCTGGCCCACACCACCTGGTTCTTCGAGACCTTCCTTCTCAAGCCCCACCTCGCCGACTATCGGGTGTTCCAACCGCAATTCGAGTACCTGTTCAACAGCTACTACAACGGCATTGGCGAACAGTTCGCCCGCCCTCAACGCCATCTGTTGTCACGCCCCACCGATAAAGACGTCTATGCCTGGCGACAGCAGGTAGACGACGCCATGGTCCGCCTTATCGAACAACAACCGGGCCTGACGGGTCTTGTGACACTGGGACTCAATCATGAGCAGCAACATCAGGAGTTGCTGCTGACAGATTTGAAATACAGCCTCTCCTTCAACCCGCTGGCGCCAACTCTCGGCCAGCCTCTTGCCAAAGCAGACAGCCCTGCACCGCTGAGTTTTCAATCTTTCAGTGGCGGTTTGGTGGAAATCGGTGCCAGCGGCCAGGGGTTTGCTTTCGATAACGAAACACCCCGCCACCGGGTCTGGCTGGAGCCTTTTACGCTGGCAAACCGTCCGGTCAGTAACGGCGAATTTCGCGCATTTATCGAGGATGGCGGTTATCGACGACCGGAGTTATGGCTGTCTGACGGCTGGGCCTGGGTACAGGCGCAACATAGCCAGCGGCCGCTTTACTGGCACGAGGATCTTGACCGGCACTTCACTCTGGCAGGACTACAACCGCTACAAGCTGGGCAGATTCTCGCCCATGTGAATTACTACGAAGCAGATGCCTATGCCCGCTGGGCCGGCAAGCGGCTGCCCACGGAACAGGAATGGGAGCACGCGGCGGCAGCGCAACCCCTGCAAGGACATTTTGTGGAAAACGGTAGCTACCCACCCGGTCAGGCCCGCGATACCGCCATGGCTCACCTGTTCGGTGATGTCTGGGAATGGACCGCCAGTGCCTACCTGCCCTACCCGGGATTTCAAGCAGCGGTGGGGGCCGTGGGGGAATACAACGGCAAGTTCATGTGCAACCAGATGGTGCTGCGCGGCGGCTCCTGCGCCAGCAGTCGGGAGCATTTGCGGGCCAGCTATCGTAATTTTTTCTACCCTCATCACCGCTGGCAGTTCAGTGGCATCCGGCTTGCGGGAGACCCGTCGTGAACCAGCAACAGCTCGGCCCCAACCTGACTTTCTTCGACCTGCAGCCACCCACCACCGACATGCTGGCCGAAGTCAGTGAATCCCTGCGGGCACCGACACCGACGCTGCATCCCAAGTTTTTCTATGACGAAACCGGCTCCAGCCTGTTCGACCGGATTACCCGCACCCCGGAGTACTACCCCACCCGCACCGAAGCGAGTTTGCTGCATCGCTACGCCGGGGAGATTCATTCACGGCTGGACGGCATCCACACCATCGCCGAACCCGGTGCCGGCAGTTGTGAAAAGGTGCGGGTATTACTCGATGCCTGGCAACCGACTCACTACATGCCACTGGAAATTTCCCGGGAATGCCTGCTTGGCGCGTCACGGCGCCTGGCCGACGACTTCCCCCGGATACATATCAGCGCCGTTTGCGCGGATTATTGCCAGGCCATGGCCATGCCGGAGGGGTTACAACAGCCGGGGCGTCTGGTTTTTTTTCCTGGCTCCACCATCGGCAATTTTGAACCGACACAGCGAGCGGCTTTCCTGCGCGGCCTGCGCGAACTGGCGGGCCCCGGCGGTTCCCTGCTGATCGGAGCGGATCTGCAGAAACCCTGCGAACAACTCCATGCCGCCTACAATGATGCCGGGGGACTCACTGCTGCCTTCAATCTGAATGCACTGCATCATCTGAACCGGGAACTGGATTGTGGTTTCGATACCGACACCATGCGCCATCTGGCGTTCTACAACAGCGCGCAAAATCGTATCGAAATGCACCTGGAATGCCTGCAGGACCAGCACATCCAGCTCGGCAAAAATAGCCTGACACTCTCCGCCGGCACCCGTATTCATACGGAAAATTCCTACAAATTCACCGTCGAAGGATTTTCCGCCGAACTGGTCGCCGCCGGTTTCACACCCTCCGCCTGCTGGACCGATAGTGACAGCCTGTTCAGTCTGCATCTGGCCTGTGCCTGACCATCAGCACTACCTCTGAATCACAGTCCATAGCGACCCGCAATGCACGCCATACGTTGGCCAGGACTGCAAAGACTGTAAAACTGACCACTTTGACATCAGTGAATAGTGTGAACTGGCACTGGTACCGTTATACTGAACCGCGTTTTTTTGCCGATTCAGTCTTCGAAAGAATAAAAGGGGTCACGGGCTACCGTGGCATAGGGAGATCGGATGCTCGAACTGATCAGCGCGGCTCGCCGTCGTAAACGGCCGCCCACACACCAGCTGTTTGATGTTGTCACCCAGGAATACCGGGTGGGGTTGCTGGATATTGACCTGAACATGCATCTGAACAATGCCAAATACCTGAAGTTCATGGATCGCTGCCGACTGGAACATGCGGTGGTCACCGGGTTGCTCAACCGCATGATCGAGGCGCGCTGTAATGGCGTGGTGGCCAATACCGAGATTTCCTATATCCGCGAACTGCGCCCCTACCAGCAGTTCCAGGTCCACACCCGCATTCTCGGCTGGGACGACAAATACGTGTACTACGATCAGCGCTTCGAGTCCCAGCGCAAACTACACACCCATGCCCTGCTGCGGGTGGCCAACGTTTATGGCGGCAAATCCATCAGCCCCCAGACCCTGCAGGAAATCACCGGCTTCAACCAGACCTCCCCGGCCCTGCCGGAGTATGTGGAACAGTGGAAGCGGCTGCTGCAGACCAAGCGACGGCTGACAGAGAGTGACTAGCTGCTAGCTAACAGAAAAATCCGCTGTAGGAGCGGCGCTTGAGCCGCGAACCTCGCGTAGCGAGGAAACCGCCCGCAGAGCCTGCCAAGGACTTGATCCGGGGGAGATCAGGCATTACCGAACTCGAAAGGTCTATACGTGTTCGCGATGGCCCTGTTCGCGGCTCAAGCTCCGTTCCTACAGCGGCTTGGTAGAAAGTGTATTCCTCTCCAGAAAAAAGCCCCGGCATGCCGGGGCTTTTTTTTTTGCGAGCAGCTAGCCACTCGCAGCGATCATTATTCTGTCGCGTAGGTATGGAACGGCGCCCAGCGCGGCACCTGACTGTCCTTGCCGGCATAGTAGACGCCCGGCTCATCCAGACGTAGGTCAGCGATTTCGCGCAGGGCCACGGCACGGGGTACCTGCTGTAACGGCCCGGCTTGCTGGTAATCCTGGGGATTGGCAACCAGCTCTTCCATATCCAGCGGGCGGGTTTCCGAGTAGCGGAAGTAGTAGTCCTTGCCGCCCTCCACTTCCAAAGGCATCTCGAACACCATTTTCAGATAGAGCACACTGAGCGGGCGGCGAGCGTAGAAGTCATGGGTGCCGGCGGGCAATTCCAGCCAGCTATAGGCCCCGGCCTTGAGACCGAACAGCTGGGAAGCGTCCAGGAAAAACACCGGCGCCTGAACCTCTTCATAGCCCCAACGGGTAATCGGACGATAGATGTAGACCATGGCATTACGCGGGTCCAGCGTATCCATGGGTTTAAAGGTCTTGCCCTGGGGGGCATGGATGAAGGCACCGGGGGTCGAGGGGACTCCCACACCGAGGCTGGAGCATCCCGAAAGCGTCCACAGGCAAGCTGCCAGCAACACAGCCAATCGCATTATTATTCTCCAGTGATGCCGCTTCCCGTTGATCTGGGGCGACCCTGTTTATTATTCCGCGCAAGATAATGCTTATGAAGGTGCTAACTATGGCCGATTTGCGAGTATTGCTCAAGATGAAGGTAGGTGCTCAAATTCCCGCCAAGTGATTCGTCCCTCCTCTACCCTGCCCCGCCTTTTCTGCTAATCTTCCGCCATGGCAGTTAATCGTATCCACACCCCCTGTATCGGCGTCTGTTCCACCGTCTTCGGTGATACGGTCTGTCGTGGCTGTTGCCGCTTCAGTCACGAGGTGGTGCACTGGAATGGTTACACTAACGAAGAGAAGCAAATCGTCTGGAAACGGCTGAATCTGCTGCTCTGCCAGGTGGTGGACAACTATTTCGTGGTCACCGATGCGGCCCGGCTGGCGGCAGAGATGGACTTTCAGAACCTGCGCTACCAGACCCAGCTTTCCCCCCAGGGCTGGGTACCGGAGCTGCTCAAGGCCGCCGGCAAACAACAGATCCCCTATGACCGCTTCGGCCTGCGCGCCCTGCCCCCATCCCGGGGGCTGTTGCCGCGAGAACTCTACGATCAGATCAGTGCCGAATGCCACGCCCTGGCCCGGGCCCACTATGACCGCTCCTACGCTCGCCCGGTCACCCTCGCCGCCGAACTCACCGAGCTTGCCGCCCGGGAGAAGGGGTTGATCTGACCCCTACCCCCATCCGTAGGAGCGTCGCTGGCGGCGCGGTAGCCGAAACTCTGAAAAGACTGATTTACCACAGAAGGCACAGAAATCACTGAGCAAAAGGCGGCTTTTGCTCTGTGTGCTCTGTGCCCTCTGTGGTGAAAAGGCTTTTGATTTTGTTGGGCTATCGCCGCTCATACGGCTTGCCTCTCTCATTTGTCCCCAAATGACCCTTCCACAAAAACATCAATCAATGGCACAGTTCCGGAATGAACATTCATTCATCTGTCGAGTGAGACCTGCCATGGCCACCCCTGCCCGGACGACCCCGGTCGACAACAAGGAAGCTCGCAAGCACGAACAGATCATTCGTGCCGCTCTACGGGTGTTTGCCGAGCACGGCCTGCACGGCACACCGGTACCACCGATTGCCGCTGAAGCCGGTGTCGGTGTCGGCACCTTGTATCGCTATTTCGATAGCAAGGAAGCATTGATCAATGCCGTGTTCCGCGACAGCAAACGTCGTCTTCAGGAACGGTTGCTGAGCGACCTGGATCTGATGCACCCGTCACGCAGCCTGTTCGACAACTTGTGGGCCCGGCTCACCGCCTTTGCCCGCGAGGAGCCGGATGCCTTTCGTTTTCTGGAAATGCAGGATCACCACAACTACCTGGACGCGGAAAGCCGTCATCAGGAACAGGGCCTGCTGATTCCCCTGGGCATCATGGTGGTGATCGGTCAGCGCACCGGATTGCTCAACGACATCATGAAACCGGACCTGGCCATCGCCCTGTTCTGGGGGGCCTTTGTGGGCGTGTTCAAGGCGGAACGGCTGGGCTACCTGACCCTGGATGACGACGACCTGAAACGGGCCAGGGATGCCTGCTGGCTCGCCATCGCCAATCACGACAACAAGAGCAAATAATCATGACCCCAACGCATATCCTGATTACCGGCGGCGCCGGCGCCATCGGCGGCCAGCTCGCCGGGCAGTTTCGCCGACATCATCCTGACGCCCGCATCACCCTGGTGGATCTGAATGCGGAGGCGCTCGAGCATGCCGCCAATACCCATGATGCCCAGGCCGAAGTCTGCGACCTGACCGCTATTGATGCTCTACCCGCCTGGTGGCAATCGCTGGTGGACCGCCGCGGGCCAGTGGATGTGCTGATCAACTGTGCCGGCATCATGGACATCATCAGCATCACCGGCACCGGCTGGGAACAAGGCAAGCGCCTGCTGGATATCAACTTCACCGCCCCCATGCGACTCATGGACCTGGCGCTGCCGGCCATGATGGAGGCCCAGAACGGATGCGTGATCAATGTGGCCAGCATGGCCGGGCGCGTGCCGATCCGTGGCTGCAGTTACTACGGCGGCGCCAAGGCCGGCATCGGCCTGGCCTCGGAAATTGCCCGGCTGGACCTGAAAAAACAGGGCGTCAATGTGATCACCGTCTATCCGGGACCGATCCATTCCGGCCTGGAAAGTCATGCGCGCAGCCAGGTGAAAAAAGGTCCGGTGTCACGTTATATCCCCACCGGCAAACCGGAGGTACTGGCCGAACGCATTTACCGCACCTTCGGCAAGGGCGGAGCTCGGGTGATCTATCCGGATGTCTACGCCCTCGCCAAGCAGGTAGCCAACCTGAATCTGACTAACCGGGCCATGGATTTCTTCAGCCCGCAACCCAACCAGTGACCCCGGACAAGCCATGACACAGCAAGCCAATACTCCGATTTATGACGTCCTGATCGTGGGCGCCGGCATCAGCGGCATTGGCCTGGGCATTCGCCTCAGGGAAGCCGGCTTCGGTAACTTTGTGATCCTGGAAAAGGCCGCAGATCTGGGCGGCACCTGGCGGGACAACACCTACCCGGGCTGCGCCTGCGATGTGCCCTCGGCGTTGTATTCCTATTCCTTCGCCCAAAAACCGGACTGGAGCCGGGCCTTCGCCGGGCAGGCGGAAATCCTCGACTATGTGCGCGACACCGCCCAGCGCCACACCATTCCCGATTACATCCGCTTCAATCAGGCGGTGGAACGAGCCCAATGGCGGGAAAGCAAAAACCTCTGGGAAGTGCAGACCGGCGATCGGCTCTACCTGGCCCGCACTATCGTGGCCTGCTCCGGCTACCTGCACGAACCAATCATTCCCAACATTCCCGGCCTGAAGGATTTTCAGGGCAAGCTGTTTCATTCCTCCCGCTGGGACCATGACCACGACCTGGGCGGCGAACGGGTAGCGGTAATCGGCACCGGCGCCTCGGCGATCCAGTTTGTGCCGGAAATCCAGCCGAAGGTAAAGCACCTGACCCTGTTCCAGCGCACCCCGCAATGGGTGCTGCCCAAGCCAGACCACCCCATCCCCAAACTCGAGGAAAACTTCTTCCGCCTGCCGTTCACCCTGAACGCCTGGCGCAAGACCCTCTACGGCGGCTTTGAAACCTTCGGCATCGGCTTTCGCAAACCCGCCCTGCTTCGGCAGATCCAGAAACTGGGCGAGGCGCATATCCGGCTGGCCATCAAGGACCCGGCCCTGCGTGACAAGCTCACCCCGGATTACACCTTGGGCTGCAAACGGGTACTGATGAGCAACCAGTATTACCCGGCGCTCAATCAGGGCAATGTGGATGTGTTCGCTACCGGCCTGCAGGAAGTGCGCGGCAACACCCTGGTGGGTCAGGACGGCAGCGAGTGCGAGGTGGACACGATCATTCTGGGTACCGGTTTCTTCGTCACCGAACCGCCCATTGCTGATCACATCTTCAACGATGCCGGTGAGTCACTCAGTGACATGTGGCAAGACGGCATGCAGGCCTATCGCGGCACCACCATCGCCGGCTTGCCGAACGCCTTCATGGTGCTGGGGCCAAACCTGGGCATCGGCCACAACTCCGCCTTTATCGTCATCGAGGCGCAGATCAACTATATCCTCAGCACCCTGCACACCATGCGCGACCAGCAACTGAGCCGAGTAGAAGTGAAAGCCGACAGCCAGAGAGCCTATAACCGCAAGGTGCAGAAAGACCTGCAGGGTACGGTCTGGAACACCGGCGGCTGCTCCAGCTACTACCTGGACAAGAACGGATTCAACAGCGTGGGTTTCCCCTGGAGCACGCTGGAAATGCAGCGTCTGCTCAAGGACTTTGATGCCGGCAGCTACTCACTGACTCCTGCCAGCCAACCCGTCTTTTAATATGAACAGGTCCTGATTATGACAAACACGACCCAAACGCCCCCACGTCGCGCCCTGGTTCTGGGCTGCGGCGGCGTCGCCGGCGGCGCCTGGAGCATCGCCGCCCTGCATCATCTGGAACAGCAACTGAACTGGGATGCCCGCGACGCCGATATTCTCATCGGCACCTCAGCAGGCGCGGTACTGGCCACCCTGCTGGGCAGCGGCGTCAGCGTGGCCCAGTTGCTGGCCTGCCAGCAGGGCACCAGCCAACAGTGCCGCTGGGATCATGACCATGACACTGGCGGCGCCCTGCCCCCCCTGCCCGGCGCCAGCCTTACCGGTGCCCGGCTGGTACTGAAAGGCTTGCGTGGTGAAGTCTCGCCGCTGACTGCCTTCTGCGGCCTGCTGCCGCGGGGCCAGTTCAACATGGCGCCCTTCCGGCGACTGATCAACGACGCTACCGCAGGGGCAGACTGGGTAGCCCACCCCGCCACTTGGATCATGGCCGTGGATACCACCACCGGCAAACGGGTGCCCTTCGGCAAAGGTGGCACCCCGCAGGCCTCCATTGCCGATGCGGTCTGCGCGTCCTATGGGGTCCCCTTCTGGTGCCCACCGGTCAGCCTGGGCAACCGCAGCTACATTGACGGCGGTGTCGCCTCTCCCACCTCGGCGGACCTACTGGTGGACAGCGCCGTAGACGAGGTAATCATTCTCGCGCCCATGGCCTCACGGCAGCCGGACAAGCCTCGCTCACCCCTGGCCGCCATCGAGCGTCGGGTACGCCGCTACATGACCGGTATCGTGGATCAGGAGGTGAGTAAACTGGAAAAAGCGGGCAAGCGGGTAATTCGTTTGGAGCCCAACGCAGACGACCTGCAGGCTTTTGGTTTCAACATGATGGACCCGACACGGCGGCGCCAGGTGCTGGACACGGCACTAATGACTACGGCCGTTACCGTACAGAACGCGTTTTAGGCTGGTAACACGGGGAGGTTCGCCGGGCGGCTTCCCCAAATGGTCTAGAGTGAGTCCACCGCCTCCATCAGCGATGCCTTGATACCATGCAATGAACTGTGTGCGGCCTGGCCTTCTGCATAGATTAACCCGCCTAACACCATCGCCCCCACCGCCAACGCGACCAACGCCAGAAGGCGCACACGATCCCCCTCAAGCTTTTTACCCGGCGGAAAGTGTTCGGTCTTTTGCTCTCTGCCTTGCGTATGTACTCGCATAATGACACCTCCCCTTTTGTTTTACGCGGGGCGAGACAAACTCGCAAGTAGCTACCTAGGCGATCAGAGAGCATTCCGGGCAAAACCGCAAGGTGCGGAAGTAGAGCTTGGCCACTGGCAAGGCGTGGATACAGTGGGTGAAATCACCCAGATAAATGCGCTGGTCGGTGCCATTTGGCAGATGCCGGCAATTCACCGTGTGAATTTCCCAGGTATCTTCGTCGGCCTTTATCTTGCTGAGGTAATACCGCATACCCTTCCCCGATTCGCGGATTCGACAGGGCGCATGTTAGGGCTATGAGAGTTGAACGGTATGAAAAGAAGGTAAAAACTAGCGGCAAATGAAATTAACTTGATAGTGACCCTGGCCAGAGTGTGGCGGTATAAGAAACCTGGGCAACCTATTGCCAAACCTGGATAAACCAACCGGTAATGTTTATGGAGAACCCGGGGCCGTTTCCTCGAGGCCTTTACAGACCGACGATCTCAGGGGCGAGCAACTATCTTTACAGTAGGCGCAACTGAACCGGCGTAAGCTTGCCCAAAAAACAAAAGGCCGTAACAGCAATGCTGTTACGGCCTTTCTTTGAGATGGTGCGCCAGGAGGGAGTTGAACCCCCACACCTCTCGGCACCAGAACCTAAATCTGGCGTGTCTACCAATTCCACCACTGGCGCAATGGGCGGGTATTCTAGCAGGCTAATCGTTAATTACCAGCAGGATCAGCCCCCCTGAAGAATCCGGTAAAGCGCCTGCAGGTCTTTATCGATCTTGGTCACCTTGCCCGCCAGGGCGGATAGCTGGGCGCTGTTGTCCGGAGCCTGTTGTGCCACCGGGATCGCCGCCGCTTTCGGACGCTCGGCCAGACGACTGATCCGTGAGGACAGGCCATTCAACTTGCTGTCCATCTCGTTCAGGCGCGTGGCCAGCTCGGCGCTTTCGTTGTTGCTGTTACGCTGTTTTGCCATGGTAACGGTGATCCCGCGTACCTTCGCATTCAGTTCGCGAAAATCGTCACGCAGGCTGTTGACCACCACATCACCAGGAGACACGTCAGAAGTGGCAGGCGCTTTTGCCGGACTGCGCGCGCCTTCTTTTGCCTCACCCTGACGCTGCGATGCCAGCTGATAGTACTGCTCTCGCAATTCACTGAGTTCACGACTGGTTTCAGCGTGGGCCAGCCACTGGCTGGCGGCCAACAGCACGGCGATCACCGCCAGCACCAGGGACAACCACAACAAGCCGGAGTGGCCACCCTCGCTGACCGAGATGGGTTTGGTTTTTTTGGGCGTGCGCAGATTGATCGGTTCCAGATCCGGCCCAGGTACCGGGGTAGCTACCGCCAGTACATCCTGATTCAACCCCTGTAAACGCCGCTCTTTACTTTCCGGCAACTTGGCCATGGCAAGACGCTCTTTTACTTGTTGTTTTTAGCTGATCACCACCCCCCGTGGCCGATCAGCGCCCTTCCAGTTTGTCCAAACGACTATTGACCTGCAGCCGGTAAGAATCAAAAGCCGCGATCGCCGCCTCTGTCTCATCCAGCCGATCTTTCAACGCTGCCAGCCCGGCCTGGTTTTTTTCCACCTTGGCCAGACCGCTTTTCAGATTTTGCTGCTGGCTTTCCAGTTGATTGATATTTTCCGCCAGCACATCCACCTGGGTCTGCATCTGACTGATGCGGGTCTGCCACTGTTCACTGCTCTTGTTGACAGCAGCCACCGCGCTGTCCACCTGCTTTTTCAGGGCAGCGGTGTCCTTGCTGATCCCCTGCAGTTTGCCATCCACTCCGGCCTGGGCCTTTTTTACCTCATTGAGGGTGGCAGACAAGGCGGTCAATTTCTTGCTCTGCTCGGCGATATCCGCTCGGTTACGCTTGTTGCTCAGATCCCAGAGCTTGCGGATTTCGGTGTTGTTTTCTTCCAGCCTCTTGCCGTGAGCGCGGACCGTATCCTGCAATTGCCCGGACGACTGGTTCAGGCTCTCGTCGGTGGCAGATAACCGGGACTGGAGGTTGCCCAGCTTCTGGCTGGATTCCGAAATGCGCTCGTCCATCTGTGACTGCAGCACGGTCATCTGTTTCTGGAACCAGACCCCCATCACGGCGATCAGCACCACCAGCACCAGACAGGCAATCATCCAGCCACCGCCGCCGCCACCACTGGAGGGCGGCACCGGCTTTTTCGGGGCCTTGGGAGGCTTGCCCACCCCCTTCTCCGTGGGCTTGTTGCTGCCGGCAGAAGAAGGTCGGCGACCGGCATCACCATGATCATCCACGGTGACATCATTCAGATTACCCAGATTTACTTCACGATCTCGCGTCATTCCTGTGTCCTGCATACCGGATAGTCCGGTTCATGGGCCGATTGACAGATAGTGCCACAGGGGGCACTGCGGCGCTGCCGAACAGCGCCCATTTAGTCCTGCCTGTATCTAAAAAATTTATTCGCCGCTTTTCTCGAACAACGGCTGTTCGGTGGCGTAGTAGACCATATCGCCCAGCTCGTGCTTGCCTTCTTCGTTCTTGAGCAACGGCAGGAAAATCACCCAGGGGCGAACATCGCGGTGATCTACCTGGGCCCATACCCCCGTGACTTTTTCACCATTTTCGGCGGTGACTTCGTGTAGGCGAAACAGAGCCATCAGCTCGATATCCGGTTGCTCCATGCCGATCTTACGCAGCTGCCGAAACAGGCCTTGGGCCCACTCTTCTGCACTTGGAGCGTCGGCCCTGTCGCCGGAATAGCCAACCGCCCTCACCGTATCTCCGGACTGAATCATGCCGAAAGGATAGAGTCCACCGGAGCTCTGGATGGCCTTCAGTGCCTGGCGCAGGCCGGCTTCTGCCAACTGATCCATGGCCTGCTGCTCGGGGCTTTTCTGTTTTTGCTCGGCGGAGGCTGGCGTCGGCCCTTCTGCCATGGCAGCGGTGGCTGACAACCCCATCACAAGAAAAAAGATTCCCAAAAAACGCATATCACACCTGTTATTTTCATGAACCTGCGGGTTGGACCACACAAACCCCGACAATATCCCGGGACGGACGCTAGCAAACTTCCCCCACCACCGCCAGACAGACACGAAAAAGGCCGCAAAAGCGGCCTTTTTCACTACCTGAACGGTACCCCTATATGGGATATGCCGTCTTAACCGGCAAAGTTGCTGGCGGCAAAGTCCCAGTTGATCAGGTTCCAGATGGATTCCAGATACTTGGGACGGGCATTGCGGTAATCCACGTAGTAGGCGTGTTCCCACACGTCCACGGTGAACAGCGGCGTCTGGCCCTTGTCGTGGGCGATCGGGGTATCCGCATCATCGGTATTGACGATTTCCAGGCTGCCATCGGTGTTCTTCACCAGCCAGGTCCAGCCAGAACCGAAGTTGCCGGTCGCTTTGGCATTGAACTGGGACTTGAACTCGTCGAAGGAGCCGAAAGCGGTGTCGATGGCCGCAGCCAGATCACCGGTGGGAGCGCCACCGCCGTTGGGGCTCAGGCTGTTCCAGTAGAAGGTGTGGTTCCAGACCTGGGCGGCCTGGTTGAACAGACCGCCTTGGGCGCTCTTGATGATCTCTTCCAGGGATTTGCCTTCGTTGTCGGTGCCGGCAACCATGTCGTTCAGCTTGGTCACGTAGGCATTGTGGTGCTTGCCGTGATGATACTCGAGAGTTTCTGCAGAAATATGCGGTTCCAGTGCATTTTTCTCGAACGGAAGCGGCGGTAATTCAAAAGCCATAGTCATTTCCCCTGACATCATGTTGTTCTGTTGCGGCTCGGCAACAGAAAGAAATTCCCCGCTGAGGGCATGCCTGCCCTCAGCGGCTGAATGATAATAACAAGCTACCGGCGGCAATCTCCACCACGGACCGGGGGTTTACCATGATTGCCTTTGGCTGCAATAGACGAATCCTATCGCCAATGCCTGGTCCGTGACCGGCAGGTCCCTGTGAGATGGGGTGTATCCCCCTTGTTTCAAGTACAATGCGCCCCAAATTTTGATAACTGCTACCCGAATCCGTGACTTCAGCGTGGATGCATGGCGTAAGAATTTGTTGTCACGGGGGATTTTCTGAAGAAGCGTCGTATCAGGGAATACGATCGACTGAAGACAAATTTTCTGTGGCTGCAAAGGCTTGCGTCAGGCGCCGCGATGAAGTCACGGATTCAGGTACTATTTTGCTGGCAGGAGAAAACGATGTCTGATGATGCTGTAGTAATTGTAAATGGTGCCCGTACCGCCATGGGTGGCTTCCAGGGTTCCCTGTCTGCGGTTTCCGCTCCCGAACTGGGCGCCGCCTCTATCCGTGAAGCCGTGTCTCGTGCCGGCCTGAAGCCGGAAGACGTGCAGGAAGTCATCATGGGCTGTGTACTGCCCGCCGGCCTCAAGCAGGGCCCGGCCCGCCAGGCCATGCGTCTGGCCGGCCTGCCGGACAACACCGGTGCCACCACCATCAACAAGCTGTGCGGCTCCGGCATGAAGGCCACTATGTTCGCCTATGATTCCATCAAGGCCGGCACCAACGACATCGTCGTTTCCGGTGGTATGGAATCCATGACCAATGCTCCCTATGTGCTGGACAAGGCACGCAGCGGCATGCGCATGGGTCACGGCCAGGTGTTTGACCACATGTTCCTGGATGGCCTGGAAGATGCGGAAACCGGCCGCCTGATGGGCTCCTTCGCCCAGGAAGTGGCTGACAAGCGCTCCATTACCCGCGAAGACATGGACAACTACGCCATCGAATCCCTGAACCGCGCCAATGCCGCCATCGACAACGGCTGGTTCAAGGACGAAATCGTGCCGGTGACCGTGAAGACCCGTAAGGGTGAAGTGGTTGTCGACACCGACGAGCAGCCCGGCAACGCCAACATCGACAAGATCCCCACCCTGCGTCCGGCCTTCGCCAAAGACGGCACCGTCACCGCCGCCAACGCCAGCTCCATCTCCGATGGCGGCTCTGCGCTGGTACTGGCCCGCGAATCCGTGGCCAATGAGCGTGGCCTCAAGCCGCTGGCCCGCATCCTGGCTCACGCGACCAACAGCAAACACCCCAGCGAATTCACCATTGCCCCCATCGGTGCCACCGAAGCGGTGATGAAGAAAGCCGGCTGGACCGTGGACGACGTGGATCTGTTCGAGATCAACGAAGCCTTCGCCATGGTGGCGATGATGCCGATGATCGACCTGGGCATTCCTCACGAGAAGGTGAACATCCACGGCGGCGCCTGTGCCCTGGGTCACCCAGTGGGCTCCACTGGCTCACGCATCATTCTCACACTGATCCACGCGCTCAAGCGCACCGGCGGCAAGCGCGGTGTGGCCAGCCTGTGCATCGGCGGTGGTGAAGCGACGGCGGTAGCCATCGAGCTGCTGTAATACGCTCAACGCTTAATGCCAGACCAGACGGGGCCTTCAGGCCCCGTTTTTTGTTGGCGGCGTCCTCATTCCCTGCCCTCTGTAGGAGCACCTCTTGAGGTGCGAATCAGGCGGAGCGAGGCGATAGGGAGTGATCATTTAGAAAGACCTGTCAGGCCCTGGAATGCCTGATCCCCCTGCGGGCGATTCCCGCGCAAGCGCGGTTCGCGGCTCGAGCGCCGCTCCTACAGCGGCTTCGTAGAAATGACAAAGCCACCCCTCCAACAATTCATTTCCGAAACATCCGCTTTCACTTTCAAACTCTGTTGCACTTTCCTGACCGGATTCGCCCTCCGTCGTATACGCAAAACCGGATTTCACCTGTACCCTGACCGGCTAGTCACCGTTTTCGGTTGGGCACAGGCCCGGGAGCACTATGTCAGCATTACCCGTTATTACCGCCATGGGCGGCATCAATGCAGCCGGCCGTAGCGCCTTGCATTTCGGCTTTCAGCGATTGATTTTTGATGCCCTGCCGGATATCACCCGCCAGGACACTCTGCGTTCGCTGGGCCAATTGACCGGCCGCGCCCCGGACGATCAGCTGGCGGCCACGCTGATCCGTGCCCTGCCCGACGCCCACCGTCTCCACGCCGCCATCAGCGGCACCAGCGACATTCCCGTTACCCTGGAAATGCGCAACATGGACCTGCCTGACCCGCTACCCGCTGGCTGGCAGGTCTCTCCTATCGACAAGCGCCGCAGCCGGGTGACCCTGCCTGCGGGGCTGGACCTGCGTGTGCCCCATGACGCCCCACGCCGCGTCAGCGCCGCCGGGCAACTGCCGGACGGCTTCGACCCCGGCGCTCTGTATGCCTCGCGCAATCACCCCCGCGCCCTGCAGATGGCGATCTTCGGCATCAGCGATGCGCTGGGGGATCTGGGTATCGACTGGGCCACCGTGGCCGGCAAGGTACGCCCGGACCAGGTGGCGGTTTACGCCAGCAACGCCATGTCACAGATGGACGACAACGGCCTGGGCGGCGTCATGCGCTTCCCCCCCAACGGCCAGCGCATCACCTCAAAACAGGTACCGTTGGGGCTGGGCGAAATGACCGCGGATTTCCTCAACGCCTATGTGCTGCACTCGGTGGGGACTACCGGCGGCATGCTCGGCGCCTGCGCCACCTTCCTCTACAACCTGGAAAAAGGGGTGCAGGCCATTCGCAGTGGCAAGGTCCGGGTGGCCATCGTCGGCACCAGCGAGGCACCGCTGATGCCAGAAATCATGGAAGGTTACCGGGCCATGGGCGCGCTGGCGGAAGACCAGGATCTGGCGGCACTGGATGGGGCGACTCAGGCCGATGTGCGTCGTGCCTGCCGACCGTTTTCCGACAACTGCGGCTTCACTATGGCCGAGTCTGCCCAGTTTACCGTGCTGATGGATGATGCCCTGGCACTGGAGCTGGGTGCCGACATTCTTGGTGCGGTACCGGACGTGTTTATCCACGCCGACGGCGCCAAGAAATCCATTTCTGCTCCCGGGGTCGGCAACTACCTGACCGTGGGCAAGGCCGCCGCCCTGACCCGCCAGCTGATCGGCGAAAAGGGCCTGCGCGAGCACAGCTTTGTCCATGCCCACGGCACCGGCACGCCCCAGAACCGGGTCACCGAATCGGTAATTCTGGACCGGGTGGCAGACGCCTTCGGCATCCGCCATTGGCCGGTCACTGCTATCAAGGCCTATGTGGGACACTCGCTGGGCAGCGCCGGGGGCGATCAGCTGGCGGCGGCCCTGGGCAGCTTTGCCCAGGGCGTCTTGCCGGGCATCCGCACCATCGACCATATCGCCGGCGATGTGCACCGCCAGCATCTGGATTTCGCCATGGAGCATGTGCAGCGTGATGATTTGCAGGCCAGCCTGATCAATTCGAAAGGCTTTGGCGGCAACAATGCCACCGCCGTGGCCCTGTCAGCCACAGTCACCGAAGCCATGTTGCAGCAGCGCCATGGAGAGAAGGCCATCACTCATTGGCAAACCGCCCGGGACAGTGTGCTGCAGGCCAAGGCCCGTTTCCGCGACCACTGCCTGAACGAGGCGCCCAAACCGGTATATCGGTTTAACGACGGGGTGCTGGGGGATGAAGCGGTTACCTTGAGCGGGAAAGCCGTGCAGCTCAATGGCGGCACCGTCATGGGCTTTGATGACGACAGCGAGCTGACGGCTTACCAACTGGATCGCTAGAGATCCCTTGCAAGCCACTACTGGCACTCAAGAATGCCGTTGGAGCTTTGCTCGCAAAGCGAAGGTCGTCCCCACCCTTCGCCTTGCAAGCAGGACTCTAACATCCGGGTTTCCGGGTTCAGCGAATCTCCACCTGGAAGGCCGGCGACGCCCAGCCCCGGGGAGCGCTCTGCCCATCGCTGGCTAACGGCTCACCACCGTAAATCACCTGCTGTGAATCACCGTACTGCAGCCAGGTCTGCGTGGGCATTACCCCCTCGCCAGGCTTGCTGTAATCGCAGACGCCCTGCGGGAAAATTTCCGCTACCTGAGCCGCAAAAGCGTCCGGGTCCAGGGCCAGAGGATAATCGGCCGGGTCCACCGGTTTCAGCTGGCACTTGTTGGTCAGGGTTTCGATGCTGTCACCGGCCACGGTGCGTGGGGTGCCGAAACGGGTCTGCACCACGGTCTGTTGCAGGTTCAGAATCGGATCGGTAAGCGGCGCCAGCAAATCACCCAGCGTACCCAGCAAGTCCCCCAGCACCGGCAGCTCGGCCACTACCGGTAGCTCGCTGATATCCAGGCCACATACCTGGCCGGTCAGCGCATCCACCACCACCCCGGCTTCCGCCGGCGCCGGCGGCAACAAGGACAGATCCAGCCCCGGCAGGATCGGCTCCGGGTACAGCAGGTTGCCGGTCAACGGTACGATGGGCCCCTCCGGGCCGAACAGGGACGACACCGACAGACAACGGTCACGGGCATAGACCGGCTTGTTGGCCACCACTTTCTCGGCCACCGGCGTGGCAGTGTCGTCCTGCTCGATGCCCGATAACCAAAGGTCCATGACCAACAGGGCTTCCGTGGTGAAAACCGTATCGCCAAACAGCGGCGCCGGTCCATACCAGATCACATGGTTGTCAGCATGGCCCTGGCTCTGCTCCAGTCGCGCACGCATCTGCCAGGAATGGTAGGCATCGTGGGCAATGCCCGGGTCCGGCCCACGCAGATCAATGATCGGCACCTTGGCCAGATGCTCGGCGGTGTTGATGGCGCCGGTGCGATAGGCATTACGCAGGGCTTGCGGGTCGGCCACGGTGCGCTCGGCCTGGTAGTCGATATCCACGCTCAACCCACCGATTTCGCGATTTAACTTGAGAAACTGCTCGCCGCTGATTACCCCGTTTTGCAATGCTTTCAAACCATACTGGACACCCACATTATCCAGCGGAATACCGCCAAAACCGCGACCGAGCAACTGCTCGTTGCTGGACCATACCGACGGGTCACGGGGGCCGAACTGATTGATCATGTAATCCAGCAATCCACAACGCAGTCCGTCCGGCTGCGACTCGGCGTCATAGACTTCCACCCCTTCCTGCAGACCGGGGCAATCTTCCTGGTTCGGGTAGGCAGCCGGGAAGAAGGCCAGGTCGGAGAACACCGGGTTCAATGGCAAGTGGCCATAGAAGGCGGACCACTGCGCGGCCGGAATCACCCCGGAAGTCAGTAGCGAGGTGACCACCTCCTGAAAACCCTGAGGGTCCGTGGGCAGCTGGTTGCCGAAGTAGTTGCTGAGCAGGTTGTAGTCCGCGAACTGGGTGGCGGTGGTCCAGACATCCGGGTAGGAACATTGCACGATCAACCCCTGATAAATGCCCGGATAGGCATTGGCCACGTGGTGCTGAGTGATGGAGCCACCGGAGCAACCGGTGCCGATGGTGTAACGGATTTCCCCGTACTGTTCGATGATGCGCTCCTTGCCCATCATCAGCGATTCCGCCGCCGTTACCAGGTTGGCGTTATGGCCCAGGTTGGCCTGGGCGGTAGACAGGGTCATGAAACCTCGCGCCAGAGCGGTGGTAATGCTGTCACCCAGTAACAGCTCGGCGCCCGCCGGCGCGGTGCCGGCGATATCGCCGCGGGGCACTTCACCCATGCCATAACTGACTCCCACGTTACCGCCATGATGAATCAGCAGCTTGCCGTTCCATTGCGGTTGCGGTGCCAGGGCGGTCCAGGGCTGATCCGGCTGATAGAGGGCCATGATCAGGTAACGGTCACGATTCTGAACCCCTTCCTCCATGCGCACGATAAAGGGCAGTTCTACCCCTTCATCAGTGGTTATCCGGGCAATGCTGTCATCCGCAGGCGGATTCGCCGGATCATAAGGCTGGAAGGCTTCCGGCAATCCGGGGTTTTCCGGGTCGAAACCGGTCAGCAGGCTTTCCAGTTTGTTGGCCGGCACATATTGGAAGCTGTACTCCGCTGGCTGATTGCACTGGGCATCTACAGCCTGAGCATTGGTGCACTGCCAGGGCTGCAACTGGGGGCCGGAAAACACCGGGCCGCCGTTGGGATGGTTGATGATCTGTTGCTCCAGCACCGACTCATCCGCCAACACCACGGTCAGGGTATTGGCACCCAGGCCCATACCCTGCAACAGCCCTTTGAGGCCCCCATCGCTGGTGGCAGTCAGTTGCTGGGTCACCTCCCGATCCCCCAGCATCACTATTGCACCATTCAACAAGGCGCTATCGTCAGCGGTAATTTCCACCAGCGCATCACCACCACTGATCAGGTCCGCACGGTTGGACAGCACGCTGATGTTCCCTTCCCCGGCCCGCGGGGCATCGGGAATATCCGGATCGGGAGTGTTCGGGACCGGATTACTGGCAGCCGGCGACGATGAAGAACCGCCACCACCACAGGCGGCCAGCAGGGCTACCAGGCCGGTAGCCAGCAAAAGAGAAAGGGCTTTCATGGGACACTCCAGGCCGGCGCGCTGGCCGGCTTATTGTTGTTAACATCAGTGTTAACCCATTCTCATGGACAGCGTGCCGACTTACTGTTGATGTGCGGTAGCAGGATAGTTACCGGGAGGCGACATTCTTTGCAGAATGTTGCACGTATGTACCACCCATTATTCAACTTGGTTCAGGCTCACGACCCACCCTGTTAAGGTAGCCGCAATCACTGGATGGACTGCCCATGATCCGACTGAAACTTGCCCTGCTCATGCTACTGGCGCTGATCGCCTGCACCGCCCTCTGGCATCGATACAAACCGCTGCCGGACGGCCTGGCCCATGAGTCGCCGTTACTGCCTGCCCAGGGCCTGACCCTGCTGGTGGATGACACCTGGGAAACCGCCGATGGCAAGCGCGCGATGCGCCAGCGCATTTTCGACGAGACCCTGCGCCTGATCGGCCAGGCCCGGCAACTGGTGGTGGTGGACATGTTTCTGTTCAATGCCTTTCAGGGCACCGACGATGCCAGCTACCGCCCCTTGTCAGCGCAGTTGACCCAAGCACTGCTGGACAAGAAACAGCAGCAGCCTGACTTGCCGGTGATTCTGATCAGTGACCCGATCAACACCCTCTACGGTGGCCTGCACAGCGAGCACCTGGAGCGCCTGGAAGACGCCGGGGTGGTGGTGATCACCACCCCGCTGACACGCCTGCGCGACTCCAACCCGAGCTGGTCAGGGATCTGGCGGATCTGCTGTCAGTGGCTGGGCAACAGCAACGAGGGTGGCTGGCTGCCCAACCCTATGGGGCCGGGCAAGGTCACCCTGCGCAGTTACCTTACCCTGCTCAACTTCAAGGCCAACCACCGCAAGACCCTGGTGGTGGATGAAGGCGACCGGTGGACCGCGCTGGTCACCACGGCCAATCCCCACGATGCCAGCAGCGCCCACAGCAATCTGGGCCTCACGTTCCAGGGCCCGGCCGTGGCGGACATGCTGGAGAGCGAGTTGGCCGTGGCGCGAATGGCGGGCGTCAGCCTGCCCGATCTGCCGACACTCTCGACCGGGACCCCTGCCGACACGGCCCCGGCCCAGCTTCAGGTACTCACCGAAGGCGCCATCCGCGATGCCCTGCTGGCCGCCGTTGAGCGCAGCCGCAGCGGAGAGGCACTGGATATCTCTGTGTTCTACCTGTCCCACCGCCCCCTGGTGAAGGCGCTGTTGGCGGCCCATGAGCGGGGCGTAACCGTGCGCGTGCTGCTGGACCCCAACAAGGATGCCTTCGGCCGCCAGAAAAACGGCATCCCCAATCGCCAGGTGGGGGCGGAGCTGCGGACCGCGGGCATTGAGGTGCGCTGGTGTAATACCCAGGGTGAGCAATGCCATACCAAGATGCTGCTGCGACGGGGAGCAGAACGCTCGGAAGTGATTATCGGCTCCGCTAACTTCACCCGCCGCAATCTGGACAACCTGAACCTGGAAAGCAGCGTGCGAGTGCTGGCAAAAACGGATCACGCCCTTATGGTCGATGCCCGATCCGCCTTTGCCAGACGCTGGGACAATCGTGACGGGGAGAAACACAGTACCGATTACGGGGTCTACGCGGATGAAGCGACCTGGAAGTACTGGGTGTATCGGGTAATGGAATTTACCGGGTGGAGCAGTTTTTAGGATAAAGGCGATTTTTTTACCACAGAGGGCACAGAGGCCACTGAGTAAAAACAACACGCGTCCTTTGTAAGCGCAAAGGCCCCTGTAGGAGCGTGCTTGCACGCGAACCCGTGACTTGCCGCAAGCAATTCGCGTGCAAGCACGCTCCTACGGGCCCATGAAGCCCCGGGGGTTATTCCGTCACCGGGGGTTCTTTCACCAACCGGTTGCGATACCAATCCAGACCACTGACCGCGCCGTTGATCAACCAGGCGGCGGCGACCAGGCCGCCGGCCATGGGCCAGCCCCAAGTTTCCGGCAGCAGCTCGGTACCGGGAACAAACACCAGGAACAACACGGTTTCCAGCACCGCCAGCAACATGGGCGCCGCCAATCGAGCCGGGTAATGCAGCTCAATGCCCAACCAGCGCAGAGCGGCACCGCCCATGCCAAGGCCAAGCCAGATAACAATCAGACCACCAATAATCACTGCCACCGTTAACGCTCCTGTTGCTGTTCTGCGTAGACTGCCTCACGGCCGTGCCGGACCGCCATGCCTTCGCGGACTTTTTTCGGCAAACCACCCACTACCAGCGCATAGGAATGGTCAATCATGCGCTGGATTTCCCCCACCGGGATGGAGCCGTCCAGCTTGACGGTATTCCAGTGTTTCTTGTTCATGTGGTAGCCGGGAATCACAGCTTCGAAGATATCCCGCAGTGCTGGCAGGCTGTTGAAAAGCCCCTTGCGTACTCAGCGAGGCCAGAAGGGTGCAGCTGTTGTGTTTTGTCGCGACGGACAGGGTGGTTCCCTTTCCTAGCGACAAAGCGCAGCAGATGTGCCCTTCTGGCCTCGCCCTCCGGGTCTTCCAGGCTGGCCCGCACTCGTTGTTGCGCTTTTTCGATGGATGGACATACACCTTCAAAAGCGCGCCTAGATTGCAAACCAGCCTGAAAGACTGAGTATGCAAGGAGTTATTCAGAGGCTCCTTGACCTCGCACCGTTCAGGGCAACGCCAAGTAATTCCTTGCTAAAAGTGATAAGCTATTTTAGAGATAAAACATTTAGAAGTCAAAGTAACTGCCGGCGGGAACCCGCCAAAACCGCGCCACTCTACGTCTTCTCTGGCCTGCGCGGGGTTTGCCTCAAGCCCTGTCATGGGCCGAAACCCCTCCCTTAGTTGAATCAATATTGCGCGCTGGGCAAAACCGTTCCCGGGGTTGAGCTGTCCTGGCCAATGTGGCCACAGTGGTGGCGCATGGCAGGGCTTAATGCGACCATACCCTGGGCCTGAAGCGACCGCTTCGTGGGCCGTTTTTGAACGTAAGTCGACAGATTGAGGATAGAGTCTTGCAGACAATGCGACTTGCGCGCCTGGCTTTGCTGGGGGTGTTGTTTATGGGCCTGGCGCCCACGGTAATGGCGGAACCCGATGAGGCTCCCCGCCAGGAAGCTGAAAGCGAAATCGAAAAGGGGCCGGTGATTTCCCAGTTTCGGGAAAACTGGATCCTTGGCGAGCTGCGTAACCTCCGTCAGGACATGATGGAGTACCGTAACCAGATGAACCTGCTGGTCACCGACCGGGAGCTGGAAGTGGCGGACAAGGCCATGGGCTACGCCACCAATACGGTGACCTACTTCTTCTATCTGATTGCCGGCGCCGCCTCCATTCTGGCCCTGGTGGGCTGGTCCACCATCCGTGACTTGAAAGACAACGTGCGAGTCTACGCGGAAAAGGAAATGGCCCGCCTGACCAGTGAGTACGAGGCGCGCCTGGCGGACCTGGAACGGGAGCTGCGCAAGAAGTCCCTGACCATCGCCGAAAACCAGGAAGAGATCGAGCGTACCAACGAGATCCACAGCCTCTGGCTCAAGGCCACCAAGGAGCCCAGTGCCCAGGCCAAGATCGAGCTCTATGACCGGATTCTGGAGCTGCGCCCGGACGACCCGGAAGCCCTGGCCTGGAAGGCGGATGCGGCCCTGGAGCTGGGCGAGCAGCGCTGGGCCCTGAGCCTGTGCGACCGGGTACTGGAAGTGGATGAAGAGAACTCCCATGCCCTATACCAGCGCGCCTGCGCCTGGGCCGGGCTGGGCGAAATCGATAATGCCCTCACCGACCTGGAGGCTGCCATCCAGACCTCGGAAACCCTGCGTCGCCACGCCCGTAGCGAAGAAATGTTCCGGCCGCTGCACGAGTTGGCCCGCTTCCAGGAACTGGTTGGAGTTACTGACGATAGCGGCCTGGCTGATTGATAGCCCGCTTCTGTCAATCCCATAGACAAAGCCGCGCCCGCAAATGGTCAATTTGCGGGATACTTTCTGCTAGACTTGCCCCCCTTGTCAGTCAGGGCGATGACGGCCGGGTTACCGTTTTGTTCACCCGGAGGGTCCTATCATGGCCCCTTGCACGCCCCTATGGAGAATCCCATGACACGTGAAACGGGTGCCGGTGGCACCAAACAGATGCCGGACGTTGCGTCCAATTCCATGGTGGATCACATCCATAGCACCCTGGATTGGGTCGGCATGAGCGAAATTCATCTGCCAGCCCGGGTCAGTGACACCCTGGCCGGCGAGCGCCCGGTGAGCACGTCCATTCAGGCCTATGTGAACCTGGCCAATCCGGACGCCAAGGGCATTCATATGTCCCGGCTGTTCCTGATGCTGGAAGAGACCTTCGGCGACCATTCGGTCAGTGCCGCGTCCATCGAGCAGCTGCTGCGTAATTTCCTGCAGACCCATGAAGGCCTCAGTACGCGTGGCTTTGTGCAGCTGGACTTTGAATACTCCATGCGTCGCCCGGCCCTGAAAAGCAGCTACTCCGGCTGGAAGAGCTATCCGGTGAGCATCAAGGGCACCCTGTGTGAAGAAGGCATGCGTATCGAGATGTACGTGGAAGTGCCATATTCCTCTACCTGCCCCTGTTCTGCAGCGCTGTCCCGCCAGCTGATTCAGGAACAGTTCCGCCGCGATTTTGCCGAAGGCAAAGTGGATGCGGATGCGGTGTTCGAATGGCTTGGTACCGAAGAGGGCATCCTGGCGACCCCACACAGCCAGCGCTCCGTGGCCCAGGTGCGGGTGTTGCTGGACCACACCGAAGGGGATGCCTTCCCGATCACCGCCTTGATCGATTCCATCGAGGGTTCCCTGAAAACGCCGGTGCAGACCGCCGTGAAACGGGTGGACGAGCAGGAATTTGCCCTGCTTAACGGTCAGAACCTGATGTTCTGCGAGGATGCGGCGCGCCGTCTCAAGCAGGCCTTGAACCCGCAGGGGTGCTACAAGGACTTCTGGCTGCGTGTGAACCACCTGGAAAGCCTGCATGCCCACAACGCGGTGGCGATCGTCACCAAAGAAGTGGACGGTGGCTACCTGCCGATTCCCTGATCCAATCAGGGAATTCTTTAAAGCCTCCTTCCTTAACGGGAAGGGGGCTTTTTTGTGGCTGCCGGGGCCTTCAGGTCCTTGTGGGAAGCGATGCTTGCATCGCGAAGGGCTGGCACCGTTAGCGTATTGATGGCTCCACCATTTCGACTTTTCCCCGTCCCCTTCGTTGCGCCCCCTCCCTTTGTGATTTGCGGCCACGGTGCTACCCGGTTGCTCAAGTTGTGATCAAATGCCGGGCCGGTCGTACCGATATCCGCTAGTTTGCATATCGGTACTGGCGTCCCATCCAGGCCGACAACAATAAAAACACGCTAGGCAGACCAGAAATGAGTGCGACTGATGCGTCCCGGCCCGCTGCGGGTCGGTTCTACCGGAAGGAACTGGTGGCATTGCTGGATCATTGTGTCCGGGTTCCGCTGACCCTGTTGCTGGCCCCGGCCGGGGCGGGCAAATCCACGCTGCTCAGCCAGTGGCAGAGCGGGGGCGAGTCCCGTGCGGTTGTGTCCCTGAACCTGCGCCCGGCGGATGATGATCCGGTGCGCTTCCTGCGCCGTTTTGCCGAACGCACCCGGGCAGTGGTGCCGGCCTTTGATACCTCCTGGTTCATGCCTTTTGACGTGGCTGAGTTGCCACCATCTTCCATTGCCGATGCCCTTTTTGATGCGCTGGAGCAGGTCCGCGAGCCCCTGTTTATTGTCTTTGATGACTTTCAGCATATCCGCAGCCCGGAAACCCTCAGCGTCATCAGCACCCTGCTGGATCAGCCACCGGCAGACGTCCATCTGATTATTGCCAGTCGTACCCAGCCGTCCTTTGATGTCAGTCGCCTGCGGCTGGACGATGCGGTGGTGGAGATCGGCGCTGCCGACCTGAAGATCCGTCGCGAGGAAGTTACCGCGCTCAATGAAGGCCTGGGTGGCACGGCCCTGGACGAGGACGAGCTGGCCCACCTGCTCACCATCACCGAAGGCTGGATGGCCGGGGTCAAGATTGCCCTGCTGGCGGCCATGCGCTCAGGGATGCAGACCCTGCAGGACTTTGATGCCAGCCAGCCGGAGTTGATGGAGTACTTCGGCCATGCGGTCTTGAAGGGCCTGCCCGATACCGCCCGCACCCTGTTCATGCAGAGCTCGCTACTGGACAGTTTCAATGCCGAGCTGTGCGACCAGGTGCTGCAAAGCGATCGCGCCGCCCGCCTGATCGAAGAGCTCACCTCCCGGGAGCTGTTTCTGATCCCGGTACCCGGCAAGCCCGGCTGGTATCGTTACCATGCATTGCTCAAGGATTTCCTGCGTGCCCGGGTGGCCATCGACATGCCCGACTGCATCGCGCCGATTCATCGCCGGGCCACCCGCTATTTCGTGCGTCAGCAGAATTTTCGTCAGGCGGTGTGGCATGCCAAGCGGGCCGGGGACGACAGCCTGTTCATTCACTGCCTGGAGCAGGCGTTCGATTACTGGCTGCGCGAAGGCTACACCGCCCATATTCTCGACTGGGCGGAAACTCTGCCCGATAGCGTGATTCTCAGTCGCGACGAGCTGTCCGCGCCCCTGATCAGCACCCTGACCCTGTCACGCCGTTTCTTTCGCGCCCGCTATTACCTGGATGCCTTGAAGGAGGCGACACGCACTGGCGAAGCTGCCTGGGGAAACCATGCCCGGGTGATCGATTTTCTGGAAATGCACCTGCAACTGTTTCAACACGACACCGACTTCATGGAAGGCGCCAATCTGTCGCTGCTGATGGAAAGTAGCGGGCACCGGGATATCCGCGCCTTCTCCCTGGCCGTGGTGGCTTATTACCATTTGCAGCATGGCCGTCTGGAATCCGCACTGGCGTTTTCCTGTCAGGCCCGGGACGTGCTGCTGCGGCTGGGGCATCATTTCACCGCCGGTTACGCCGGGTTGATTACCGCCCTGGCCAATCACCAGCTTGGCCATATCGGTGAAGCGGTGGCCTTTATCAACGAGCATTTCCATGGCACATCCAGGGAGTGCCCCACCTGGTCCCTGTGGGCAACGGGGATGGTGGTGGTGTTGTACGACCAGAACCGGCTGGAAGAAGCCCAGCAACTGTGCGAAGACCTGTTGCCCATGGTGTCATCTGCCTCGGCAACGGAAGTGATTTCCACCGTCTACCTGACGCTGTCGCGGTTGCAACACTTGCAGGGCAAGCAGAAACCCTCGGAGCGCATGCTGGAAAAACTGCTCGGCATCTTGCAGCTGGGAAATTACCAACGCTTCGTCAACATGGCGGTGCTGGAAATGATGCGCCAGGCGTTCACGACCGGTCACTGGGCCCGACTGGATGCGGTAGCGGAACGCTTCGACCTGGCCGGCTGGGTGGCTGACAACGCCACGCGTACCCCGGCCACCTACAGCCAGAGCTGGGAACGCAAAGGGCTTGCCGCGGCCTACTGGCTGATCGCTAATGGCCGTCTTGCCGAAGCGGAAGCCGTGTTGCAGCGGCTGCTGGCGGTAGTGAAGGCGGCTGGCATCATGACTCGGGCCTCCATCATCGAGGCCAACCTGTTGGTGATCACCGGCAAGGGGCTTTCTGCCAGCGAGCAGGCCAAGCGGGTGGATGAACTGATCACCCGTTACGGTTTGCTCAACATCAACCGCTCCGTGTTTGACGAAGCGCCGGGGCTGGCCAGCCTGATGCAGGGGCTATGGGGCAGCGGTGCCCTGATGTTGCCGGATTTCTATACCCAGCTGTTCCCCACTGTGTTCGATGCGGCACCCGCCAACGATCCCCTGGCAGTGGACCCGGATTCGGTACTCACGCCGAAAGAACTGGAGATCTTCGAGCTGCTGCAGGGTGGCCTGAGCAATGCGGGCATCAGCGAAAAGACCGGCACCTCCATCACCACCACCAAGTGGCACCTGAAAAACATCTACAGCAAACTCGGCGTCTCCAGCCGCACCGAAGCCGTCCTGCGCGCCGCATCGAGATAGCCTTCCTAAACCCCACCTGTAGGAGCGCCGCTCCTACAGAGGCTCCTTAATCCTATCGTTGCAAACCATGACCCGGTTCGCGATTTCCGCTTACCCCCTCCCGCAGGAGGGGGTGGAGGGGTCGACCCCGTTGCTAGAGTCCGGGCGTTGTCATCCGACATACCCGAGAACAAAAGACGGAGGCTTATCATGGCTATGACCCCCTGGGTTACCTGGCCGGCCCTCACCAAATTCGGCACCCTGGGCGTTATGGGTGCGTTGCTGGTACTGGCCGGGCAGCGGGAAGACCTGCTCGAAAACAACATGTTCGACATGGAAAGCTGGGACGAAAAGAACGCCAGCATTGTCTGCGACGAACGCAGTCTCACCGCCCGTACCGAAGACGGCACCTGTAATATTCTCGACAATCCGGCGGAAGGCTCCGCCCACGCCAACTTCGGCCGTAACGTAGACCCGGCGTCGGTGTATGCGGAAAACGCCAGTGGCAACCTGCTGACCCCCAACCCCCGGGAAGTCAGTAACCTGATCATGTCCCGTGGCGGTGATTTCAAGCCTGCCACCACCCTGAATTTTATCGCCACCTCCTGGATTCAGTTCATGGTGCACGACTGGTTCGACCATGGTCCGCGCACCGAGGCCAACCCGATTGAATTCCCGCTGCCGCCGGGCGATGTGCTGGGCGATGGCACCATGTCCGTGCAGCGTACCCGCCCGGACCCGGATGTCAGCGGCGATGAATCCATCGTCACCTACGAGAACATCAACACCCACTGGTGGGATGGCTCGCAGCTCTACGGTAGCGACAAGGACACCAACGACGAAGTGCGCTCGTTCGTGGACGGCAAGCTGAAAGTGGACGGCAACGGCCGCCTGCCCACGGAATTTCTCAGCGGCAAACCCATCACCGGCTTCAATGAAAACTGGTGGGTGGGGCTGAGCATGATGCATCATCTGTTCACCCTGGAGCACAACGCCATCGCCGACATGCTCAAGGCCAACAATCCGGGCAAGTCTGATCAGTGGCTGTTCGACAAGGCGCGCCTGATCAACTCCGCGCTGATGGCCAAGATCCACACCGTGGAATGGACCCCGGCGATTCTGGCCAACCCGGTGCTCGAGCGGGCCATGTACGCCAACTGGTGGGGCCTGGGCGGCGATCGCGACACCCGCGACAAATTCCAGGAAGACCTGGATGTGCTCAACAACAACCTGGGTCAACTGGGCAGCCTGTTTGATCTGGTCGGTATCGACACCGGCCTGGGCGACAGCCCCACCAGTTCCATCGAGCATGCCCTGGCCGGCCTGGTCGGCTCGCGTACCCCGAACAACTACGGCGTGCCTTACACCCTGACCGAAGAATTTGTCTCCGTGTACCGCATGCACCCGCTGCTGCGCGACGAGATCAAGGTGTACGACATCGGTTCCAACATCGTCGATCAGGAAATTCCTATTGAGGACACCCGTAACGGCGACGCGGAAGACCTGCTCGGCGACGTGGGTCAGGACCGCCTGTGGTATTCCTTCGGTATCACCCATCCGGGGTCGCTGACCCTGAACAACTACCCGGATTTCCTGCGTAACCTGTCCATGCCGCTGATCGGCGACATCGACATGGCCGCCATCGACGTACTGCGTGACCGGGAACGTGGCGTGCCGCGCTACAACGAATTCCGCCGCCAGATCGGCCTCAAGCCAATCACCAGTTTCGAGGACCTCACCAGCGATCCCCAGCTGTTAGCGGATCTGAAGTCTCTCTACAACAACGACATCGAAATGATCGACACCCTGGTCGGGCAGCTGGCAGAAGAAACCCGTCCGGAAGGCTTCGGCTTCGGCGAGACTTCCTTCCAGATCTTCATCCTCAATGCCTCCCGCCGTCTGATGACCGACCGCTTCTTCACCACCGACTACACCGACGAGGTCTACACCGCCGGAGGCATCGACTGGGTGGAAGATCACACCATGGTGGACGTGATTCGTCGTCACTTCCCGGCGCTGGCCACCAGCCTGGTAGGCATGGACAACGCCTTCAAACCCTGGGGCCTGAACATGCCCGACGACTATCAGGACTGGTCGGCCCAGGCGAAACAGGACCACCTGTGGGTCAACGGCGCCCTGCGCACCAGCTACGAAGAAAGCGAAGTGCCCGCCATCGAACCCATCGACATCGGCGGCCTGATCAACTCGGTACTGTGGAAGAAAGTGCAGGATGTCACCGATGTGGCGCCCCCAGGCTATAGCAAGCCGATTCACCCGCGCGGTGCTTTGGCCAAGGTGCAGTTCCAGTCGGTAGCGGGCCATGACTACAGCGGCCTGTTCCAGGGCGCGGACCACGGCCTGCTACGCCTGTCCGTTACCGGCGACCCGTCCGACCGAGGCTTCGCTCCCGGCCTGGCACTGAAACTGCTGGTGGACGGCAAGCGCTCGGAAAACGTCTCGGCGCTTTATACCCTCAGCGGCCAGGGCAACAACCACAATATCTTCGCCAACGAACTGTCTAACTACGTGCAGGCGGAAGTGAATGAAACCCTGGGAACCACCACGCTGTTCTCGCTGGTATCCACCAAGCCCACGCTGCTGGTGATGAGCGACATGGCCAAAGTGAACCAGGACGGCAGCGCGGCAGGCAGCGTCAAAACACCGACGCAGGTCTACTTCGTGCCCAATCCGGATCTGAGAAACACCATCAGCACCGCCCCCCATGATTTCCGTGACGACCTCACGGCCATCCCGGCGGGCACCAAGGTGTACGACGTCTACGGCACCGACATGCAGATCCGTAAATCCATCTGGCCCTGGGTCACCGCACGCTATGCCCGAGAGCGTCGCAACAGCGCCGTAAAAATCGGCGAACTGGTCACCCAGTCCGAGTTCACCCTGTCCCAATTCGGTGACACCGGTATCTTCTTCAAGCACCAGCGTTACGAAGACCGTTAAGGGAGAGCGGCGCTAACACCGCCACCACCGGCCC
>NZ_DEXN01000034.1:108759-109382 GCF_002364155.1 Alcanivorax sp. UBA3183
AACCGCCACCACCGGCCCGGGCAGCCACAAGCTGCCCGGGCTTTTTTATGCGCCAGCTTCACCACATCCAGTGGGAGAGGTCGTTCGACCGCGAAACCCACATAGACCGGTCCTCCCTATACCCGATAAATACCCCAAATATCCCCTCAGGAACGTAGCGCAGCGGAGTAANNTGTAGGATATGGCTTACAGAAAAAGCTAAACGGTTGATATAAGGTGTTTTTCTGAAAGGGGATATATCGGGAAAATCCAGGAAATAGGCCGCTCGTTAGAGTTTTGTCAGGTGAGAAGAGTTCTCGTTCTTTCGCTAAAGCTCTGACTTGGCTTTGCTTTTCTGTACTTCGCCTGGATTCCGTAAAATAATTATATCGAAATAAATATGTCGAACCGTTCGACCTAATACGCTGTTAGGCATGCATAGAAGGGGATATTCATGGGCGCTATTTACGCCTCTCTAGTTGCTGAGCAATTGCTCGGAGCTCTTCTGTTGTTTTCGATCACTTGGTTGGTAATGAGAACAAAGGATGGGGAAAAACTAAAAGTTGGCTGGTTATGGTTGATGGCAGGGTTTATAGCCGTGACCTTTGGGGCAGGTACGGTTGTAGTGGTCTAATGAATCCGGA
>NZ_DEXN01000019.1:0-29186 GCF_002364155.1 Alcanivorax sp. UBA3183
CACAACAGCTGCACCCTTCAGGCCGCGCTGAGTACGCAAGGAGTTACTCAGAGGCTCCTTAAATCCTTACATCTCAAAGGTGATTGCAGACATCCTATGTCTAATAACGGTCACATTACTTTGTTATCAAGAGAACTCACGGCAATGGCCAGACACGAAGACGTGCTGATCGCTTTACGACAGATTATTCGCGCCACCGACCTCTACTCACGGAAATTGAGCAAGGTCTCCGGCCTGACATCGCCGCAACTGCTTATCATGCAGGCGATCTCTGCCCACGGTGAAATCACCATGGGCGACCTGGCTAATGAGGTTTCCCTCAGCCAGGCCACCATTACCACGATTCTGGATCGCCTGGAAAAGCGGGCCCTGGTGGAACGAAAGCGCGGCGAGCAGGACAAACGCCGGGTGTATGCCCACCTTACCCGGGCCGGCGACGAAATTATCGACAAGGCCCCTACCCCGCTTCAGGACGAATTCATCGAGCGTTTTGACCGCCTGGAAGACTGGGAGCAATCTTTAATACTGAGCTCCTTGCAACGGGTGGCCGCCATGATGAATGCCGGAGACATCGATGCGTCTCCGGTACTGGACCTGGGCGCTATTGACCGCGCCCAACCAGCGGTGGACTTAAGCAGCCGCCGCGAACGCGAAGCCAACTCTTTCTCTAAAACGGACCAAAAGTGAAACCATGGTTGCAGACAGTGCAAAGAAAACGGGCTCATCCACCGACAATCAGGATGACATTACTTTCCGCAAACCGGAAAGCCAGGACGGCAGCCGAGTGCACAAGCTGATCAGCGAGTGCAAGCCGCTGGACGAGAACTCCGTCTACTGTAATTTGCTGCAATGCACGCACTTTGCAGACACCTCTGTCGCCGCAGAAATGGATGGCGACCTGGTGGGCTTCATCTCCGGCTACATTCCACCCAAGCAGCAAAACGCGCTGTTTGTCTGGCAGGTGGCCGTGCATGAGAAAGCCCGCGGCAAGGGTCTGGCCAAGCGCATGCTGGCCGAGCTGATAGAGCGCGAAGAAAGCGCCGACGTTCAGTTTATCGAGACCACCATTACCCCGGACAATGAAGCGTCCTGGGGAATGTTCCGCAGCTTCGCCTACCAGCGCAGCATACCCACGGAAGAATTTATTCTGTTCGATTCGCGCATTCATTTTGCCGGCGAACACAATGACGAATACCTGCTGCGTATCGGGCCGTTCAATAGAGACGAAGCCTGAAACCCAGACCAGAACGAACAAGCACCGAATTCACGCGAGGAACAGGAATCATGGATACCGACATTTTTGACAGTCACGAATCGGAAGTAATGAGCTATGCGCGCAGCTTCCCGGTGGTCTTCAACCAGGCCAAGGGCAGCTACCTGTATGACGAGAACGGCAAGGAATACATCGACTTCCTGGCCGGCGCGGGCACCCTCAACTATGGCCACAACAACCCGATTCTGAAAGAGAAGCTGCTCGAGTACATTCAGCGTGACGGCATTGTTCATGGCCTGGACATGCACACCACCGCCAAGCGGGAATTCATGGACGCTTTCTATGAAGTGATCCTGAAGCCCCGCGACATGGACTATGTCATGCAGTTCACCGGCCCCACCGGTACCAATGCGGTAGAAGCGGCACTGAAGGTTGCCCGTAACATCAAGGGTCGCGAGAACATCATCAGCTTTACCAACGGCTTCCATGGCGTGAGCCTGGGCGCCCTGGCCACTACTGGTAACAGCCACCACCGTGGTGTTGCAGGTGTCACCATGGGTGGTGTCACACCGATGCCGTACGACGGCTATCTGGGCGATGCCTTCGACACTACCGAGTACCTGGACAAGGTACTGGGCGATTCTTCCAGCGGCGTGGACCACCCGGCTGCTGTGATTGTAGAAACCGTGCAGGGCGAAGGCGGCATCAACGCAGCCAGCTTTGACTGGTTGCGCAATCTGGAAAAAGTGTGCCGCAAACACGACATGCTGCTGATTCTGGATGACATCCAGGCTGGCTGTGGCCGTACCGGCACCTTCTTCAGCTTCGATGATATCGGCATCACCCCGGACATTATCACTCTGTCCAAGTCCCTGAGTGGCTACGGTCTGCCGTTTGCCATGGTGCTGCTGAAGCCGGAACTGGACATGTGGAAACCCGGCGAGCATAACGGTACTTTCCGTGGCCACAACCTGGCGTTCGTGACTGCTGCCGCTGCGCTGAACCACTACTGGCGCGACGACAAGTTCGCCAAGGAAGTACAGCGCAAGGCGGACATCATCACCGACCGTTTCCGCGAGATCGCCAACACCTATGACGACCACTGGTTCTACCTGAACGGTCGCGGCATGATGCAGGGCCTGGTAGCTCGCGATGGCGAAGTGGCCGGCGAAATCACCAAGGCCTGCTTCAAGCGCCAGCTGGTGATCGAGACCTCCGGTGCCGATGATCAGGTGATCAAGACCCTGTGCCCGCTGACCATTGATGAAGAAGACCTGACCCGGGCTCTGGATATCGTCAAGGAAAGCGTTGCCGAAGTGATGACTGACCGCATCAAGCGCGGTGAAGCGCACTCTGTTGCCAGCATCTCTGCCTAACAGGCTGCCCGCTCCCCCTCCCCGGGGGAGCCTTTCCTCTCTCCCTTTTTGCTCAGGAGTCATATTCATGATCGTTCGTACTCTGGCTGAAGCCGAAAAATCAGAGCGTTGTGTCAAAGCCGAAAACGGCAACTGGCAGTCTGTGCGCCTGTCTCTGAAAGATGACAAGATGGGTCACTCCTTCAACATCACCACCATCTTCAAGGGCACCAAGACCCACATCCATTACAAGAACCACTGGGAATCCGTGTACGTGATTTCCGGCAACGGCAAGATCGAAACCATCGCCGACGGCAAGGTCTATGATCTCACCCCCGGCACTATCTACCTGCTCGACGAACACGACGAGCACTGGCTCTACGGTGGCGACGAAGACATGGTGGTGGCCTGCGCTTTCACCCCGCCCCTGAGCGGCAAGGAAGTGCACGACGAGCACGGCGTGTACCCGGCGGATCTTGATTAAGATCACCAGCCGCTACACGCGGCATGCAGAAGGCTTGCATGCAAAAAACGGGGCGCTTAATGCGCCCCGTTTTTTGTTTCCCATTAGGCTTTACCGTTGGAGCCTTGTTCACAAGGCGAAGCTTCCTCAGGAAATGGAAAGTTCGCCTTGTGAACAAGGCTCCAACGACTAAACCTAAAGCGCCGTTTCTCAGAATGCGTACTTGGCCGTAAGCTGTACGCGCTTCAGGTTACCGTCATCACCGGCCTCGGTTTCCCGCTCGGCATAGATCAACTCGCCCCCCAGAGACAGCGGCTTGGCCACCTGCCAGATCAGGTTGGCATGGGCGCTCTGCACGCTTTCATTACTGGTGCCCGCCACAGTGTCCGGGTTGTCCGCTTCGCTCATGGATACCGCAAAATTGGACCGCCAGGTATCATTCCAGTGGTGACGCAGGGCCAGAACCGCACTCCACTGATCAATCAGATCGATATCACCGTCCGCTTCAATCTGCCCGGAGCGGAACGCATTCAGCGTGTGGTAACGGCCAATGGCGTTGCCGTAATTGAGCTGGAAGCGCACGTCGTCCATCTCGCCCAACATCATCTTGCCCGCCAGAGCCAGACCATAACCGTATTCGCTTTCGTCACGGTCCTGCCCACCAATATTGTCCTGATAGGCCAGCTCACGCCCCATGCCGGAAAGACTCACATTGCCCCAGTCGCCGGTCAGGTTGTAGCGCAGCACCACATCAGGCACACCGTTATCGTCGTAGGGATTTTCCGCACCGCCGTAGAGGGTGGTGGACGGGTTTTCCAGGGCCAGCATGATTGGGCCAGTGGTGTAGCGAATCTGCGCTTGCCGCTGGAACACGGTGCCGGCAGCCCCGACAAAGTCCAGGGTTTCCGGTAGCGCGCTCACATTGAAGAAGGTGGACCAGGTTTGCCCGAACAACCATTTGTCCCAGCTCAGATAGGCATGACGAATCCGCGGCGCATAGCTGTTGGTAATACGCTCATTACCCAGGCCGTTGGTCTGAAAATCGATCTCGATGTGGCCTTTCACATCCCCCACCGGGGTATGCGTTACGCTCTTTAGCCAGAAACGGCTTTGTTTGGCGATCATGTGCAGCTTGCCGGAACCCTCTTCACCGGCGACGGGGATGGTAGAGGGCACCATAAAGTCTTCCCCGATTGCCGACGATGCTTCTTCCCCATCACTGTATTTGCTGAAAATGGTATCGGCTTTGATAAAACCGCCGAAGGTGATCTGACTATTGCCACCGCTGTGCTGCAGCTTGTTTTCCAGATCGGCAACGCGCTCCTCCAGCGTTGCGGCACCTGCGATACCCGCGTGGGCAAACAAAACGGCGGCACACAGGTACGTGGGTTTTATTGCTGTCATGGCCCTGTCCTCTTGTTTTCATCAACACGTAAGTCACTCCACGAACAGCTTGCTCGGACCCTGTGTGCTCAACTATTAGCCATAGGTCGAAGTCCGTGACATGCCAGAAGCCCGGAGCAGCAAGCCCACTACGATGCCTTGCCGGTTTTGCCTTGTTGCCTGAAGCCTGCCGCCTGTTGCGCTACTAAGACCAAGGTCTAATTCAGACCCCCGTCGTGCTTTCGCACACTGGCAATACTCCTATAACAACTGCATCACATCAGTGAGGAAACCCCATGGAAACGGGTAAACGCGTGCCGGTAAAAGCCGCACTGAAATCCCATTGCTGGATAGACGCCAACGATTACCAGTCTCTCTATCAGCAAAGTCTGCAGGACAGTGTCGGTTTCTGGCGCAGCCAGGCTCAGCGAATCGACTGGCTACGCGAGCCGCAGCAAATTCGCGACACCCGCTTCCACCCGGATGATGTCCATATTCGCTGGTTTTATGACGGCGAGCTGAACGCCAGCAGCAACTGCATCGACCGTCACTTGGCCGGCAATGGCGATGCGGTCGCCCTGTACTGGGAAGCGGATGAGCCCGGCCAGCCGAGCCGGGAGATCACCTACCAGGCTCTGCACCTGCATGTCTGCCAGCTCGCCAATACGCTCAAGCGACAAGGTGTCGGCAAGGGTGACCGGGTGATGATCTATATGCCGATGATCCCGGAAGCCGTTTTCGCCATGCTGGCCTGCGCCCGCATTGGCGCCATCCATTCCGTGGTGTTTGCCGGCTTTTCCCCGGATGCGCTGGCCGGTCGTATTGCCGACTGCGGCGCCAAAATGGTGATCACCGCCGATGCCGGTCGCCGCGGCGGCAAGCCGGTTCCACTCAAGGGCAATGTGGATGAAGCCCTGCTCCAGGACGGCACCGATGTGGTGGAAAAAGTGCTGGTCGTTCGCCACGTGGGCAATGACATCCACTGGCAGCCCGGCCGCGATCTGGACTACACAGAGGAACAGGCACAGAGCGACAGCCACTGCCCGGCGGAAGCCATGAACGCGGAAGACCCGCTGTTCATCCTTTATACCTCCGGCTCCACCGGCAAACCCAAAGGCGTACTGCATACCACCGGCGGCTACATGGTCTACGCCTCATTGACCCATCAGCTGGCCTTCGATTATCAGCCCGGCCAGGTGTACTGGTGCACGGCCGATGTGGGCTGGATCACCGGACACACCTATCTGGTCTACGGACCACTGGCCAACGGTGCCACCTGCGTCATGTTTGAAGGGGTGCCCAACTACCCTAACGACCAGCGAGTGGGCGATATCATCGACCGCTACGACGTGGAAATTCTCTATACCGCCCCAACCGCCATTCGCGCCCTGATGGCCGGTGGCGACCACTGCTGCCAGAGCAGCCGCCGTGACAAACTGCGTGTGCTCGCCACCGCCGGCGAGCCGATCAATCCGGCGGCCTGGCAGTGGTTCCATGATGTGGTCGGTAACGGCCAGGCGGCCGTGGTGGATACCTGGTGGCAGACAGAGACCGGCGGCATCATGATCTGTCCGCTGCCGGCAGCTATTGAAGCCAAACCCGGTGCTGCCACCCTGCCCTTCTTCGGCGTACAACCGGCCCTGGTGGACAACGATGGCAACCTGCTGGACGGCCCCGCCGAGGGCAATCTGGTGATCACCGACAGCTGGCCGGGCCAGGCCCGCACCCTGTGGGGCGACCATGAGCGCTTTGTGCAGACCTACTTCAGCATCTTTCCCGGCTACTACACCACCGGCGACGGCGCCCGTCGCGACGAAGACGGTTACTACTGGATCACCGGGCGAGTGGATGATGTGCTCAACGTGTCCGGCCACCGTATGGGTACCGCCGAAGTGGAAAGCGCCCTGGTCGCCCACCCGCAGGTGTGCGAAGCCGCCGTGGTCGGCTACCCCCACGACATCAAAGGCCAGGGCATCTATGTCTATGTGACCCTCAATGACGGCGAAGCCGCCAGCGATGCCCTTCTCCAGGAACTGCGCCAATGGGTACGCCGGGAGATCGGCCCCATCGCCACACCAGATCTGATCCATTTCACTGCCGGGCTACCGAAAACCCGCTCCGGCAAAATCATGCGGCGCATCCTCAGGAAGGTTGCCGCCAACGAGCACGACAGCCTGGGGGATATTTCCACCCTGGCGGACCCGGCTGTGGTGGCCAGTCTGGTGGAGACCCGGGTGAACCGGTGATTTCATCTCGCACCGGGAGCTCTGAGGCTAGCCAGGGTGTACGACCCCTCGCTCAGGAGCTCCATAGGAGCCAAGGAATTTACGCTGAAGGAAGTCTGTTGTTTTCTGTTTTTCCCACGCTGCCCTTCGAGTAACCCAAGGGCAGCATCTTTTTTTCTTTCATGCTTAAATCAAGGTCATGACAACAATACTGATAGCCGATGACCATCCCCTTTTCCGCGCTGCCCTGAAACAGGCGGTAGAGGCCAGCTTTGTCGATGCCACCATCCACGAAGCGGACTCCCTGGCCACCCTGGAAACCTTGGGCCAACAGGCCATTCCCTTTGATGTGATTCTGCTCGACCTGCATATGCCGGGCACCCATGGCTTTTCCGGCCTGGTCTATTTGCGCGAGCAGTATCGCAAGGTGCCCCTGGTGGTCATTTCCGCCACCGAAAGTGTCGACGTGATTCAACGCGCCATTCACTTTGGTGCCGATGGGTTTATTCCCAAGTCGGCCTCCATCGATACCATGACCGATGCCATGCGCAAGATCATGGAGGGCGAGCGCTGGCTCCCCGAACATGCCCGCCGGGCCATGCCCCCCACCCTGCCGGACCATTCCGCCATGAGCGAACGCATCGCCAGCCTCACCCCCCAGCAATTCCGGGTGATGGGAATGTTGATGGAAGGTATGCAGAACAAGGTCATTGCCTACGAGCTGGATGTCTCGGAAGCCACCATCAAGGCCCACATGACCGCCATCTTCCGAAAGCTGGGCGTACGCAACCGCACCCAGGCAGTACTGGCGTTGAAGGATCTGGCGATTGAACCGCAAGGAATGGAAAGCAATTTATAATTGAGAATGGATAATTAATAACTCGCGGAAAATTTTCGGTTTGCATTTAAACGTAAGAAGCCGCGCCCAACTTATGGACGCGACTTCTTACATTTAAGCGGCAACACGCTGGTGCGTGACGTTATCAATTATCCATTCTCAATTATCAATTGCCCTAAACCCCTTCCAACGTTCGCCGCAACATCCCCTCCGTCAACGGCTTCTGCAAAAACCCAATCCCCTGTTCTTCCGCGCGCTCGCGTACGGCCGGGTTGCGGTCGGCGGTCATCAGGATGGCGGGGACCACGTCTTCCCAGCCGCTGTCCAGGCCGTCGATAACAGTAAAGCCGTCTTCATTATCCAGCTGATAATCCACCAACAGCACATCCGGGACCGGGCAGGTGGCGGCTTTTTTCAGGGCGTCATCAAGGCCGCTGGCGGCGATCACCTCACAGTCGAGCATCTCCAGGGCAGCCACCAGGCTGGCGAGCAGCGCCGGATCGTTATCCACGCAGAAAACCCGCATGCCTTGAATGCCCTGGCTGACGGTTTCTGTTTCCTGCAGCACCGGCGGCACCTCACCCTTGGCCAACGGCACGGTGACACTGAATACGGTGCCCTTGCCCGGCCAGGAGCGAACCGTTAAACGATGTCCCAGAAGACGACAGATGCGATCGGCAATGGCCAGGCCCAGCCCCAGGCCCTTTATCGATTTACGGCTTTGTTGCGGCAGGCGCTGGAATTCCCGAAAGATCGCCTCGTGCTGGTCATCGGGAATCCCCGGGCCTGTATCCCACACGTCAATGCGGATGGCATTGTGCTGGCGACGACAGCCAAACAGGATACGCCCATGCTCGGTATAGCGAATGGCATTGGAGAGCAGATTCTGCAACACACGGCGCAACAAGCCTTCATCCGTTTCCACCACGGCGTTACAAATGACAGCCCGCAGACTGAGGTCATTTGCGGCGGCCAGCGCAGAAAACTCCTGGCTTAACGGTTCCATCAGACTACCCAGGCGCAGCGGGTGCACGTGGGCCGGCATGGTGCCGGTATCCAGTTTGCTGATTTCCATCAGCGCGCTAATGATCTGCTCGGCGGCCTGCAGAGAGGTGTCCACATGCCCGAGCACGGCCACCTCATGGGCAAAGCCACCACCATCACGCTTGATCAACTGCTGACGCAGTGACGAAGTAAACAGCTGGGCCGCATTGAGTGGCTGCATCAGGTCATGCCCGGCGGCAGCCAGGAAACGGGTCTTGCCATCGTTGGCGCGGGCCAGTTTTTCATTGACCTCGGTAAGCTTGCGGGTGCGCTCGGAGACCATGTTTTCCAGGTTTTCGTTGATCTGACGCAGGGCCTGTTCGTCGCGTTTTCGTTCGGTGATATCCATGTAGGTACTGACAAAGCCACCCCCGATCATCGGCGTGCCGCGCACTTCCACGACGATGCCGTTGGGCAGCTCCCGCTCGAACTGGTGGGAGTGACCTTCGCGCAGCAACTGCACCCGCTTGCTCACATCCTCTTCCAGGTTGTCACCCTCGTAGTAGCCGCGCTCCGCGTTATAGCGATACACATCCTCAATGGACCGCCCCAGCCGGATCAGCCCCTCCGGATAATCGAACAGCTTCACGTAGGCCTGATTCCAGGCCACCACCTGCATCTCTCGGTCCACCACACAGATACCCTGGCTGATGGTTTCGATGGTGGTGCGCAGCAACTGGTGATTGAACTGGATGAGCTCGGAGGCCTCATCCATCATCCGCACCACATCGTCATGACGGCTGTTCTGCTTGCGCAGCAGGGTGCTCATCACGATCCGTGCGGTAGACGCCCCCATGGTGCCCGCCAGCAACCGCTCCACGTAGCGCACCAGATGCAAAGGCGCCGGTAATGCCAGCTCCTCGGACACACTGCGCCGACGCATGTAATCGAAGAACAGCGGCTCGGCTCGGGGATGGCCAAGCCCGCGTTTGCACACTTCCAGCAGCTCTGCGGTAGTAATGGACGGGTGGCCAATCCCTTCGCGCCACCAGTCCATGGGCATGTCCACAAACCGGGCCGCCTGAGCCTCGTCGAGGGCATCGTGGGTCGCACGTCGGGAAAAATAGATAAACGCTGCCAGGTTCCCCAATAGAGACCAGAACACGCCATGGGTGAGCGGCTCCAGCCCCTCGATGCCAAACAGGGCATGGGGCCGCAACAAGCCCAGTCCGAGCAGGCCCCGTTCGTTTAGCACCTGCACCCATTCCATGGGCAATATCACCGGCACCAGCAAACAGTAAAACCACAGCAGAAAGCCGACACCCAACCCGGCAAAAGCGCCCTGCTTGTGACCGGTGCGCCAATACAGCGCCCCTACCAGCGCCGGAGCAAACTGGGCCACCGCCGCAAAGGACAGCAGGCCAATACTGGCCAGCCCATCAAAACGGTCAATCAGGGTATGGAAGGCAAAGGCCAAGCCCAGCAATACCAGAATGCTGGCCCGGCGCAGGAATCGCAGCTGCCGGCTCAAGCCGGCCAGTTGATCCTTTTCATGGAGCCGGGACTGCAACCACAAGGGCAACAGCACCTCGTTGGTGAGCATGATGGCCAGCGAGATGGTGGACACAATCACCATGCCGGTTGCCGCCGCGATGCCGCCAATAAAGGACACCATCAGCATGGCGGAATTGTCCTGGGCTATGGGCAACGACAGCATATAGGTGTCTGCCTGACCAATCAGATAAGGCTGGGTGATGACCCCGGCCACCACGATGGGCAGCACAAAGATGGCAAACATCAATAGATACAGCGGAAACAGCCAACGGGTGGTGCGCAGGTGTCGCAGGTCATTGTTCTCCACTACCCCCGCATGGAACTGACGAGGCAAACAGAGGATCGCGACCATGGACAGCAACAGGGCGGTGACAAAACTCTGCGAGAACAGGGTGGGCTCGAAAATCTGCAGCACGTCACCTTGCAACTCCAGTTGCTGCCACATATCCATGGGGCCATCGAAAATGGCATACAGGCAGTAAAGCCCCAGCAACACAAAGGCCACTACCTTGATAAAGGACTCGAAGCTTACCGCCAGCATCAGGCCGGACTGGTGTTCGGTGGTATCGATATGGCGGGTACCGAACAGCAGGGTAAAGACCGCCATCAGTGCCGCCACCACCAGGGCGGTATCCACCCCGTACTGGGCGGAATCCTTGAGCACATAATCAAACGACAGGGTGACGGCTTTCAGCTGCAGGGCGATATAGGGGAGCACACCGATGATCGCCACCAGGGTGACCAGGACCGCCAGCCGGCGGGACTTGCCGTAACGGGCAGCAAGGAAATCGGCGATGGAGGTAATATGATGCTGCTGGGCCACCGTCACCATCTTGTAGATCAGGGCACCGCCCAGCAGTACCGTGAGAATCGGGCCGAGGTAGATGGGCAGGTAGTTCCAGCCGTTCTGTGCGGCTTCCCCCACCGCCCCGTAGAACGTCCAGGAAGTGCAATAGACACCCAGACCCAGGCTGTAGACCCAGGCATTCTGAAAGGTTTTGCGACCCTTGCGTGCCGCCCGGTCGCCCCACCAGGCGATCACGAACAGCACCAGCACATACCCCAGTGCCAGGCCACTCAGCTGCCACAATGAAAACACCGCCGCTCCCGGTTAACGGATACAGATTTCAGCTTATAGCAACGCCTGAACGAAACGTAGCGCCACCGCTACCAGCAATAGGGCGACGCCTGCCCGCTGCCATTTGAATTCACTCACAGTGAGTGTCATTTCCCGTCGCCAGAACATCAGCAGGCCACGGGTGTCCCGGGTCCGTTGCCAGTAACGCAGGTAGGCATACAGCACGATACAGAGACCGGCGATCAAAGCCATTTTTTCTGCGTAGAGCATTTTCCTCTCCACCATCGGTGTGTTGGAGCCTTGCTTGCAAGGCGAAAGGCCAAGCACTTATGACCGGTCGGAGTTATTCGCTTTGCAAGCAGAGCCCCAACGGTCAAGACGTCCTGACCACGGCGTGATCCATCACCTAATTCATCGTCGACTTCTGCAGCTGCAGATACATCAGTGCCGCGGTCACTGCATCGCCACGGGCGGTATGCCGCTCCATGACAGGAACCTGCAGGGCGGCGGCCATGGCATCAAAGTGCAGATCCGGTTCCAGCTCCGGCTTCCAGTGGCGCATTTTTTTCTGGTACAGGGACGACAGCTCGATAGTAGTGTTGGGCAGATCAAACCCCATCAGCGGGCGCAGATAGCGGTTGACCATGGCCACATCGAAATCCACGCACCAGCCCACCAGGGGACGATTGCCGATAAAGTCCAGCAGCTGCTCCAGTGTAGCGACTACGGACTCCCCCTCATCCAGGTCCACCGGCCGCAAACGGTGAATACGAATGGAACTGCCTTCCAGGCTATCCGGGGCTTCCAGTTTGATATCCAGCGCCTGGCTGGTCAGCACCCGCCCCTGCTTCACAGGCACCGCAGCAATGGATACCAGTTCAGCATGGCGGCTATCCAGACCCGTGGTTTCACAATCGATGGCGATCACATCGCTGCCTTCATAGGGCATGAACAGATGTGCGAAAGGCCCATGAGCGTGGCGGTGTCTATCACTAAAACGTCGCAGTTGTCTCAGCATGGCTTGTATCCTCGCACCCATGGGCCGCCCTCAGTATTCCAGATGGAAACGACGGGACAGGCGCTGCTTGAACTCACTGACCAGATGCAGGGCATCACGGAGCAGATCCCGCTCCAGGGATGACAGCCGTTGCACCACAATATGGTTGTCGGGAATATTCATGGCATCGCCATGAAGGTGCTCCAGTTGATGATTCAGACGCAGCTCACTGAACAGCTCCATGGCTTCGCCCAGGTCTTCCGCAATGCCTGGCTCCAGCACCTTCGCTGCCACCAGCTTTTCCAGCCGTGACAGTGTTGAGGTTTCACGAATACGTTGCTGCAACGCCAGAGCGCGCACGCCATGAACCACAGGAAACAAGGCACCCTTCTTGATATCGATACCATGCTGCGGTTTTTTCAAGGAGCCGAACAGGTTCAGTGGCGTGGCAAACTGAAGAACAGGACGGGCAAAATGCGCCATGAACAAATCGTCATTACTGCAGCGATCAAACAAGGCCGAACGAACGGTTTCCAGCAACCGGTTGTCTCCTGCCACACAATGGGCATCCATCAGCGTTGTGATGCGTATCAACCCTTCTCCACCGACATCCCCCGCCCAGTCATGAATGCGTTGCTGCCACTGGCTCAGACTGCCCACCCATTCCGGGTTGGACACCATGACCTTGCCGGGGCAAGGCGGGTAGCCCAGGATCAGTAGTGTTTCGGTAAAACGACGGGCGTCGATTTCACAGGAGGGCCAGTGCTGACCATCCGCCAGGATCAGGCCATTATCCTGATCGGTTTTCAGTATCTGCTCCCCGCGCCCCTCACTGCCCATGATGATCAAACAGGCCTGCTGTTGTTCCTCAGGCATAACCATGCCGAAGGTCTTGGCCATGATGCGCCCATTCAGTGCGGCCAGCAGATCCATGGCGAAGCGCATCTTTACGCCCTGGGCCATCAAGGCTTCCACCAGTTCCGGCAGACGCTCGCTGGCCTGCCGTAACTCATCCAGGGATTCTGCCTTCTCGATTTCCAGACCCACCACATAGGAACGGCTGGAAAAGAAGCTGAGTACATCGGTGAGTTCCACCACACCCACCGCCTGCTCGCCGGCCATCACCACTACCCGGGCCACCTTGTGGCGAGTCATGCGGGTCAGCGCGGTAAACAGATAGTCGTCCGGGCGGGTGGTCACCAGCTGCCGCTCTGCCGCCGCTTCCAGCGGCGTGTCGGCAGTTTGTTCATTGACTACCAGGGCTGTCAGCAGATCGGTCTTGGTGACAATGGCAAAGCCCTCATCACTGTGAATCAGCACGCTGTCCACACCGTGCTGCTTGAGCGCCGTCACTGCATCGCGCAGGGTCGCCTTGGGGGCCATGACAAGGGGCTCGCGCATGCACTGATCCACCCGTGCCAGCATGAATCCGGCCAGGGTGACGCCCCCCTCCCGCCGCTCTGCCAGACGCTGGCTTTTTTCCGCCAGCGTCTGGCGAAAGAACCGTCCAAATTCCGGCTCACTGTCGCACAGCTCCAGAAACAGGGCGGCGGGAATCAGGTGGCACAGGGTCTGTTGCTCGGCACGGAAGCGGTAACGGCTTTTGCCGTTGAGTACACTGATGGCCCCGAAAAGATCCCCGGCGGCATACACTCCCACCTGGCTGCGCCCATCCGGGGCATTCACGTCCAGCTCCGCCACGCTGCCCTTGTGAACCACGTAGACGTAATCACTGGAGCTGGCCGCCTCCAGAATAATATCGCCGGGCTCGTAATAGGCCAGATCAGTGCCCTGATTCAGACGATGCCGACCCGCTGTTCCCAGCAGGCTGAACGGATACTGGTCGAGTTCCTTTTCAATCATGGCCACGGACCGATCAATTAAAAGTGGAAAGTTCAACGCCTAAAAGCGCGAGAAGCAAAGCAACTGGCAGGCGTCTGCCTAGCCCTCGTTTCAACTTTGAACTTTCAACTTTTAACTCTCCTCCCTTATTCCGGAAAGCGCAAAACCGGTGCGGACTGACTGCTTCCACACCGGCTTCGCTCATCTCCTAACTTTAGTGCGCCACAGCTTCCCCGGCACCTCGCGGAACACGGATATCTTCCACGATATGCTGGATATGATCCGGTGGCGGGGCGGTAAACCGGGATACGGTGAAGGCCACGGCGAAGTTGAGCAGCATGCCAACGGTACCGATACCTTCAGGAGACACGCCCAGCAGCCAGTGCTCGGCGCTGTTCAGCTCCGGAGACACGAACTTGAAGAAGACGATGTAGCAGAAGGTAAAGGCCAACCCGGTGAGCATGCCAGCGATGGCCCCTTCCTTGTTCATGCGCTTGTAGAAGATGCCCATGAGGATGACCGGGAAGAAGCTCGCCGCTGCCAGACCGAAGGCGAACGCCACCACCTGCGCCACAAAGCCAGGCGGGTTGATACCGAAGTAGCCAGCGATACAGATCGCCACCACTGCCGCCCCCCGAGCCGCCAGCAATTCCTGCTTCTCTGTGATATCCGGCTTCAGGGTCTTCTTCAACAAGTCGTGGGAAATGGCACTGGAAATCACCAGCAACAGCCCTGCCGCCGTGGACAATGCTGCCGCTACCCCACCGGCCGCGACCAGCGCGATCACCCAGGCCGGCAGATTGCCGATTTCCGGGTTGGCCAGCACGATGATGTCACGGTCGATATATACCTCGGCATCGTTGTCGGTGGGCGTATTGGTCAGAACCCGCTCGCCATAGCTGCCCTGGACTTCGGCACGGGTGCCCGCAAAGGTAGGCTTGCCTTCGAAGGGAGCGCCGGCACTCATTTGCACCGCACCGTCACCATTCTTGTCCACCCAACCGATCAGACCGGAGTTTTCCCAGTTATAGAACCAGTCAGGCAGTTTTTCATACTGGGTCTGGTGAACCGTATCGATCAGGTTGAGTCGGGCAAAGGCACCCACCGCAGGAGCGGAGGTGTACAGCAGGGCAATAAAGAACAGCGCCCAGCCAGCACTGATGCGAGCATCCTTCACGCGCGGCACGGTGAAGAAACGAACGATCACGTGGGGTAGACCGGCAGTACCACACATCAGCGCAGCGGCGATAAAGAACACATCAATGGTGGATTTTGAGCCATCGGTATATTCAGTAAAGCCCAGGTCCGTCACCACCTGATCCAGTTTATTGAGCAGATAGACCCCGGAATCATTACCTGCCGCATCCAGCACGGTGGCACCGAAACCGGTTTGCGGCAGCACATGACCGGTCATCATGATGGACAGGAAGACTGCCGGCACCAGGAAGGCAAAGATAAGCACGCAATACTGAGCCACCTGGGTATAGGTAATCCCTTTCATGCCGCCAAGTACCGCATAGAAGAACACGATGCCCATACCGATAACCACACCGGTATTCACATTCACTTCCAGGAAACGGGCAAACACAATACCGGTGCCACGCATCTGCCCGGCCACGTAGGTAAAGGACACAAAGATCACGCAGATCACGGCCACGGTCCTCGCTACGTTCGAGTAGTAACGGTCACCGATAAAATCGGGCACCGTAAACTTGCCAAACTTGCGAAGATAGGGTGCCAGCAACATCGCCAGCAACACATAGCCCCCCGTCCACCCCATCAGGTAAACCGAGGCATCGTAACCGGAGTAGGCAATAATCCCCGCCATGGAAATAAAAGAGGCTGCGGACATCCAGTCCGCCGCCGTCGCCGCGCCGTTGGCGATGGGAGACACACCGCCACCAGCCACGTAAAAGTCTTTGGTCGACCCGGCTCGTGACCAGATCGCAATCCCGATGTAGAGCGCAAAGGAACCGCCCACAAAGAGATAGGTGAGTGTTTGAACATCCATAATCTTACCCCTCTCAGTCTTCGTGGACGTCGAATTTACGATCCAGCTTGTTCATGGATCGCGCATACATGATGATCAGCACCAGGAACACATAGATGGCCCCTTGCTGCGCAAACCAGAAACCCAGTTTGAATCCGAAAAACTGAATATGATTGAGTTCATCCACCAGCAGGATTCCGCAGCCATAGGAAACCGCGAACCAGATAGCCAGGTAGGTCAGAATCAATCGCAGGTTGGCAGCCCAATAGGCGCGGGCATTTTCTTCTTTCATTACTCGTCCCTCTGCGTCCTCGTTGTAACGGGCTATCCACAAATCGGGATAGGCTCGCTATCAAGACTAGCCAAAGGGCACCGGCGGCACAGTATGACTTTAGTCGAAGCCCCGGCAGAGAGGGCGGACGGGATGGGCAACGATATGACTGACAGAAAACCCGCCAGCATCGTGTCGACTTTGCGAAAGAGCACAGTCTATTGCAGTAGATTCCCTGTCAGAATGCAGGTTTTCCGTTAAAATGCGTCCCCAGGCCCGGAACGGCCTGCCCACAGAACAACATTGGATGTCCCATGAAAATTGCGCGATGGATGATCGGCGCCCTTTTGGTAGCGGCTGTTGCTATCACTGTGTCATTCCAGTTATCCCCCTCACGGGATCACTGGCCCGTTGCCCAGGCTCAGCCTCAGGCCCAGCCCGGCGAGGTTACCCTTACCTTTCTTGGCACCAGCACCGTGCTGGTCAGCGACGGCAACACCCACTTGCTTACCGACGGCTACTTTTCCCGGGTCAGCATCCCCCAGCTTTTTGGCATGATCGAGCCCAATCAGCAGCGTATCGATAATGTCCTGAAACAGGCCAACATCAGCGAGCTGGATGCCATCCCGGTACTGCATTCCCATTTCGACCATGCCATGGATTCGCCCATGGTGGCGCAGCGTACTGGCGCTCAGCTGCTAGGGTCCGCGTCCACTGCCATGGTGGGCCGCGGTGGCGGCTTGCCGGAAGCACGCATCACCACGGTACAGACTCACCACCCCTACCGGTTCGGCGATTTCACGCTCTACTTTGTACCCGCCGGCCACGTGCCCTTGCCGGCAGCCATCGAAAACTGGACCGGCAAGGGGGAAATTACCGAACCGGTAACGCCACCGGCGCCACTGGGCGCCTGGGAAGAAGGCACCAGCTACGGGCTGGTGATCAGCCACCCGGCCGGCAGCCTGCTTATTCAGGGTAGCGCCGGCATGCAGCCCGGCGAACTGGACCGTTACCAGGCCGATTATGCATTGCTGGCCAGCGCCAGCCTTGGCAAGCAAAGCGAGGCCTATCAGCAAGCCTTCATGGAGGAAACCGCCCGGGCGGTGGGGGCGCACACGGTGATACCGGTGCATTGGGATGATTTTTTCGCAGAACTTCGTGACGACGTGGCGCCATTGCCATGGGCACTGGACAATCTGGATGCCTCATTCCGGGCCATGGCCGACCGTCACGACGGTGATTTTTTTGTGTTGCCGCCGTTCCAGCGCTTTACTCTGACGCCGCCTGGCCCGACATCGGCGCCGCCAGAAACGGCGCCATAGCCTGAGGATCAGATTCACGCTTGATCTGCTCCAACAGCACACCGGCCTGGGGCCATTGACGACGCAGATAGCTGAGCCACTGCTTGACCCGCCCCGCTACCTGGGCATCGGTGCCGGTGCCGATCACATCGGCCAGAAACCGGCTCAGCACTGGCGGGATATCCTCCCAGCGAGTGGCGCGACCTTCATCACGTAGCGCATTGACCAACCAGGGATCAGCCACCGCACCGCGACCCAGCATCAAATCCTGGCATCCACTTTCATGCTGGCAACGGCGGGCGTCTTCCGGGGTCCAGATTTCCCCGTTGGCAATCACCGGCAGCGATATGGCCTCACGGATATGGCTGATGCGGTCCCAGTAGGCCGGCGGCCGGTAACCCTGCCGCTTGGTGCGACCATGAACCGTCAGCCAGGCAGCCCCCGCCGCTTCCACCGCCCGGGCATTATCCACCGCCAGCGCATCCTCTTCATTTCCCAGGCGCATCTTCACCGACACGGTAATGGATGACGGCACCGCCCGGCGCACTGCCGCCGTGACCGTATGCACCACGTCCGGCTCATCAAGCAGCACAGCCCCGCCACGATGGCGATTGACGGTTTTTGCCGGGCAACCGAAATTCAGATCGATGGCCGGCGCGCCCAGTTCCACCGCCCGGGCCGCATTCTCCGCCATGCAGGCAGGGTCCGAGCCCAACAATTGAACGTGCACAGGAATTCCCGCCCGGGTACGGGAGCCCTGTTTCAGCTCCGGACACCAGCGATAGAAGACACGGGGCGGCAACAGCTGGCCGCTGACACGGACAAACTCGCTGACACACCAGTCATAACGGCCCACGTCGGTGAGGGCCTGGCGAACCCAGAAGTCCGCCAGGCCCTCCATGGGGGCAAGGATCAGTTTCATGGCGCGGATTCTAACAGAAAGCGTCACCAGCTCCCCTGGTGTTTTACCGTAGAAACCCGCAGCGCATCAGCACTCCTCGACAGCCCGACTACACCAGAAACCGCAAAAAGACGCACTTCGGCACACTCCGCACCGGTCCACAAAACAGGTGATATTCCTGACACAAACGGGACCCGGTTTCTTGCACTTCCGGTTTTCCTTTGCCAAGGTGAACCTCAATGTTCGTGAAAAATGGAAGATTTTGCGGGCATTGTTTCACCGTCAACCAGACATGAGGGTACACAATGACCATTCGATCACTAGCAGGCGCCGCCGCGGCCACAGTGATGATGGCGTCACTGGCAGCATGTAGCGATAACGCTGAAGAGCCCGCCGCCAGCGCCGAAGCACAGGGACAGAACTGGCGCTATGCCCACGAAGAATACGAAGGTGATGTGCAGGATGTTTTCGCACACAAATTCAAGGAATACATCGAAGACAACTCGGCACACACGTTACAGATTCACCGCTTTGGTGAGCTGGGTGAATCCGATGACATCATGGAACTGACCCAGGCCGGCGTGCTGCAGTTCGTCAACCAGTCACCGGGCTTTACCGGTTCCCTGATCCCCGAGGCACAGATTTTCTTCATTCCTTACCTGCTGCCGGTGGAATCCGAAAAAGTGGTTACCTTCTTTGAGGAAAGCAAAGCCATCAACGAGATGTTCCCCAAGCTCTACGCTGAACAGGGCCTGGAACTGCTGACCATGTACCCGGAAGGGGAAGTGGTGATAACCGCCGATGAACCGGTGACGTCACCGGAAGGTTTCCAGGGCAAAAATATTCGCACCATGACCAATCCGCTGCTTTCCGAAACCTACCAGGCATTCGGTGCCACCCCGACTCCCCTGCCCTGGGGCGAAGTGTACGGTGCCCTGCAGACCAATATCATTCAGGGGCAGGAAAATCCCATTTTCTGGATCCAGTCCGGCGGACTCTACGAAGTATCGCCAAACCTGATTTTCACCGGCCATAACCAGTTCACCACGGCCATGATGGCCAACCAGGAATTCTTCAACGGCTTGTCTGAAGAAGATAAAGAACTGGTTCGCAATGCCACTGATCACGCCTTTGAACATATTGCAGGCTACGTGCCCGGTCTTGGTGAAAAAATGCTCGACAAGATTCTTGAGGACAGTGACGAGGTGACCGTGACCCGCCTGACCAAAGAACAGCGTCAGGCATTCCGGGAGCGGGCTCCGCAGGTGGAAAACCGTTTCGTGGAAATGACCGGCGAAAGCGGCGCCGAACTGCTTGAGCAGTTCAAGGCTGACCTTGAAGCCATCGAAAACGAATAACAGGCAATACCACGCCGGGGCCGAACAGCTCTGCGGTCGGTTCCCGGCGACTAATCAATTCCGGAACCCTGAATAGCAGTACAGGATTCCACGGGGTTCCCCGGCAACACCAGAATCACCACAAGCCGGGGGCGCGGATCAGGATGATCCGCTCAACCGGCAATCGCAGAAGGACGCTATCATGAACGATGGGGCGCCATCACCGCAGAAGTCCACCCTGCCAGGCTTTCTCGGCACCCTCGACAACGGCATCGCCAAAGTCGAAGCCGTTATTCTCGCTACCGGCGTCCTACTCATGGCCATCAACACGGTGGCAAACGTGGTAGGCCGTTTCATTCTTGGCGAAAGTCTGCACTTCTCCGAAGAACTCAACCGCATCCTGATTGTCATGATCACCTTTGCCGGGCTGGGCTATGCCGCCCGACATGGCCGACATATACGCATGTCCGCCATCTATGATGTGTTCCCGACTTCGGTCCGAAGGTGGATGATGATTCTGATCAGTTTCGTCACCTCCGTGATCATGTTTTTCCTTTGCTGGTATTCGATCAGCTATATCTACTCGGTGTACAGCAGCGGCCGGGTACTGCCCACTCTGGGCTTCCCGATTTATCTGATTTATCTATGGGTGCCGGTGGGGCTCACCGTCACAGGCATTCAGTACTTCATGGCCGGGATAAAGAATATTTTCTCCCGGGACGTGTATCTGTCCACCACTGTGCTCGATGGTTACGACGAACAGGAAACGGAGATCTGACGGATGATGGCCTGGATCATGTTTCTCGTCATGTTGGTGCTTTTGCTGTTCGGGTTTCCGATGATGGTACCGCTGATTGTCGGCGCCGTGGTCGGCTTCGTGATGATGTTCGACGGTTTCGACCGCATGGACTTCTTTATTCAGCAAATGCTCGCCGGCATTCGCCCTACCGCCCTGATAGCGGTTCCCATGTTTATTCTAGCTGCAGATATCATGACTCGTGGCCAGTCTGCCAATCGGCTGGTCAACATGGTGATGGCCTTTATCGGCCATATCAAAGGTGGCCTGGCGGTCAGTACCGCTGCCTCATGCACCCTGTTCGGGGCGGTGTCCGGCTCCACCCAGGCCACCGTGGTGGCCGTTGGCTCGCCGCTGCGCCCGCGCATGCTGGAATCCGGTTACAAGGATTCCTTTACTCTGGCGCTGATCATTAACGCCAGCGATATCGCTTTTCTGATTCCGCCCAGCATCGGCATGATTATTTACGGGGTGATTACCGGCACCTCCATTGCCGAACTGTTTATTGCTGGCATCGGCCCCGGCTTACTTATCCTGCTGATGTTTTCCGCCTACTGTGTCGCCTACGCCCATATCCAGAAGGTGCCCACCGAACCCAAGGCCAGCTGGAATGAGCGTTTTTCCTCGGTGCGAAAAGCACTCTGGCCACTGGGCTTTCCCGTCATCATTGTCGGCGGCATCTACGGCGGCATTTTCAGCCCGACGGAAGCGGCCGCAGCTTGTGTGCTGTATGCGGTCATTCTGGAGTTCGTGATTTTCCGGTCACTCAAGGCCATGGATATCTATGCCATTGCCAAGTCCACCGGCCTGATCACCGCGGTGGTATTTATTCTGGTGGCAGTCGGCAACGGCTTCTCCTGGATTATCTCCTTTGCCCAGATTCCGCAGACCTTGCTCGGAGCCGTGGGCATCAATGAAGCCGGACCTTTCGGCGTACTGATGGCCATTGCCGTGGCGTTCTTTATTGCCTGCATGTTTGTGGATCCCATCGTGGTAATCCTGGTGCTCACCCCCATTTTCGCGCCAGCGGTCGCCTCTGCCGGTCTTGACCCGGTGCATGTGGGGATCCTGATCACCATGATGGTGGCGGTCGGCTCGGCTACGCCACCCTTTGGTTGTGACATCTTTACTGCCATCGCCATTTTCAAACGCCCGTACTGGGAGGTGATACGAGGCACCCCACCTTTCGTCATCATGCTTCTGCTAGCCACGCTGCTGGTTATCGTGTTTCCACAGATCGCCTTGTCCCTGCGAGATCTGGTCTTCAACTAACTGGAGCGAGGAATAACTCCCCGCAAGGAGGCAGTTATGTACCAAAGGATTCTGGTTCCCGTGGATGGCTCCCAGGGCTCGCTCAAGGCACTGGATCATGCTGCCAAGCTTCAGCAGGACAACGATGCCGAGCTGTATCTGCTCTGCGTTTTCAAACACCACAGTCTGTTCGAGGCGTCCCTGTCCATGGTTCGCCCCAACGATGTGCAGCTACCGGATGAAGCGCTGAAGGAATATGCCTCTTCCGTTGCAGAGCAGGCAAAACAGTTGGCCTCCGACGCCGGCGCCGAACAGGTGCGGGCCTTCGTCAAGGGAGGCAGACCTTCCCGGGCCATTATCCGTTTTGCCAAGGACAACAACGTGGACCTGATCGTGATGGGTTCACGGGGTACCAGTGGCGATGTGGACGGCTACTTTCTGGGCAGTGTCTCCCAGCGGGTCGCCAGCCTGTCGCACTGCCCGGTACTGATTGTCTGAATTTAAAACGAAAGAAGGGAGCTCAAGGATGAAATACCCATACACTCTGCCGCTCAGCGCGGCGCTAATCAGCGGCATGGCTGCCCTGCCTGCCAATGCGGAACTGACCGTGACCCCCTACGGTTCATTACGCATCCAGACGGAAGCGGTTTCCGTGGATGAAGCTCAACCCGGAGAGGACGACTCCTACACCGGCCTGCGCGACGCCTATTCGCGGCTCGGCGTCAACGCCAGCTATAACGACTTCGACAACGTGGATATCACTGCAACGCTGGAATTTCCGATCAACTCTGCCCGACTGCGCGCCGAGGACCCGACCTTCTTTCATGAACTCTATAAAGAAGACAACAACAGCATGCCCCGGGTGGCGACGATTTCTGCGGCTCATGATCAGTTCGGCAGCGTGACGGTGGGCACCCAGTGGCTGGTTTACTACAACAACGTGGCCTACCCGGTGGATTTTTTCAGTTCGTTCTACTCCGGTTATGCCACCCAGGCCGCCTTCCGCCGCGACGCCCTGACCTATACCTCGCCGAGTATGGCCGGGATCACCGCCACGGTATCCGGGGTGGACATGACTGACGAAGCCGGCACCAGCTATCTGGATACCATGCAATATGCCTTGTCCTGGTCAGTGGACAACCTGACCCTGGCGGCGGCCTATCAGGACACCGAACAGGACTCCGGTGACCGCCCGGATCAGGTCGGCGCCTCAGCCACCTACACCACCGGGCCTTGGCGTTTTGCGGCCAAGGTGGAACAACTGCTTTCCCACAGCAGCGTCACCGTGGATGAGGATCCCGTCACCTACAACCTGTATGGCTCCTACACTTGGAACAAGTACACCTTCAAGGCCATGTACGCCCAGGGGGAAGAGAGCGACGGAGAAGCCGAAGCTTTTTTTCAGGGGGATTCCGCCCATGTGGGCGTAGACTACCAGCATACCGAGGCGCTCAAGTTCTTCGCCGAATACTTCTATGAGGAGCTGGGCTACGCCATCTACACCCCCAACTCGGACAGCTTCAACCCGCTGGCTGGCTACCAGGTACAAAGTGACGGACAGGTCTTCACTGTGGGGCTGCGCTACGATTTCTGAAGGCGACAGTACGGCTTAGTGCAGCTTGAAACGAAACAGGCCGCGCCCAGCCAGGGCGCGGCCTGTTTCGTTATTTAACCCTTGAGCCTTTCGCGTTGTTGCCGCGTCGATAGGATCCCCGCCGGGGACGCAGACTAAACGCCATAGCTTAGGAGATCAGAGGAAGAAGCTGCCTGCGACCCCCGGTGGGCCTTTCACTATAAGCAGGCCACCGCCAGCACCGGAACCCCCTGTTTAGAACCATTTGGAATCAATTCTCCCCGGCTTCTAAAAGCCCATTTTTACCCTTTCATTATCAGCCACTTGCGACCCATCAAAAAAATCGAACAATGGCGCCTCAAGGCCCCACAGACGGTCAGATAGCAATTGATTCACCACCGCCTGTGCATTACTGTTCCCGCCAAATACACCGGCCCAGACCGCCCAAATCGCCTTTCCGACTGCTATCATCACACCTGTGCATGGTTTAGCGCGTTTTGGTGACATACTCAGGCTAGGAGAAACACATGGCAAAGCAGGCAGCCCCCGCGCTGGAAACCTCACTGGACAATCTGGAATCCCTGGTGGAACGGATGGAATCTGGTGACCTGACCCTGGAAGAGTCCCTGAAAGCCTTTGAAGAAGGGGTTCGCCTTTCCCGGGAGTGCCAACAGGCCCTGCAACAGGCCGAGCAGAAGGTACGTATTCTGCTGGAGCAGAACACTGACGCCGAGCCGGCTCCTTTTGCCGGTGAAGACAATGGCCAGTAACTTCCCCGCCCTGGACCAGCTCGGCGAGACCAGCCGGGCCCGTCTGGAGCAGGCACTGGCCACCTTCGTGCCCGCCGCCAGTGCCGCACCACGACTGAGCCAGGCCATGCGCTATGCGGCCCTCAGCGGCGGCAAGCGTATCCGCCCACTGCTGGTTTACGGTGCCGCCCAGCTGGCCGGGGCCGAACCGGCCAAAGCCGATGTGCCCGCCGCCGCCGTGGAACTGATTCATGCCTATTCGCTGGTCCACGACGACCTGCCCGCCATGGATGATGACGACCTGCGCCGGGGCCAGCCCACCTGCCACAAGGCTTTCGACGAGGCCACCGCTATCTTGGCCGGCGACACCCTGCATACCCGTGCTTTCGAATTGCTCGCCAACAGCGGCCATTACCGCGCAGAAACCCGCATCGCCATGATCCAGCACCTTTGCCTGGCCGCCGGCGTGGACGGCATGGCCGCCGGGCAGATGCAGGACATGCTCGCCCAGGGCCAGCAGCAGACTGTCGCGGCACTGGAAGAAATGCATTATCTGAAGACCGGCCGGCTGATCACTGCCAGCCTGCAACTGGGCTATTTCGCCGCGGAAGTGGATGCCACTGCGCTGATCAACGACCTGAACCGGTTTGGCGATGCCATCGGCCTGGCCTTCCAGATACAGGACGATATTCTCGATATCACCGCCGGCACCGAACAGCTGGGCAAACCCTCCGGCTCCGACCAGAAACTGCAGAAAAGCACCTTCCCTTCCTTGCTAGGCCTGGAGCAGAGCCAACAGCGGGCCCGGGAGCTCTGCCAACAGGCCCAACAGACCCTGGCGGACTACGGAGAACGCGCCCAACCACTGCAACAATTGGCGCAATACATCATCTCCCGCGATCACTGACGCCTGACGCCTGCTGAAGGTATACTAGGGTCTCATTTCGCCGTGCATTTCAGGCTGCATACCTCTATGCCCAAGACATTTACGCAAATCCCGCTGACTCGCCCGGCCACTCCGCTGCTGGACATGCTGACCAGTCCCGCCGAGTTACGAAGGCTGCCAGCCACCCGGCTGGAACAGGTGGTGGACGAACTGCGTGAATACCTGCTCTACGCAGTGGGCCAATGTGGTGGCCACTTCGGCGCCGGTCTGGGTGTGGTGGAGCTGACCGTAGCTCTCCACTATCTGTACAACACCCCTGACGACCGGCTGGTGTGGGATGTGGGCCACCAGTGCTACCCGCACAAGATTCTCACCGGCCGCCGTGAAGGCATCACCAGTATCCGCCAGCAGGATGGCCTGTCCGGATTTCCCAAGCGCAGCGAGTCCGAGTACGACACCTTCGGTGTAGGCCACTCGTCCACGTCCATCAGCGCGGCCCTGGGCATGGCCCTGGGCGCGGAAATGGCAGGCAGTGACCGGCGTGCGGTGGCCATCATCGGCGACGGCGCCATGACCGCCGGCCAGGCCTTCGAGGCCATGAGCCACGCCGCCCACACCCGCTCCAACTTGCTGGTGATTCTCAACGACAACAACATGTCGATTTCCCACAACGTGGGTGGCCTGTCCAACTACTTCGCGCGCATCTGGGCCAGCAAGAGCTATATCGCCCTGCGCGAAGGCGGCAAGAAGGTGCTCTCCACCATGCCGGCAGCCTGGGATTTTATCCGCCGCACTGAAGAAAGCATGAAAAACATGGTGAGCCCGGACATGCTGTTCGAGGCCATCGGCTTCAACTACATCGGCCCCATCGACGGCCACAATGTGGACGAGCTGGTGCGCACCCTGGGCAACATGCGTGCCCTGGAAGGCCCGCAGTTACTGCATGTCTACACCACCAAGGGCAAGGGCTTCGCCCCCGCCGAAGCGGACCCGGTGGGCTACCACGCCATCAACAAGATCGAGCCCAAACCCAAGGTACAGGTGGCTGTCCCCAGCCAGCCTAAGAAACCCAAGTATCAGGACATCTTTGGCCAGTGGCTGTGCGACATGGCCGAGCAGGATAAGCGCCTGGTGGGCATTACCCCGGCCATGTGCGAAGGCTCCGGCATGGTGGAGTTCAGCCAGCGCTTCCCGGATCGCTTCCATGACGTGGCCATCTGTGAACAGCACGCGGTGACCCTGGCCGGTGGCCTGGCCTGTGAAAACCAGAAACCGGTGGTGGCGATCTACTCCACCTTCCTGCAGCGCGGCTACGACCAGCTGATTCATGACGTGGCCCTGCAGGATCTGGATGTGACCTTCGGCCTGGACCGGGCCGGCCTGGTCGGCGAAGACGGCGCCACCCATGGCGGCGTGTTTGATCTGGCTTACCTGCGCACCGTGCCCAACATGATCATCGCCGCCCCCTCCGACGAGAACGAGTGTCGGCAGTTACTATACAGCGCCTACCAGCACGAAGGTCCGGCGGCGGTGCGCTACCCGCGCGGCACCGGGCCCGGCGTAGCAATTGAAAAGGCCATGGAAGCCCTGCCCATCGGCCAGGCGCGTACTCTCCGTGACGGTCAGCAGGTGGCGATCCTGGCTTTCGGCGCCCTCACCCCGGCAGCGCAGGAAGCGGGCAAGGCCCTCAATGCCACCGTGCTGGATATGCGCTGGGTGAAGCCGCTGGATCGTGACGCCATCCTCCAGGCTGTCGCCAGTCACACCCTGCTGGTGACCGTGGAAGACCACCAGCGTATGGGCGGCGCCGGCTCGGCGGTGAACGAACTGCTTCACGAGGAAGGCCTGCTGGTGGATGTGCTCAACCTGGCTCTACCGGACCACTTCATCCACCACGGCAAACGGGATGTGCTGCTGGCCGAGGCCGGACTGGATGCCCAGGGTATCGAGGCGCAAATCCGCACCCGCCTCAGCGAACAACAACGCCTGCGCGAAGCACGCTGAACAGCGAACCGTTTTTACCACAGAGGACACAGGGCTCACTGAGGAAAAACTTTTCGGGATTTTCTCTGAAAGCTCTGTGTCCTCTGTGGTGAAAATCGGGTTTGAGATCTTGTGGGTGGACCTGCCCCACCCAGCAGGCATTCTGCGTGAGCCCTACAACCCCTTGTCATCCTTGACCAGCCGCACTCTGGGTGGCGGCTCATACAGTCGCCAGGTGTCCCGTCCACTTTGTTTCGCCTGGTACAGGGCACGGTCCGCCGCATCCAGCAAGGCCCTTGCGGTCTGTTTCGGGCCGGGGGTCAATACGGCTACGCCCACACTGACGGTGACTTCGCCGGTGTCGGGATTGCAGGAATGCGGCATTGCCAGAGCGCGTATCGAGCGACATATCCGGGAAGCCAGTTGTTGTGCCTCGGTGTCCGCAATGCCGGGATAGAGCAACACGAATTCTTCACCACCGAAGCGCGCCACCACGTCGCCGCCCCGCCGCCCGTAACGCCGTAATTCACTGGATAGCTGCTGCAGACAGCGGTCACCCTGCAGGTGTCCGTAATGGTCGTTGTAGGCTTTGAAGCAGTCCACATCCACCAGCATGATAGTCAGCGGTTGCTGCTCACGCTGGCAGCGCCGCCATTCCCGATCCAGGGCCTCATCAAAGGAGCGCCGGTTGGCAAGCCCGGTAAGACTGTCCTCGCGACTGAGCCGATGCAGCCGTTCCGCCAGAGCCTGGGTGCGTTGCTGCTGGCGCAGCAATTGCCGCTGGTTGAAAAACAGCTGGCGATCTCGCACTTCTGAGGTATAGCACAGGAACATGCCCAGCAGACTCACCCCGGTATAGGTACGGTGAGCCACCTGCCAGTCCACCCCGTGACCGAAGCGCTCAGACAGCCACCAGCCCAGCAACCCGCCACCCCAACAGGCCGCTACCGCCACCGGGAAGCGCAGCCCCACCATGGCATAGACAATTACCAACGCATAGATCACCGACACATGGGCCAGCTGGACGGAAACCGACCCATCGATAAAACCGGGAATGGCCATGGACACCGCCACCGCCAGAAAGCTACCCAGCCCCGCGTACCAGGGAAAATAACGATTCAGGGCGGACACCTGGGCCAGGCCGCCGGCCACCAGCACGATAACCCCCACCCAGATATAGGTGGCCAGCCAGCGGCCACGTACCGCTTCCGGCGCCAACGCATAGATACCGGTGATCAGGAGGAGATAAAGCAGAAGAATATAAAAGGCATTGACCCGGAAACCTTCCACGGCTTCCCGGCACTGATATTCACGGTATTCGGTTTCCAGGCGCCGGGGAAAGCGTAACCAGCGCACCCCCGGCACCACCACCCGCCTGGAACGGGGATCGGTATCCGACATGGCAAATCCCTGCCTGCGGTTGATCAGTTATTATCCATTCAGGCTAAGGGCTAAGCCGGCGTGGCGCCATCCTTTTCGTGCCAGCGGTAGTGACAAAACGATATTAGGGCAATTCAGATCAATGCAACAAACCTCTTGGACAGCCCTGTGGCCACAGCCCCTAGTGGCGACGCTTCCTGGCGATTACTCAGGTAAACCACTGCGGCAGAAAAATAATCAGCAACTGTACCACCACTGCCGCATACACCCCGGCCAGCAGGTCGTCCACCATGATACCCAGCCCGCCTTCCACGCGACGGTCCAGCCAGCCGATGGGCCAGGGCTTGATAATGTCGAACACCCGGAAAGCCACAAACCCGGCCAGCGCCCCCCACCAGGTCACCGGCACTGCAATCATGGTGATCAACAGACCGGCGATTTCATCCCAGACAATGCCAGGGTGATCGTGCACATTCATGTCGTGGGAGGTTTTCCCACACAGGAACGGGCCCACCGCGATCACCAGCGCCGTCACCAGCAGATAGCCCCACATCGGCAACTGGGCACACAACCACCAGATCGGCATGGCCGCCACCGTGCCGAAAGTCCCTGGCGCAATGGGCGCCAGGCCTGAGCCAAAGCCGAAGGCAAGAAAGTGGACCGGGTTTGTCATCTTCGGGCGTTTCAGTTCCATCGACATCTCTCGCTTTTACGCAACACGCAACATGCTTCACCCATCATGCCGACAAGCCCGTGTGCGTTACTCAAAAATGTTGCCAGCCAGTGGCGTGCAACGTCGTTATTGTTCCGTCCTGGCCTGCCAGTCGCAGGCCCGC
>NZ_DEXN01000019.1:29247-70570 GCF_002364155.1 Alcanivorax sp. UBA3183
CTGCCAGTCGCAGGCCCGCCTGCCGCTCCACCGTGCCCAGACAATAGCAGCCCGGCGGCAGGCTTTCCTGCGCTGGCAGGGTAAAAAGTAGCAGGTAATCATCGCCGCCCTGGAGCTGCAGCCTACGTTGCTCTGCATCGCTGCAACCGGCAAGCACAGCATTGCCCAGCGGCAAGGCGTCTTCCTGCAAACAGGCCCCCAGACTACCGGATGCGGCCAGAATATGGCCCAGGTCCGCCAGCACCCCGTCGGAGATATCGATGCAGGCCGTGGCACGTCCCCGCAGCGCCTGCCCCAGGCTGAGTTGTGGAGACGGACGTCGGAAGTGATCGATAGCGACACCGCTGCGCATTCCTTGCTGCCATTGCTGTAAACCCAGCAGGCCTGCGCCGGTGACACCGCCCACACAGATTTGATCGCCCGCCTGCGCGCCATCACGGCGCAGGGCCTGCCCCGGCGGCACTGCCCCGGTGGCCTGAATGGAGACGGACAGCGGGCCCCGGGTCACGTCGCCCCCCACCAGGGAGATGCCGGCCTGGTCGGCCAGTGTAAACATGCCATCGGCAAAGCCTGCCAGCCAGGCTTCATCCACGTCGGGCAGGGTCAGCGAGAGCAGAAACCAGAGGGGGTCGGCGCCCATGGCCGCCAGGTCGGACAGATTCACCGCCAGGCAGCGGTAGCCCACATCAGCGGCATCCATGTCGTCAGGAAAATGGCGCCCGGCCAGGCTTGTGTCCTGGGTCATCACCAGTTGCTGACCGGCGGGGGGAGTCAGAATCGCCGCATCGTCACCGGGGCCAAGCACCACGCCGGCATCCGGACCGTGGTGACCATGGCGATGAAAGTAACGCCGAATCAGGGAAAATTCATCCAGCGTCTGCAGCGTCGAGGTGTCTGTCATGGGAGAAGCATAGCGCGCAGAGAGCCCTGCGCGCACCCGCTCAATCGCGGAAAGGACGTTCTGCGGCTTCCTGGTAACGCAGCTTGCGCGCCAGCTTGTCGAGCACGCCGTTGACGTACTTGAAGGAATCGTCGGCACCGAACACCTTGGCCAGTTCGATGCCTTCGTTGATCACCACCCGATAGGGCACATCCAGGCGCTCTTTCAGCTCGTAGGCGCCGAGGCGCAGGATCGCTTTCTCGATCTGGGACAGTTCTTCTACCCGACGATCCAGATAGGGCGTCAGCAGCTCGTCGAGCTCTTTCACCTGGGCCGGCACCCCGTGCAGCAGGTCATGGAAATACTCGCGATCTGCCTTGGCAAAATCCTGGTTAGCCAGGAACTGGGCTTCGATGTCGCTCACGGCGGCACCCGCCAGCTGCCACTGATACAGGGCCTGCATGGTGAATCGGCGCGCCTTGCGGCGGGCACTGGGTGTGGAAGGATTGTTCATGCTGCCTCAACGTCAGGAAGTGGTGCGGGACGCCTGCGCCCCGCGCCGCGTCCCGAATAATTACAGTGCCTTAAACAGGGAGACCATTTCCAGCGCGCTCATGGCCGCTTCGGCACCCTTGTTGCCAGCCTTGGTGCCGGAACGTTCGATGGCCTGTTCAATGGTGTCCACGGTCAACACACCGAAGACCACCGGTACGCCTGTGGCGTTCTGGACAGCGGCAATGCCTTTGGCTGCTTCGCCGGCCACATATTCGAAGTGGGCGGTGCCACCGCGAATCACCGCACCCAGGGTGATCACTGCATCGTAATCGCGCTTTTCGATGACCTTCTTCACTGCCACCGGCATCTCCCAGGCACCGGGGACACGGATGATCTCGATATCATCAGGGCTGACACCGTGACGGACCAGCGCATCCACCGCGCCTTCCAGCAGGGCTTCCACCACAAAGCTGTTGAAACGTGCAACGACGATACCGTAACGACCGCCCACATTGTTCAGAGTGCCTTCCAGGGTTTTGATGTTTTGCATGCTTGCCTTCCTGTCAGTGCCGGTGGCTCACGGCGACCGACTCAGTATTTAACTTGCAGTCGGACGTCGAAAGTCGGACGTCTGACGCTCTTGAAATTGTCGTCCGACGCCAAACTTCAGACGTCCGACTTATCTCAACTATCTGCTTCCACATACTCGGTGATTTCCAGATCGAAACCACTGAGCGCATTGAACTTCATCGGCGAGCTGAGCAGGCGCATCTTGCGCACCCCCAGGGCCTTGAGAATCTGGGAGCCGGTACCGATGTTGCGGTAGGCACGGGATTCCCCTTTGGGTTTGCTGGCAGTGCCGCCGAAGAAGGCTTCCAGCCGCTCCACGGTATCCTGGGATTCATAATCCTGACCCAGAATAATCACCACGCCGGCATCCGCCTGGGAGACAGATTCCAGAACGCGATGCATGTTCCAGCCGGTGCGGCCATTCATCTTGGCGCTCATCAGATCTCGCAGCGGATCCACCTGATGCACCCGAACGGTCACTTCCTTGTCTTCGCTGATCTCACCTTTGACCAGGGCCACATGGGTCAGGCCATCCACGGTGTCGCGGAAGGCGACCAGACGGAAATCACCGTACCAGGTATCCAGGGTGTTATCGGACATCAGCTCGATGGTTTTCTCGTTGAGCGCACGATACTGAATCAGATCGGCAATGGTGCCAATCTTCAGCTCGTGCTCCTTGGCGAACACTTCCAGGTCTTCGCGGCGGGCCATGGAGCCATCGTCGTTCATCACCTCACAGATCACCCCGGCGGACTCGCAACCGGCCAGCATGGCCAGATCACAGGATGCCTCGGTATGACCGGCACGCCGCAGCACGCCACCGGGCTCGGCCATTAACGGGAAAATGTGGCCAGGCTGGACGATGTCATAGGCGCGGGCATTGCGGGCCACGGCGGCCTGCACCGTGCGGGCACGATCGGCAGCGGAAATCCCGGTGGTCACCCCTTCACGGGCCTCGATGGAGACAGTGAACTTGGTACCAAAACCACTGCCGTTGCTCTGTACCATCAACGGCAGTTCCAGCAGCTCACAGCGCTCGCGAGACATGGGCATACAGATCAGGCCACGGCCGTAGCGGGCCATGAAATTGATTGCCTCGGCGGTGACATGCTCGGCGGCCATCACCAGATCGCCCTCGTTTTCCCGGTCTTCATCATCCATCAGGACAACCATCTTGCCCTGGCGAATATCTTCGATCAGTTCTTCAATACTGTTGAGCTGCATAGTGGTACTCGACCTATTTAGCGTGGAAGCAAACGGCACTTCCTCTGCATTTTTCACCGGTGATGAGCTGCAAGCTACAAGCCGCAAGCTACAAGGAAAACCAGTGCGAACCCTGTCTTTCCGGTACGCCGCGATGTTGGCGCACTCCAGCCTGCAATTGATGGCAACCCGCTTTTATCGCGTTGAAGCTTGTCACTTGCGGCTTGTTACTGGCGGCTTCAGCCGCCTTTCAAAAACCCGTTTTCGGCCAGAAATGCCATAGAGATACCTTCCGCATTCGGCTCGGCGGCCTTGTCGCCCAGCAACAGGCGCTCCAGATAGCGGGCGATTATATCAACTTCCAGGTTCACTGGCGTCCCCACCCTCCATTGACCAATGGTGGTGACATCCTGGGTATGGGGGATGATGTTCAGGGAAAAGACCGCACCGTCCACGCTGTTCACCGTCAGGCTGATGCCATCCACGGTGATCGAGCCCTTGTGGGCGATGTAGCGGGCCAGCTCCGCCGGCGCTTCGATATCGATGCGTACCGAGCGGGCATCCTGCTTCATCTGCACGATCTTGCCCAGGCCATCCACGTGGCCACTGACCAGATGACCGCCCAGCCGGGTGGTCGGCGTCAGGGCCTTTTCCAGGTTTACCTGGCTGCCCACGGCAATCTGCTTGAGTGACGTCAGCGACAGGGTTTCCCCGGATACATCCGCCTCGAAGGCACCACCGGGCAGGGCCGTGGCCGTCAGGCAGACGCCGTTGACGGCGATGGAATCACCCAGCTGCACATCGGAAAAGTCCAGCGCGTCGCTCTTGATCAACAAGGTCACGTCGCCCCCCTTCGGGGTCATGGCCGCGACCTGGCCCATGGCTTCAATAATGCCGGTAAACATGGAAAACCTCGTTATTTCAGGCTGTAGGAGCGGCGCTTGAGCCGCGAAGCCAACTGCGGGAACCTTGCCGAAGCGCTTCGCGGCTCAAGCGCCGCTCCTACGGCGAAATTCCATCACGCCGGAACCAGCGTCAGCCGCAGGTCATTACCCACCTGCCGCACGTCCTGCCACTGCAGCGACACCTTCTCGCTCATGCTGGCCAGTTGCGGCAACCCCAGCAATGGACGGGCCGATGAGCCCAGCAGGGCCGGCGCCATATAGACGATCAACTCGTCGAACAGCCCCTCGCGAACGAAGGCCCCGGCCAGCGTGGCGCCACATTCTACCAGTACTTCGTTGCATTCGCGCCGGTTCAGTTCGATCAGTAACTGTTGCAGGTCGATCCCGGACCCGGAGGCGGGCAGCAGCATCACCTCGGCACCGGCGGACTCCAGCGCATTCTGCCGCCCCGGGTGCTGCTCCCCGGCTACCAGCAGGCAATGCCCCGGGGCGCTGACTACCGGCACACCCGGCGGGGTTTGCAGGGTACGATCGAGGATCACCCGCAAGGGCTGGCGCACGCGGTCACTGCCCCCAGAGTGTTGCTGATAGTCAGTCAGGGCCCACTGCTGCGGGCGAACCGTGTAGGAAGGCCGGTCCGCCAGCACGGTGCCGACACCGGTAATCACCGCAGAGCTGCGGGCACGCAGGCGCTGCACATCCTCGCGAGCCGCAGGGCCGGTAATCCACTGGGATTCGCCGCTGGCCATGGCCGTGCGACCATCCACACTGGCGGCAATCTTGATGCGCAGGTAGGGCCGCTGGCGTGTCATACGCGAGATAAAGCCGGGATTCAGCGCCCGTGCGTCGGCTTCCAGCAAGCCGGACGCGGTTTCAATACCCGCTGCCGCCAGCGTTTGCATGCCATTACCGGCTACCTGGGGATTCGGGTCTTCCATGGCCACCACTACCCTGGCCACCCCGGCGGCCACCAGCGCATCCGCGCAGGGCCCGGTACGGCCGGTGTGGGAACAGGGCTCCAGAGTCACATAGGCAGTGGCCCCGCGAGCCCGATCACCCGCTTCCGCCATGGCATGACGCTCCGCATGGGGCTCGCCGGCACGGGCATGAAACCCTTCCCCGACAATCTCACCATCGCGCACCAGCACGCACCCCACCCGCGGGTTGGGGTCGGTGGTGTAGAGCCCCTGCTCTGCCAGCTGCAGGGCACGGGCCATATATTGATGATCCAGACGCGTAAACATGGCTGGCATTCTACTGGATGCCGGCGTCCGGTGCCGCAACAAAGCGATCTGCATCCTCGACAAAATCCGCCAGCACCGCTTTGCCCTCGTTCGCCATGAACTGCTGGAACGCCTGCGCCACGATAGAGAGTTTTTTCCCGGAAGGCCGCACCAGGTACCACTGGGTCACAATGGGAAGGCCGACCACCTTCAGCGGCGCCAGCCCCACCCAACCGCCCAGATTGAGGGTATGGGCGGAGAGAATGGAAATACCCAGCCCGGCCATCACCGAATGGCGGATGGCTTCATTGCTTTCCACGGTCATCTTCACATTCAGCTGTTTGCCCTGCTGCTGCAGATAATGCTCGATGGCGTGACGGGTACCGGAACCAGGTTCGCGCATCAGAAAGGGCTCGCTGGCGATGTCATCCAGGGTCAGATGGTTACGGCGAGCCAGCGGATGGTTTTCCGCGGCAATGGCCACCAGCGGATTATCCAGGAAGGCGCTGGAGATCAGCGGGCGCCCACCGGGAACATGACTGAAGACACAGAAATCATCCAGCCCCTGCTCCAGCCGCTCGATAATCTGCTCACGGTTGCCCACATGGAAAGACACTTCCACGCCGGGATAGAGGGCACAGAAGGGCCCGAGTAGATGGGGCACGAAATACTTGGCCGTGGTGACCACCGCCAGGCGCAGTGTCCCGGCCTTGAGTCCGCGCAGGTCCGCCAGGGTCATGTCCAGATGCTCGAACTCCTCCATAACCCGACGGGCACTGGCCACTGCCGCCAGCCCCGCATCGGTAAAGCGTAATTTGCGACCCTGTTGCTGGTAGAGCGGCATGCCCATGGCATCAACCAGTTTGCGCAACTGCATGGATACTGTGGGCTGCGTCAGATGCAGCGTTTCCGCCGCCCCGGTCACGGTACCCGCCTCATGCACTGCCAGCAGGATTTCCAGTTGTCTGAGGGTACCCACGCGGGCATGTAACCGGCTCATGATTAGACCTTTATCTATATCAAACCTAGATAGTATCTATTTTTATCTAATCTTTCTCTCTCTGATAATGGCCTCCGATTTCACCCGGAGGTCCCATGCCACAACACACCCGACAGCGTTTTTTCATTCTCTTCGTTGCCCTGATCAACCTTGGCCTGGCCACGGCCCTCATCGCCAACGGGCACGCCGGCATTCCACTGGGGGTAATCGGCATCGCCTTGCTGCCCCTGGCATGGCTGGCAGGGCGCAACCCGGCCGTCGCCACCGGTGACCAGCAAGGCGGGGATAGCTATGCAGCTTGATGCGGTAGTGCTTTTCTTCGTGCTGGGGCTGGCCGCCGGCATATTGAAGGTTCGTCTTCCCTTTCCCGGCGGCCTTTATCAGACCCTGACCCTGTTTCTGCTACTGGCCATCGGCCTGAAGGGCGGCGCCGCCCTGGCGGAACATGCCAGCCTGCGAATCGTCCAGGAATCGTTACTGGTGGTGGGGTTCGGCGTGGTTCTGCCATTACTGGCCTTCCCGCTGCTACGCTATGTGGGCGGCCTGAACAGGGTCAACGCGGCCGCCATTGCCGCCCATTACGGCAGCGTCAGTGTGGCCACCTACGCTGTCGCCGTGGCAGTGCTGGATGCCGCTGGCGTGGCCTACGAGCCCTACTTCCCGCTGTTTGTGGTACTGCTGGAGATTCCCGCCATCATCGTCGGCCTGGTGCTGGCAAAGGGGCTGTCTGCCGGCCTGGCCAGCCGCCAGCTTGCCCATGAAACCCTGCTCAGCCCGGGGATCGTGTTGATGGTGGGCGGCCTGCTGATCGGTGCCTTCGCCGGCGATAGCCTGACCAAGATTTCCCCCTTCTTCATGGACCTGTTCCAGGGCGCCCTGGCGCTGTTCCTGCTTAAGATGGGGCTGATTACCACGGAACAGCTGGGCGCTCTCAAGCAAGACGGCCCGTTCCTGACCGCCTTCGGCATCTTCATGCCGCTGCTGGCCGGCGGACTTGGCGCCCTGCTGGGCCACGGTCTGGGGCTGTCGGTGGGCGGCATCACCCTGCTGGCCGTCCTGGGCGCCAGCGCGTCCTACATCGCGGTGCCCGCAGCCATGCGCGTCGCCCTGCCCCAGGCGAACGCCACCCTGTCCATGGCCGCGTCACTGGGCATTACCTTTCCGTTCAATGTGCTGGCAGGTATCCCGCTGTATCTGCTGCTTGCTCAATGGCTGCATGGCAGCTGAGCTTCGCTCGCAACACAACGAAAAAAGCCACCGGTCACGCCCTGTGACCGGTGGCTTTTCGATGCTCAACCTGACGAAAAGACTAGTCGTCTTTCTTGTCACTTCTTCCGCGCAGGCGATCTACTTCTGCGGAAAACTCGGAGATATCCTGGAAGCTGCGATACACGGACGCGAAACGCACATAGGCCACATCGTCCAGTTGCTGCAACTCTTCCATCACGAACTCACCCAGCTCCCGGGCCGGCAACTCACGTTCCCCAGTGGCGCGCAAGCGGTGACAGACACGACTGATCGCCGCCTCCAGATCCTCCATGCTCACCGGCCGCTTCTCCAGCGCCCGCAACATGCCGGCCCGCAACTTGGCTTCGTCAAACGGCTGACGGGTGCCATCGGACTTCACCAGCCGCGGCATCACCAGCTCCGCCGTTTCAAAGGTGGTAAAGCGTTCGTTACAGCTAAGACACTCACGCCGACGACGCACCTGCCCGCCATCCGCGACCAGACGCGAGTCGATCACTTTGGTGTCTTGGGCGCTACAGAACGGGCAATACATGGAAACCCCAGTTGACAGTTGATAGTTGACAATTGACAGCTAAAACCTTGAAACCCGTTTATCTGCGCGTTTTGGTGGTTTTGATAATTGCCGTCAATATCTTTACTAGCTCTTTGGCGTCAGCCATAACTGACTGACCAGACGAAGGCTCCAAATAGCCGGACTCCGTCAATAACTCCAGCCAATATTCCGTTTCATTAGCCTCTTTGAGAGCGATAGACAGCTTATGCACGAAGTCTGCACGACTCTCAGCCTGCTCAGCTTCCCTGACCAAGGCTCCAATTGCTGTTCCACTGCGCAGCAATTGCTTACTTAATATGAATTCTCGCTTCTGCTCTTGTAGATACTGATAAACCTTTATCATCCGCAAAGCAAAAGCGCGGGATTTCTCCCGCGCTGCATACCTCGTCGTCATCCGTGACCCTACGTATTTGTTCGCTTTTCGCTGTCAACTATCCACTGTCAACTGTCAACTCATCTTCTAGCGCTCATACACCGGCAACCGCGCACAAATCTCCTTCACCTTGCCCTTCACGGTCTCGATCACAGACTCATCGCCCATGTTATCGAGGATGTCGCAAATCCAGCCGGCCAGTTCCTTGGCGTCGGCTTCATCGAAACCACGACGAGTGATGGACGGGGAGCCGATGCGCAGGCCGGAGGTAACGAACGGGGAACGCGGGTCGTTGGGGACGGCGTTCTTGTTCACTGTGATGTTGGCGCTACCCAGGGCGGCATCCGCATCTTTACCGGTGATGTCCTGCTTGATCAGGCTGAGCAGGAACAGGTGGTTTTCGGTGCCGTTGGAAACCACATCAAAGCCACGCTCGATGAACACGCTGGCCATGGCCTGGGCGTTCTTCACTACCTGCTGCTGGTAGCCTTTGAAATCAGCCTGCATGGCTTCCTTGAAGCAGATCGCCTTGGCGGCAATCACGTGCTCCAGCGGGCCACCCTGGCCACCGGGGAATACCGCGGAGTTGATCTTCTTCTGAATCGCTTCGTTGGCCTTACCCATGATCAGACCGCCACGGGGACCACCCAGCGTCTTGTGGGTAGTGGTGGTGGTGATGTCAGCAATGCCCACCGGGCTCGGGTAGACACCCGCAGCAACCAGGCCGGCCACGTGGGCCATGTCCACCAGCAGGATGGCACCCACTTCGTCGGCGATGTCGCGGAAACGCTGCCAATCCACCACTTGGGAATAGGCAGAGAAGCCGGCCACAATCATTTTCGGCTTGTGCTCACGAGCCAGGGCTTCCACCTGCTCGTAGTCGATCAGACCGGTGTCGTTGTTCAGGCCGTACTGCACCGCGTTGTAGGTCTTGCCAGAGAAGTTGGGCTTGGCACCGTGGGTCAGGTGACCGCCGGCGTCCAGGCTCATGCCCAGCACGGTGTCGCCCGGCTGCAGCATGGCCATGTAGACCGCACCGTTGGCCTGGGAACCGGAATGCGGCTGTACGTTGGCCCAATCGGCGCCAAACAGTTCACAGGCCCGGTCGATGGCCAGCTGCTCGACCACATCCACATTCTCGCAACCGCCGTAATAGCGCTTGCCCGGGTAGCCTTCCGCGTATTTGTTGGTCAGCACGGACCCCTGGGCTTCCATGACCCGTGGAGACGCGTAGTTTTCAGAGGCAATCAGCTCGATATGCTCTTCCTGGCGAACTTCCTCGGCCTCAATGGCCGCCTGGATTTCCGGATCGAACTCGGCGATGGACATGGATTTCGGGAACATGGGCTACCCTACGGAGTCATTGGTGGATTCGGGGGCGCATATTCTAACCAAAACCGACCGCAAAGACACATGAAGTCGACTCATGGGAACCTGCCGGTCATCTCATCCGCCGTTCGGCTCCACCCGCCTCCCCGGGAAGACCCGGCGGCCTTTCACTCAGAGGCGCTTTCCGTTAGCTTAGGCGCCATTCCGACGGGGCCCGCCGGGCCCCGTACACTCAATGACACTGCGGTCGGAGTTTATGAGCCAGTACATCTTCACCATGGACAAGGTGGGCAAGGTTGTCCCGCCGAAAAAGCACATTCTCAAAGACATCTCCCTGTCCTTCTTCCCCGGCGCCAAGATCGGCGTGCTGGGCCTGAACGGGTCGGGTAAATCCACCCTGCTGCGCATCATGGCCGGGGTGGACAAGGATTATCTGGGTGAAGCACGGCCGCAGCCGGGCACCAATATCGGCTACCTGCCCCAGGAGCCGGAGCTGGACCCAAGCAAGAATGTCCGCGAAATCGTCGAAGAAGCCCTGTCCGAGATTCTCAGCGCCCAGCAGCGGCTGGACGAAGTCTATGCTGCCTATGCGGAAGAAGATGCGGATTTCGACAAGCTGGCCGCCGAGCAGGCCAAGCTGGAAGCCATCATCGAAACCAGCGATGCCCATAATTTGGAGCGCAAGCTGGAAATCGCCGCCGATGCCCTGCGTCTGCCACCCTGGGACGCCAGCGTCGAGCATTTGTCCGGTGGTGAGCGCCGCCGGGTGGCCCTGTGCCGCCTGATCATGAGCGCCCCTGACATGCTGCTGCTGGATGAGCCCACCAACCATCTGGACGCAGAGTCCGTGGCTTGGCTGGAGCGCTTCCTGCACGAGTTTCCCGGTACCGTGGTGGCGGTGACTCACGACCGTTACTTCCTGGACAACTCCTGCGAATGGATTCTGGAACTGGACCGCGGCGAAGGCATCCCCTGGAAAGGCAACTACTCCTCCTGGCTGGAACAGAAAGAAAAACGCCTGGAGCAGGAAGCCAAATCCGAATCGGCCCACCGCAAGACCGTGGAGAAGGAGCTGGAATGGGTGCGCCAGAACCCGAAGGGCCGGCGCAGCAAGAACAAGGCCCGGGTGAGCGCGTTCGAAGAGCTGGCCAGCCAGGAATTCCAGAAACGCAACGAAACCCAGGAACTCTATATCCCACCGGGTGACCGTCTCGGCGAGCAGGTTTTCGAGTTGCACGGCGTGGGCAAGCAGTTCGACCACAAACTGCTCTACGAAGATCTGAGCTTCCAGATTCCCCGTGGTGCTATCGTCGGCATTATCGGCCCCAACGGTGCCGGTAAAACCACCCTGTTCCGCATGCTGGCGGGCCAGGAAACCCCGGATAGCGGTGAAATCGTTACCGGCGACACCGTACAGATGGCCTATGTGGACCAGAGCCGCGAGGACCTGGACAGCAAGAAAACCGTCTGGGAAGAAGTGTCCGAGGGCAACGACATTCTCAAGATCGGCAACTACGAAGTTCCCAGCCGCGCCTACCTGGGCCGGTTCAACTTCAAGGGTGGCGACCAACAGAAACGGGTCGGCGATCTGTCTGGCGGGGAACGAAACCGTCTGCACCTTGCCAAACTCCTCAAGCAGGGCGCCAACGTGCTACTGCTCGATGAGCCCACCAACGATCTGGATGTGGAAACCCTGCGGGCCCTGGAAGAAGCCCTGCTGGCCTTCCCCGGCTGTGCCATCGTGATTTCGCACGATCGCTGGTTCCTGGATCGGGTGGCGACCCATATTCTCTCCTTTGAGGGGGATGCACGGGTAGAATGGTTTGAAGGCTCCTATACCGAGTACGAGGAGTTCAAGCGCAAGCAACTGGGTGACGACGCTCTGCAGCCCAAGCGCATGAAATACAAACGTATCGAGGTGTAAGACGAGAGAGGGTCACCCCGGCAGCAGGAGCGTCGCCGGGGTGCGGGGATTAACAAGGACATAACAACATGAATGAACGGCGCCGGGCCAACCGCGTTGCCTTTGATGGCGAAGCCACACTGATCTTTCAGCAGGATACCGTTGCGGTAGAACTGGCGGACCTGTCCGTCATGGGCGCCCAGGTGCACAGCAGCCAGCCGTTGGCCCTGCCCGATGCCTCGCCGGTCACCCTGACCATTACCCTGGAAGATTCGGACATTCACCTGACCCTGCCCGGCACCGTGAAACGTCAGCAAGGCCTGGAAATCGGCATCATGTTCAGCCGTCCTTCCGTGGACGACATGCAGCATCTGCGCCGTCTGGTCATGCTGCACCAGGGGGATGAGGGTGAAGACAACCCCAGCGACCTGCTCCCACGTTAGCTAACCGGAATCGCCAATGGCCGATATTCAGCTGGAAGATCCCCAATTCATCGAACAGCTCCGCCAGGGAGACCGGGCCGCCTTTGGCAAACTCGTCAAAGGCCATCACAACATGCTGCTGGCCACCGCCCGCACCTTACTCAGCCCGGCAGATGCCGAAGAGGCCGTACAGGATGCCTGGATAGCCGCCCATAGAGCGATCGCAAAATTCGAGGGCCGCAGCCTGTTGCGCACCTGGCTGACGCGCATCGTGATCAACCAGGCGAAAATGATGATCAGAAAACGCGGCCGGGAAGTTCAGTTTGATCCCACCAACGACCCTGACGCACTGGCGCATCGCTTTCACGGTGATGGCCACTGGCAGCACCCACCGCAACACTGGGAACTATCCAGCCCTGACAACCTGCTGACCCGCGAAGAACTGCGCCACTGTATGGAAAAGCACCTGCACTTCATGCCTGACAGTCAGCGCCTGGTGCTGGAGCTGCGTGATATGCAAGGCCTGCCCGCAGAGGATGTCTGTAACATGCTGGAAATCAGTGCATCGAATGTGCGGGTATTGCTTCACCGAGCAAGGGCCCGTTTATTCGAAATGGTGGATCACTTCCAGGAGACAGGCGAATGCTGAAATGCCAACACCTCGTTGAAAAAGCGGACGCACTGGTAGATGGCAGTCCGATCAGCCTTCGCGAGCGCCTTGCTCTGCGCTTGCATCTGATGATGTGCCACCATTGCCGGCGCTATGTGCGCCAGCTTCGCGCCCTGCTTGGCTTTTTGCCACGGGACAAGCAACCTCTGGAAGAGGCAGCGATTGAGGACATTCTGAAAAAGCTGGATACACCACAAGATCAGCCCTGATCCCCCTGCTGTTTTACTTAGTCAAAGCCTCACCGTTATGTTAGCCCCGGTGTTGCCCGGTCTCCTGCCACCCACTTGGCACTGTCCATCACATCAAAGGCCAGGCTGATGCCATTGACCACCAGCAGCAGCACCGCCAACCCCAACTCCAGGGCTCCCGCTTCGGCACGGAAGCCGCTATCAGCCAGCAGCATCAACAGATAGATTTGTAGCGGCCCCCAGGCAATCAAGTGCGGGATCGACAACACCTTGTTCATGCCTTTGTAAATCCACATCAGCGGCACATTGGTCACTACTACGAACAGCGCCGCCAGACTGGCAGCTAACCCTACCCGGGTATCGAGCAGAAAAAATGGCAAACCATTCACCGGCACAAGAATCCCTACCACCCAGATTTGCACCCACAGCGGCAAGCTACGCAACGAACGCCAGATGTCATTGATACGATTCATAATGGTCCCCGGTACATTGTTATTGAACAAGAGAGACGCCCGGCAACCTGGGTTGTTACACCCTGGCAATAGGAAGATGTATCAGCCAGACAACACCGATGCCGACCAGGCACGCAAGAACCTGACGATATCAGACGATTCATACAGCCACTGGACTTGCTCGCCCTCGCTAATAAGCAGACAGGGCACGGTGGTGCGCCCACCTCCCGCCTTCAGGGCATCACGGGCACCTACATCCTGCCGAATATTGCGACACTCGATGGTCAGCTGCATGTGCTCAATCTCACGCAATACCTTTCGACAAAATGGGCAGGAGGGAAAAAAGAACAATGTCAGGTTTTCACCGGCCTGATCCAGTGTTCGCTGCTGTGCGGGAGAGCGCCCTAGCGCCGGCGAATCCGAGCCCTGAAACCAGCGCTTCCACTTTGTCACCAGTCTTTTCATTCCCTTTTCCTCCTTTTAATTACCGCCCCCCCCCCTTGGCGCAAAAACGACACAGGCTGATTCACATCAATGATCGATGCTGAGCAGAAGATGGAGCAAGTTGTCCTGAAAATTCACATTGCCGGTGAGACCATCATGTTGCTCACAAAGAAAAAAAGCACTGCGTGCAGGAAAGTGAATATGGGGGTGACGCGGCAAGGCCGGGTTCAATACATTACGCGCCAACAACGAGGACTTGGTGACCACACCATCCCCCGGCTCCAACATCCAGCGCTGATAGTCCCGGCCCGGCTTTCGGTCCGCAATGTCCTCAGGCCACAGCCGCAGATGTGACGTCCCGTTAACCTCCTCCACCAGAAAACGGCTGGGAGAGGGATGGCAATCGCCGCCAAGCTGGTAAATGTCTGCCTCACCCGCCGGCACCGTCAAAGACCAGGAGAACCGACGGGCTCTTTCCAGGTAACGTTGACTGGCCTGCTGCAGGGACTCAAGGTGCTGCGGCTCTATCCGCTTCGCCAACGCCGGATCCCAGGGTCCGATCTGAAAACGTTTCCAGATATAGGCATCAAACTGGTCACGGGATAAAGGCTGACCGGTTTCCGTCACCAGCCAGGGCGTCAGAGCATGGGGCATCAGTTGATAGACGGAAGGGAACGACAACATCACCTCCGCCGGCACCCGACGCAACCCTACTCTCTGCCCTTCCAGCAACGAGGTCATGGCGGTAATCGAGCCAAGATTCGGGGTACCCAACAGGATCAGCCGATGAATCCGCTCGGCGCCCACGCCGTTGACAGGAAAATCGTTGCTTTCCAGCACATCCACGGTGCCATAACGCAGGTAATAACGTAGCGCCAGGCCACCCATGGAGTGGGCAATCACATCTACTTTCAGGGCGGGATCATCATGGTCTCGACGAATCTGTTCGATCAGAGCATGCAGGTGACGGGCAGTGGCCACGTTGTCCTGTCGCCAGTCGTAATCAAACTCGTAGTAGCGAGCCACAGGTTCATCAATCGGGCTTCCGGGTTCGGTACGCTGGTAACCCGCCGCCTCTTCCAGGGTGCGCACAATGCGACCATAGAAATCCTGACCTGCTACACCATCAAAGAACCCGGCCACCTGCCACTCTGACTCCTGAGGGTCACCCGACAATGGCAAGGCCAGATCCGCATAGTCAGAAAACAACAGCCGCCCGAGCCCACCCGGCCAGACCTCTTTGCCGCTGTCCGTCGCCACCAGCCGGCTGCCCATGACCCCCGGCACCACAATCAGCGGTGGAGGCACCCGGGCTTCCCGTGCCTCACCGTAAAGCCAGTGCAGATCCGGTTGCGGCTCTGAGCAACCAGCCATGATGAGCCCGACCAACAACCCTAGCCGCCACATGTCACTAACCCGCCTCCCCGGCACAATAGGCGGCGGTGATCGGGTGGCTGGGGTGTTCGAACACCTGACGGCAGCCGTTGGATTCCACCACGCAACCACACCCCGCTTCGACCCAACACACCGTCACGCTGTCAGCAATACGCCGGGCTTGCGCCAGATTATGGGTGACCATCAGCAGGGTATAACGGCCTTTCAGAGAGACAATCAGCTCCTCCACCACCTTTGAGGACACCGGGTCCAGTGCGGAACAGGGCTCGTCCAGCAACAGCACCTGCGGCTCCAGCACCAACGCCCGGGCAATACAAAGGCGCTGCTGCTGACCGCCGGACAGCCCCAGGGCCGACTGATTCAACCGCCCTTTCACCTCCTCCCACAGCCCCACTGCCCGCAGGGCCTGTTCAGCAAGGGCATCACGATCGCGACGAGGCACGCCGTGTTCAGAGAGGGGGAAACGCAGATTATCGATGATCGACAACGGGAAGGGATTGGGCTGCTGAAACACCATACCGATCTGGCGGCGCAACGTTGCCGGATCGCGGCGGGCAGAAATAACCTCATCTCCCAGCAATACACGACCACTGACCCGACATCCGGGAATGCTGTCGGTCATGCGGTTGATACTGCCCAGCAGGCTGCTTTTGCCACAGCCACTGGGGCCGACCAGTGCCATCAACTCACCACCACCCACGGTCAGGCTGGCATGTTCAATCGCTGCCTGGTTGCCGTAATGCACACACACGCCTTGTAGTTCCAACGAAGGGGGCATCATCAGTACAACACTCCTTGAGCCGGACGCAGCCAGCGCCGCACCAGCAGATTCAGTATCACCAATATGGCCACCAGCACCAGGCCGGTGGCCGCGGCCCGGGGCATACCACCGGGCACGTTCATGGCCAGATCGTAGATATGCACGCTCAGGGCACGACCGGAATCCATAACCGAATCCGGCCGCCGCAACACATAGCCGGCGGTGAACAACAGCACGGCGGTTTCAGCCAGTGCCCGACCGATGCTGAGAATAATCCCCACCGCAATCCCCGGCGCGGCCTGCGGTACAAGGATGCGTCTTACCCAGCCCCAACGACTGATCGAGAGCGCCTCACCGGCCTGCCGATAGGACAGCGGCACCGCCCGCAGGGCCTGCTCTGCACTACGAATCATCAGCGGCAACACCATCAGCGCCAATGCCAGACCGCCACTGAGAATGGAAAACCCCAGCCCCAGACTGATGGCAAAAAACTGGTAGCCGAACAGGCCGTAAACAATGGAGGGCACTGCCGCCAGCATATCCAGCACGCCACCCAGCCATTGGGCGCGGCGGGTGCCCGCTGGCACCTGTTCACTCAGATACAGTGCGCAGCCAAGCCCCAGCGGCACGGCCACCAGCAGACACACCGCCAGAATCCAGCCAGTGCTGATCATCAACGACGCGATACCACCGGCACGGCCAGCCTGACTCGGATCCTCAAACAGAAAATCGACGGATAACACACTGCTGCCTTGCGCCATCAGCGACCACAGCATCAGGCCCATGGGCACAAGCACCGCCAGCAGCAGCAATGCACCGGTCACTGCCGCCAGACGATCAGGCCAGCGCATGCTTTTCTCCCCGCAACCGCCAGCTCAGCAACAACAGCAGCGCGGTAACCAGTAACAGCAACAGCCCGCTGGCAAACAGTGCCACTCGATGGTCGCCAGTAGCATAGGCCATTTCCAGGGCGATATTGGCAGTCAACGTCCGTACCGGGTCGAACAGGGAGGTTGGCCACTGCACCACATTACCCGCCACCATCAATACCGCCATGGTTTCCCCGAGGGCACGACCGAATTGCAGCACCAACCCACTGACTATGGATGGCCCGGCCTGGGGCAACAGGATCCGGCGGAGCATGCCCACCCGGGACAGGGACAACGCCTGCCCGGCCTGCAGGTAGCGAGCGGGCAACTGGTCCAGGGCCGTATCGGTGACCAGCAATGCCAGCGGCAAAATCATCAGGGCCAATACCAGCGATGCCGCCAGCCAGGAGGCCCCCGGCGGTGCCCACTGGTTAATCCAGGGCACCAGAACCAGCATCCCCCACAGGCCATAAACCACCGAGGGAATCCCAGCCATCAACTCCACCAGCGCCAGCGTCGGCCGGCGCAGTACAGGGGCGAAATATCGTAACCAGGCGGCCAACAATACCGCCAACGGCCCGGCCATCAGCAGCGCCAGCACACTCACCACGATGGAGCCGGCCACCATGGCCGCCATGCCATAACGGGCCTGACCGGGTTGCCAGTCGTTGCGCCACAGGCCACTACCATGATCAAACAGAAACGGCGCGGACTGGATCAGCAGTACCAGCACGATACCGCCGAGCACCAGCACGGCCATCGCGCCGGCCAGTCTGAGCGCCCAGCTCAGCAGCCGGTCAGCGCGTGGCGGGGAGAAAGTAGTAAGCATGGTATATCTCGGCCTGCGCCGGGTCGGAGATGAAATCCAGCAGCGCCTGTGCCTGGGCCTGTAGCTCTCCCTGGCTGACCAGGTTCAGTTCGCGGCTTAACGGGTAATCGCCTTGATCCAGCGTCGCCAGGCTGGCCGGCACACCCTGCAGCGGCAACAACCGCAGCGGTACACCATGGTCCGCCTCATAAACCGCCGTACCGATGGAGACATAGCCAATGGCATACGGGTCACCGGCGACCGCCTTGATCCCCTGCTGGTTTTCACCAATCACCAGGTCCGCCCGGATCTGATCGCCATCCAGGCCAAAGTGCTCAAGAAAAAGCTCCTGCGTCGATCGCCCGTCGGCCTTGTGCACCACAGTAATGGGCCGATCTGCGCCACCCAGCAGCGACCAGCTGTCCAGCTTTCCGGTGTAGATATCGATCACCTGGTCCCGGGTAAGCGGCGCCACCGGATTCTCTGCGTGCACAATCAGCGCGATGCCATCACGGGCGATCACATGACCGGTCAGGTCCTGCTCGTCCTGCTTCAGCGCACGGCTGACCATGCCCAGATCCGCCAGCCCCTGGCGCACATCGCTGATGCCGCGACCGGAACCGCCGCTCTGCACATCCACCTGCACCCCGGTTTGTGCCTCATAACGTTCAGCCAGCTCCGCCATCAGCGGCGCGATGGTGCTGGAACCGGTAATCACCAACTTGTCCGTTGCCGGCTGACAGCCCGCCATTGCCAGCGCGAGAAATAATGCGCTCCATCTTTTCCGTTGCATCTGTTGTCCTTGTTTTCACTTTTTACTGCCGTCTTGGATGCCATCTTGACGCAATAATTACAGTAACGGCCGCTCACCGGTGTAACCTGAACACAAAGATGGCATCTTTACTTCATTGCGCTAAACCGTACGCAGTGAAACCACGTTACACCGAAGCCACCACCAGAGGATCAACAATGCGTGAAGAGGTACAGAACTACTACGGCCAACAGCTGCACTCCAGTGACGATCTGCAGACCAACGCCTGCTGTGACCAGGAGCCGCCGGCCTATCTGAAACCCCTCCTTGCGCAGCTCCATGATGAAGTGGTCATGCGCTACTACGGCTGTGGTCTGGTGGCCCCCCAGCAATTGAAGGGCATGCGTATTCTCGACCTGGGCTCCGGCTCCGGGCGCGACGTCTATCTGTTGTCCGCCCTGGTCGGCGAACAGGGCGAAGTGGTAGGCGTGGACATGACCGACGAGCAGCTGGAGGTAGCCAGACGTCATCAGGACTACCACCGGGACGTGTTCGGCTACGCGAAAAGCAATGTGCGCTTTCTGAAAGGGTATATCGAAGAGCTGGATCAGCTGGATCTGCAAGAGGGCTATTTCGACATTGTTATTTCCAACTGCGTGATCAATCTCAGCACCGACAAGCCCAAGGTAATACGTGACGTGAAACGCCTGCTGAAACCCGGTGGCGAATTCTTTTTCTCCGATGTATATGCCGATCGTCGCGTACCCCAACCGCTCCTCAACGACCCGGTGCTGTACGGTGAATGTCTGGCTGGTGCCCTGTACTGGAATGATTTTATCAACCTGGCCAAGCAGAACGGCTTTGCCGATCCCCGCCTGGTGGAATCCCGCCGGCTGACCATCGAAAACCCGGATATCGAAGCACGACTCGGCCAACAACGTTTTTATTCCGCCACCTACCGTTTGTTCAATATCGAAGGCCTGGAACCGGCCTGCGAAGACTACGGCCAGGCGGTGATCTATCAGGGCACCGTGGACCAGCATCCCCATGCGCTCATGCTGGATGATCACCATGTGATTGAAACCGGCAAGGTGTTTCCGGTCTGCGGTAACACCTGGCTGATGCTGGAGAAAAGCCGCTTCGCCGAGCATTTCACCTTTATCGGGAACTTCGATACTCATTACGGCATCTTTGAAGGGTGCGGACTGAACGTTCCCTTTGAAGAGAACGATGCCAGCAACGGCGCCGCTCCCTGCTGCTGAGACGCCGACGTAACGCCTGCTGTTATCGACTCGCGGTGTAACACCGGTTCTCGACACGCATCCTATTGCTGCATCCGGTCACCAGGAGAAGATAATGCAACGGGCCATGATCGTGCTGGCATTACTGGCATTTAGCAGCCTTACCCTGGCGGGCACGGCTTATTCTCCTGGCGAGCAGGAGCAGTGCTCGCTTTGGACCCTGATCGACCAACCCTGGATTTTCCAGGGTTAATCCGGCAAGGACTTTTCCATGAATGTTCGCAAACTCATCCTGCTGGCGGTCTTTGCCACCCTGATCGCCAGCTACTTCTTCTTCGATCTTGGCCAGTACCTGAGCCTGGATTACATCAAGAATCAACAAGCCTCTTTTGATGCCCTGTATCAGGAAAATCCGGCACTGATTCTGGGCGGCTTCTTTCTCATGTATGTGGTGGTTACCGCCCTGAGCCTGCCCGGCGCTGCCATCATGACACTGGCCGCCGGCGCTCTTTTCGGTTTCTGGGTGGCCTTGCTGCTGGTGTCTTTTGCCTCATCCATGGGGGCCACCCTGGCCTTTCTCGCTTCCCGGTTTCTGTTCCACGATACGGTGCAGCAACGCTTCGGCGACCGCCTGAAAAAGCTCAACGAAGGTGTCAGGAAAGACGGGGCGTTCTATCTCTTTACCCTGCGTCTGGTGCCGGCTTTTCCGTTTTTTGTCATCAATCTGGTCATGGGTCTGACCCCCATCAAGGTCCGCACTTTTTACTTTGTCAGCCAGGTGGGCATGCTGGCGGGCACCGCCGTCTATGTACTGGCGGGCACGCAACTGGGGCAGATAGAGAGCGCCAGCGGGTTGCTGTCACCGGAACTGATCGGCGCCTTTGTATTGCTGGGCATCTTCCCCTGGATTGCCAAATTCATCATGGCCAGACTCCAGGCCCGCAAGGTATATCGCGGCTGGCAGAAACCCGATCACTTTGACCGCAACCTGATCGTCATTGGCGCTGGTTCCGCCGGACTGGTCAGCGCCTATATCGCTGCCACTGTCAAAGCCAAGGTTACCCTGATTGAAAAGCACAAGATGGGCGGTGATTGCCTGAACACCGGTTGCGTGCCGTCCAAGGCATTAATCAAAAGCGCACGTCTGGCCTGGCACGACAAGGAAGCAGACAAGTACGGCTTCGATGCCATCCGTAGCGATTTCCGTTTCAGCAACCTGATGGCCCGGGTGCACCGGGTGATCGAAAAAATCGAACCCCATGACTCCGTGGAACGCTACTCGGAACTGGGGGTGGATTGCCGCCAGGGAGAAGCGCGCATGGTCTCACCCTGGGAAGTGGAAATTCGCAACGGTGACAACATCGAGACACTCACCGCCCGCAGCATCATCATCGCCACCGGCGCGCGCCCCTTTGTGCCACCCATTCCCGGCATCGAGGACATGGATATCCTTACTTCCGATAATTTGTGGGAGCTGCAGGATCAACCCAAACGGCTGGTGGTACTCGGCGGCGGCCCGATTGGCTGCGAGCTGGCCCAGACCTTCGCTCGCCTGGGCAGCCAGGTGATGCAGGTGGAAATGCTGCCACGGATCATGCCCCGCGAAGATGACGACGCCGCCGCCCTGGTCACCGCCTCACTCCGCGACAATGGCGTGGACGTGCTCACCGAACACAAGGCCGTGCGTTTTGCCCGGGAAGGCGACGACAAGGTGCTCTATGTCGAACACAACGGCGAAGAAAAACGCCTGGTGTTCGATGCGGTACTGGTGGCAGTGGGTCGCCGCGCCAATACCGATGGCCTGGGTCTGGATGAGCTCAACCTGCCCACCAACGGCAATGGCACCGTCACCGTCAATGAGCGACTGCAAAGCCGCTACCCGAACATCTACGCCTGTGGCGACGTAGCCGGGCCCTACCAGTTCACCCACACCGCCGCCCATCAGGCCTGGTATGCGTCAGTGAACGCGCTGTTCGGTTCCTTGAAAAGCTTCGCCGTGGATTACCGTGTGATCCCCTGGTGTACATTCACTGACCCGGAAGTGGCTCGCGTTGGTCTAAACGAACAGGAGGCCGAAGAGCAGGGAGTGGATTACGAAGTGACCCGCTATGGTATCGACGACCTGGATCGGGCCATTGCCGACAGCAATGATCACGGCTTCGTGAAAGTGATTACCGCCAAGAGCAGCGACAAGATTCTCGGCGTTACCATCGTCGGCGCCGGTGCCGGCGACCTGATCGCCGAATATGTGTTGGCCATGAAACACGGCCTGGGTCTGAACAAAATTCTCGGCACCATCCACATTTACCCGACCATGGCGGAAGCCAACAAGTTTGCCGCCGGTGAATGGAAGAAGGCCCACAAGCCGGAAGGCGTGCTGCGGTGGGTGGAGCGCTTCCATAACTGGCGACGATAGACTGCCATTTTCATCCGGCGCTCTCGTCTTGCAGACCGGGCGCCAACAGATTTTCACATCGATTTCTCTGGAGGCCCCATGGCTGCTCGGCTACTGCTACCACTACTGTTATTACTTGCCAGCCCGCTGATGGCCTTTGATCACCAGCGCTGGGATGCATTGCTGGACAACCATGTGCAATGGCAACGGGGCGGAGTCACCACCAGTGTTGATTACCCTGGCTTGCGCAAGGATCGGGCAGCACTCGACGAATATCTGGGCGCTCTCTCGCAGGTATCAAAAGATGACTTCGAAAGCTGGCCTCGGGATAAGAAGCTTGCCTTTCTGATCAATGCCTACAATGCCTTCACCATCGACCTGGTCCTGCGCCAGGACACCCTGCCCGACTCCATCCGTGATATCGGCTCCTTCTTCTCCGGCCCCTGGGATCAGCGCTTTTTTACCCTGCTGGGTGAAGCACGCACCCTGGACGAAGTTGAGCACGACATGATTCGCGGCAACCCCGCACTGATGGATCCGCGCATTCATTTTGCTGTGAACTGCGCCTCCGTGGGCTGCCCCGCCCTGCGCCCGGAAGCCTATCGGGCCAAGGAGCTGGAACAGCAACTGGCCGACAGCACCCGCCGCTTTCTGGCCGACCGGCAGCGCAATCGCTTCAATGAAAAACCGCCCCATCTGGCAGTCTCAAAGATCTTCGACTGGTATGAAGACGATTTCATCGATGCCGCCGGCAGCCTGTCTCATTACCTTCTGCAGTATGCGGATACGCTGGAGATACCCGCCAACCACCGAAAATCACTGGACGCAGAACGGCTGAAGATTCAATTTCTGGATTATGACTGGTCACTGAATAGTGAAACCAACGGGAGCTGAGTCATGGAAGGCAACTCCACCTCACATCGCCTGCTGGGCATCTGGCATTCCTTTCGCAACCTGCCCCTGTGGCTGCAAGGCTGGGTACTACTGATCCTGATGCCCCTGAACGGCGCCAGCCTGTTACTGCTGAGCAGCTTCAGCGGCCAGGCCACCGCCCTGGCCCTGTTGCTGGTTCTGGCAGTCAACCTGTCACTGATGTGGCACCACGGCGGCATGAACAAGGACATGTCCCTGGTTCACCTGCTCGCCTGGATCCCCCTGGAGCTGGGCCTGCTCGGCCAACTCGCCGGCCTCTGGGGCGACGACTTCATGACCGCCAGCCAATGGGCCTTCACCGTGGCCATCGTGATGACCAACGCCGTCAGTCTGTTCTTCGACATCGTCGATGCCTGGTGCTGGGCGCAGGGAGATCGGGTGACGCTCCACCCGTGAAATGCAATTGATAGTTGAGAATGGATAATTGATAACTCGCGATGCGGCATTACCCTTTCTGAAATTTATGAGGCCGCGCCCATGCTTTGGGCGCGGCCTCATAGGTTTTAGGTCGTGAGGGCATTTCTCGCGACGTTATCAATTATCCATTCTCAACTATCAATTAACTAAAGGTATTCCAGCGCCTCCCCCACCGTACTCACCCCGATCACCTCCACCCCTTCCGGTAGTTGTCGTGGAAGGTTTGCCTTGGGAACAATAGCTTTCTTGAAGCCGTGTTTGACCGCTTCGTAGAGACGCTCCTGGCCCTGGGGCACCGGGCGGATTTCGCCGGACAGGCCCACTTCGCCGAACACCACCAGTTCCCGGCCCAGAGCCCGGTCGCGAAAGCTGGAGACGATGGCCAGTACCTGGGCCAGGTCGGCGGCGGTTTCGGTGACCTTGACGCCACCCACCACATTCATGAACACATCCTGATCGCCTACCTGGATGCCACCATGGCGATGCAGCACCGCCAGCAGCATGGCGAGACGATTTGCCTCCAGGCCCACACAGACCCGGCGGGGGTTGCCGAAGTGGGAGGCATCCACCAGCGCCTGCAGCTCTACCAGCAAGGGACGAGTACCCTCCCAGACCACCGTCACCAGGGAACCGGACGCAATGTCGTCGGCCCGGTTGAGGAAGATGGCTGAGGGGTTCTTCACTTCTTTCAGGCCTTCGCCGGTCATGGCAAACACACCTAGCTCGTTGACTGCACCGAAACGGTTTTTCAGCCCACGTAAGGTGCGAAAACGTGAATCCGTGGAACCTTCCAGCATCAGTGAGCAGTCGATCATATGCTCCAGCACCTTGGGGCCAGCCAGGGTGCCATCCTTGGTGACATGGCCCACCAGCAACAGCACGGTGCCGGTCTGCTTGGCAAACCGGGTCAACGCCGCCGCACACTCGCGCACCTGGGCCACACTGCCCGGGGCGGACTGCAGGGCAGCAAGGAACATGACCTGAATGGAATCGACCACCAGCACCCGGGGCTGCTCCTTGCGAACCAGATCCAGTATTTGCTCCACATCGGTTTCCGCCGCCAGCCGCAGCTGCTCCTTGGGCAGCTTGAGCCGGTCAGCGCGCATGGCCACCTGGGAGAGGGATTCTTCACCGGTGATATAAAGGCACTTCTGGGTGGCCGCCAGCTTGCACAGCATTTGCAGCAACAAGGTGGATTTGCCGGCACCGGGGTGCCCGCCAATCAGGATCGCCGAGCCCGGCACCAGGCCTCCGCCCAGCACCCGGTCCAGCTCGCCCATGCTGGAACTGATGCGCGGGGTTTCCGCCAGCACGATCTCGCCAAGGTTCTGCACCTCGGACAATTGCCCGGAAAAGCCGTCACGGCTACCTGCGCCCTTGGACATGGGCGTGGCCGGATCATGAACGAATTCCTGCAGGGTGTTCCAGGCGCCACAGGCGGGGCATTGCCCCTGCCACTTGGGGAAATCAGCGCCACAATCGGTGCAGACAAAGGCAGTTTTTTTCTTGGCCACAAAAAAATCCTTTTTATGTATTACTCTCTACTATAGCCGCTTGAGGCGCGAATCCAGGCCTGAAGGGAAGAGTTTTTTACCACAGAGGACACAAAGACAACTGAGGATAAGCCGGTTTTCTCTGAGAGCTCTGTGTTCTCTGTGGTGAAATCGCACTTGGTTTTCGCGCCTCAATCGGCGCTCCTACAGCGGCTTCGCATGATACCGACTGTGCGAATCAAACGATGACGCGTTCCGGCCGACCGGTGATCTGGCAGAACAGTTCATAGCTGATGGTGCCGCAGGCGCGGGCGACCTTGTCCACGTCCACGTGGTCGCCCCACAGCTCTACCTCATCACCGATATCGGCCTCAATGCCATGCAGGTCAATGGTCAGCATATCCATGGAGACACGCCCCACCAACATCGTGAGCTGGCCATTAACGGCGGCGGGAGTGCCGCTGGGGGCATGACGCGGGTAACCATCACCATATCCGGCGGCCACCACGCCGATGCGACCGGGACGGGTGGCGGTCCAGGTGGCGCCGTAACCCACTGTGTCACCCGGCTGGATCTCATTAATGGCGATCAGGCGGGCACTGAAACGGTGGCTTACCGCCAGATCCAGCTGCGCGGCACTCTGCCAGTCGAAGGGTGACGACCCATACAGCATAATGCCCGGCCGTACCCGTTGGGCACGGGTATGGGGGTAGCGGATCAGGGCCGCCGAATTGGCCGCCGAGAGAGGCAAACCCAGGCGATCTGCCACTTCACCGGCCAGCGCCATCTGGGGATCAGTACGACCCTCATCGGCTTCGTCGGCGCAGGCAAAATGGCTCATCACCCCCACCGGGTTCATGCTCGCAGCGGCCAACTGCTCGGCGGCTTCCAGGGCAATGTCAGGACGCAGCCCCAGCCGGTTCATGCCGGTATTCAGCTTCAGCCAGAGGCGCAGCGGGCCGGGGTTGTCTTGCAACAGGGCGACCTGCCAGGGGGAATGCACGACCATCTCCAGAGACAAGGCCCTGGCCTGCTCCAGCTCTTCGCGATCAAAAAAACCTTCCGCCACCAGAATCGGTGCACTGATGCCATGATCACGCAGGGCCCGGGCTTCTTCCAGCACCGCCACCCCGAAGCCATCCACCTCTCCAGCCAGGGCATCCGCAGCCAGTGTCAGACCATGGCCGTAGCCGTCGGCCTTGATCATGGCAAACACCTCGGCACCGTCTGCCAGAATCCTGGCTCGCCGCGCATTGTTCCTGAGCGCCCCGGGACGGATTTCGATACGGGTTCCTCTCATTGAGAGACACTCCCACGCCACCATGCCTCACGCCGGCACACCAGAGCACTCCCTTGCAATTTACCTCTTGAAACTTGCAACTCAATCACTCGTCCATGGCCGACAACTGGGCATAGTATTCCGGTGCCAGGTCATCGAAGCGCAGGAATTCACCCCGGAACGCCAGGCGCACGGTGCCGATGGGACCGTTCCGGTGCTTGCCGAGGATGATTTCCGCCACGCCTTTTTCGTTGGTTTCCTTGTTATAGACCTCATCGCGGTAGAGGAACACGATCAGATCCGCATCCTGTTCAATCGCCCCGGATTCGCGCAGGTCGGACATCACCGGGCGTTTGTTGGGGCGTTGTTCCAGGGAGCGGTTGAGCTGGGAAAGCGCCAGTACCGGGCAGTTCATTTCCTTCGCCAGCCCCTTCAGATTACGGGAAATCTCGGAGATTTCGTTGACCCGGTTTTCCACGCCGGGCACCTGCATGAGCTGCAGATAATCGACCATGATCAGGCCCAGCTCACCGCCGCATTCCCGGGCAACCCGGCGCGCCCGGGCACGCATTTCCAGCGGGCTCAGGGCCGCGGTGTCGTCGATGAAAATCTTCTGCTCACTGAGCATATGAATGGCGGAGGTAATGCGCGGCCAATCATCCTTGTCCAGGTTACCGGAGCGAATCGAACTCTGATTGATTCTGCCCAGGGACGAGAGCATCCGCATGACGATGGCATCGGCGGGCATTTCCATGGAGAACACCAGCACCGGCTTGCCGTTCTTGATGGCCACGTTCTCGCACAGGTTCATGGCAAAGGTGGTTTTACCCATGGAAGGACGCGCAGCAATCACCACCATGTCGGAGGGCTGCAGGCCTGAGGTGATCTTGTCCAGCTCCTCGAAACCGGTGGTCAGACCGGTCAGCGAGCCCTTGTGCTTGTAGAGCTCATCAATGCGGTCCACCGCCTTTTTCAGCACGGTTTTGATGTCCAGCGGGCCCGCCCCTTTCTTCTGCTGTTCGGCAATGCGGAAAATCGCCGATTCCGCTTCATCAAGAATCTCCAGGGATTTTCGGCCCTGGGGGGTGAAGGCGTTCTTGGTGACATCCTGGGACACATGGATCAACTGCCGCAGGATGCTGCGCTCGCGCACGATATCCGCGTAGGCGTTGATATTGGCAGCACTGGGCGTATTGCGAGCCAGTTCGGACAGATAGTTCATGCCGCCCACATCGTCCAACTGGTCCAGATGAGTCAGCGCCTGAGACACGGTGACCAGGTCACAGGGCTTTTCCTCTTCCACCAGTTGCCCGATGACGGAAAAGATCTGGCGATGCTCCTTGCGATAGAAATCTTCCGTGCTGATCCGCTCGGCGACGTCATCCCAGGCGCTGTTATTCAGCAACAAGCCACCCAGAATGGCCTGTTCCGCCTCCAGGGAATTGGGGGGGACCCGGAGGTTTTCCGGCAGGTGTTTATCCAGCGACAGGGCATCATTCATGGGGCAACCAACATAAGAGGAGAAAGTTGAAAGTTAAAAGTTGCAACGCGACAGGGGGCGAAAGCGCTATTCTAAACGTCTCTCCGCGCCAACGCCCTGAACGCGGCCAGCAACCCTGAAATTGTGACCGGATTGGCTCGCGTTTCCACTTTGAACTTTCAACTTGTCACTAAACGAAAAAGGGCACTGCCCTTGCGGACAATGCCCTAATTCTGTCACCGCGCCCCGCAAGGGGCAAACCGGTTGTCGGTCAACTGTCGATTACTCGGCAGGAACCACAGCCAGCTTGATGGTCACGGTCACGTCGGCGTGCAGAACCACGTCGATGTCGTACTCACCAGTGTTACGCAGCGCACCGTGGGGCAGCTTCACTTCGGCCTTTTCCACTTCCACACCAGTGGAAGCAGTGATGGCGTCGGCGATGTCGCGGGTACCCACGGAACCGAACAGCTTGCCTTCGTCACCGGCCTTGGAGGTCACGGTCACGCTGGCTTCGTTCAGTTTTTCACCACGTTCCTGGGCGGCGGCCAGCTGCTCGGCAGCTTGCTTCTCCAGCTCGGCGCGACGCTGTTCCACTTCGGCCAGGTTGCCTTTGGTAGCCGGCAACGCTTTACCTTGCGGAATCAGGAAGTTACGACCGTAACCGGAACGCACATCCACCACAGCACCCAGGTCACCCAGGTTCTTGATCGTTTGCAGCAGGATCACTTGCATGATGGTCCCCTCGGCTTAATTGTCGTGGCTGTCAGTGTACGGCAGCAGCGCCAGGAAGCGGGCCTGCTTGATCGCAGAGGCCAGCTGACGCTGGTAGCGTGCCTTGGTGCCGGTAATACGGCTGGGCACGATCTTGCCGGTTTCAGTGATGTAAGCTTTCAGGGTGTCGAGATCTTTGTAATCGATGTACTCAACACCTTCCGCGGTAAAGCGGCAGAACTTGCGGCGGCGATAAAAACGGGCCATTGGATAATCTCCTCTTTAATCCTGGTTGAGGGTGTCCAGCGTTTGGGCAATCAATTGCAAACGGTCCCGGGCGTCACCTTTGTAACCGGCGCGACTCAGGCAACCGGTAACTTTAATGCGCTGACCCTCTTTCAGGCTCTGGGCCTGTCGGGTCATCCCACCTGCCAGTATCACGGCAACGCGGGCCTGGACTTCGCGGGGATGGCCATCTTCCAGTTGCCGGGAGCGATGCTCCAGCCACAGGCGTTGGCGCGGTACCCCTGCCGGCGTCACTATCACTTTTTCCAAAGTGACAATCACACCAGTGAGTTCACAGCGATTGCTTTCCAAAATCAGCTGGCAGCCCCCTCCTTCTCGTCATTCTTGGCTAGCGGGGACGGCTCGGAGGCCGCCTTGTCGCAACGAATCACAAGGTGACGGATTACGGCATCGTTAAAGCGGAAAGTGTTTTCCAGCTCGCCCAGGGTCTCGCCGTCACATTCGATGTTCAGCATCACGTAGTGGGCTTTGTGGATCTTGTTGATCGGGTAAGCCAGCTGACGACGGCCCCAATCTTCAAGACGGTGGATGGTGCCCTTACCATCGGTCACGATCGCGCTATAACGCTCGATCATGGCCGGCACCTGTTCGCTCTGGTCCGGATGAACCAGGAACACAACTTCGTAATGACGCATGTTAGCTCCTTACGGTTGCGATACCTCACGGCATCAATTCAGCTTCCCATCCGCCAAATGCAGGACGGTGAAGCAAGGAGACCTGCTCGACAGGCTAAAGCCTATAGGACGCAGGAAGCGCGCGATTCTATCCCATTGCACGCCCTTTCCTCAAGGCATATCCGTTGCCATCCGGCAAAGACGGACGTATGCTCAGTAGAAACAAAACGCTACAAACGCTTACAAGAAGCGTCGTTAACCCTAAATCCCTGAAATAAAAGGGAAAACAACAAGAACGGGATACGACCATGAAATTTAGCGCTCTGGCCTTCGGCCTGTGCAGCCTATGCCTGCTGAGCCCCCTGTCCGCCCAGGAATCGGCCCCGCCACCCTGCGGCAGTCCGGTGGCCGTGCCGGACAAACCGGCTCTAGAGGATTACCCGGACTACTCGGACTTCCTGCTGCAGGTGATGCAGTACAAGCAGGCCAATCGTCAGCAAGCCAATCATCAGGCAGCCTGCCCGCAGGATTATGAGCCCGATCCAGTGGCCAGCAGCGACCCCACCGTCATCGACCAGCCGGAAACCCTGGACAGCGCCCTGGCCCGCACAGAGCGCCTGAGCCCGATTGACTACCAGCGCAACCGCACCTGGTATAACCGCTCCACGTCACAGAGTTTTGGCCTGCCGGCCCTGCCCGGCAACTCCCTGGCCGGAGAGCATATCCGCACCCTGCTCGGCAACGCCGGATCAGACACCCCGCTGGTGCTGCCAATGACCATTGTCGGCATGCAGCTAAACGGGCTGAACGATGGCGGCGACGCCCGAAACCTGCTCACCGAACAGCTTTACCGAAACCTGTTTGGCGAGGAGCGAAAGGCGGACCTGGCCACCCTGATGGCCGGCAACCCCAATGCCATCGTCGAGATATCCAGCAACGGTAACCTGATGCTCTATCTGGATGTTAACAATGAGTCAGTGTTAACCACCGGCCTCATTGAAGTGGAAAGCTGCCTGAGCAGCGGCTGCGAGAATTCGCCCTGACCCCGCACAGATGTGAAAGAGGCCCCGGAGCACGCCATGTCCCTGATCCGCTTAATCATCCTGCTGACCCTGCTGGGGCCATTGCTGCCGACGGTGGCAGCGGCCGCCGGTAGCAGCGGGCTGAGCCAGCCCCAGCAACAGGCCCTGAGGCAGGCACTGGGGCCTCGACCGGACATTCATGAGTACAACCGCCAGGACCAGTTCGTCACCGATCTGTTGGCCTGGCAACAGCGCAAGAGCCGCCTGACCGCCAGACTCGCCCGTGGCGAATCCATTGCCCCGCCCCGGCCCAGCAGCCCCAATGACTGGCATCATGTCACCGGCCCGGAGGATCTGGACACCGCCGTGCGCAATGCCGATGGCTATGTGCAGCCGCAATACCGGGAACCGATTCGCTATAACCGCACCACCCATATCAGCTTTCCGCTGGCGCCACTGCCCGGCCAGACGCTGGCCGACAAAGCGCTCAGCGTCCCCGGCGCCCTGCCCGAGAACCATGACGACGAGATTCCGGAAATACTGCTGGAGGACAACGTGCGCATCCAGCGGGAACTGTCCGTCAGCCGCACCCCGCTGCCGCTACCCACGCTGGAAAGGCAATTAATAGTTAATAATGAATAATTAATAACTCGCAATGCTGGTTCGTGGTTTTGCCAACGCAAGAGGCCGCGCCCATCCTTGGGTCGCGGCCTCTTGCGTTGAGAAAACCAAAGCCGTTGCTCACGCAACTATTAATTATTCATTATTACTTGCTTTCCCTCTGTGCCCGCACATGAAACAGCATCACCCCCGTGGCCACGGAGACGTTCAAGCTCTGCACTTCGCCGGCCATGGGGATTTCCAGTAGCTGGTCGCACTTGTCCCGGGTCAGCCGCTTCAGGCCGGCACCTTCGGCGCCCATCACGACCGCCAGGGCATCCGGGGCCTGGAACGTAAACAGGGACTCACTACGCTCTTCGAGCGCTGTGCCCACCACCCAAACGCCCCTTTCACGAAGCTGATCCAGCAGGCTGGCCAGGTTGCCCACCTCGTAATAGGCCAGGCTTTCCGCCGCCCCCACCGCCGTACGACAGGACACCGGCGTGAGCCCGGCGGCGTTGCGGCGCGGCACGATCACCGCATCCACCCCGGCCGCATCGGCACTACGCAGGCAGGCGCCCAGGTTATGGGGGTCGGTGACATTTTCCAGAATCAACAGCCATGGCCGCGCGGGCTTGCCATCCAGCCATTTCAGCAGACCACTCTCATCGCCAGGCTTGCGGGGCCGCGCCCGGGCCACGATACCCTGATGCTGGGGACCGGCGTGCTTTTCCAGCACCTCTCGGCGAGCCCGCTGTACCGCGATGCCGAAGTCCCTGGCGGACTGGATCATGGCCGCCAGCCGGGGCTCCTCCCGCTCGGCACGGCTGTCCTGTACAAACAGCTCCAGCACCGCCTCAGGACGATGGCGCAACAGGGCCTCCACCGCGTGGAAGCCGGAATACATCAAGGGTTTATTCATAACGACGCCTGCAGGCTATACGCACCACGGGAATACGCGGCGGGGAAAAGGAAGCTGTAGGAGCGGCGAGCTCTGCACTCTGCGAGTTGAGCCGCGAACATCCTCTGGATTATTCGCGCCCCATACGCTCCTACGGGCAAAGGCAGCCTAGCTCTTGCTGCTACGCCGGGCCGCTTTTTTACCGCGTGGCGGCCCTTTCCGTTTGGGTTTGGCCTTGGGGATATCGCCTTTGGCCAGCTTTTCCCGTTCGCTGTTACCGCCTCTGCGATTACCGCCACCGGTTTTCTTGCTGCCGCCCTTGGGACGACCCTTGCCGGAAGGCGTGGACGACTCCAGCTGCAGATCAATCTTGCGGTCTTCGGTATGGACTGCCGCCACACGCACGGTGACGCCATCGCCGAGCCCGAATTTGCGGCCACTGCTTTCCCCGGTGAGGGTCAGATTGACCTCATCGAAGTGGTAGTAGTCGCTATCCAGGTTGGCCACGTGTACCAGGCCATCGATATGCAGCTCATTGAGCTGGATAAAGAGACCGAAATTAGCCACACCGCTGATCACGCCTTCGAAAACGTCACCGATATGCGATTCCATGAACTGGCATTTGAGCCAGGACACCACATCGCGGGTGGCGTCGTCAGCCCGGCGCTCGGTCATGGAGCACTGCTCACCGATGGCCACCATGTCTGCCTGACTGTAGGGAATCAGCTTCTCAGCGGGAATCTTCGGAAGTTTGCCGGGATTGTCCACGTGATTGGGCTCACCTTCGCTACGAATGAGGAAGCGGATGGCCCGGTGTACCAGCAAATCCGGATAACGGCGAATCGGCGAGGTGAAGTGGGTGTAGGCCTTGTAGGCCAGCCCGAAGTGCCCTTTGTTCTCCGCCTCGTATTTGGCCTGGGTCATGGAGCGCAGCATCATGGTCTGAATCACGTTGCGATCCGGTCGATCCAGAATCTGCTCACGCAAATCCTGATAGACGTGCGGCTTGGGCGCGCCTTCCGACCAGCCCAGGCTCAGCCCCAGGCCACCCAGGAATTGCTGCAGCTTGCTGAGACGCTCTTCCTTGGGGGGCTCGTGGTTACGGAACAGGGCCGGCAGACCTGATTTTTCCAGCAGTTTGGCGGAACAGATGTTGGCGGCCAGCATGGCCTCCTCGATCATGATATGCGCCACATTGCGGGTCACCGGCACAATGGCCTGAATCTTCTGGTTTTCATCGTAGATGATGCGGGTGTCATCGCTGTCGAAATCGATGGCGCCCCGTTCCGCACGGCGCTTGCGCAGTGCCAGGAACATTTCATGGAACGACCAGATCATGTCCAGGGACTCGTCGTCCAGACTGGCCACGGTGTCCTGGGCCAACTGGGAATCCGGTTCTTCGATGATCGCGCCGACCTTGTTGTAGGTCAGGCGGTGCCGCGAGCGCATCACCCCTTCACGGAAGACAAACCCGGTCAGACGACCGTTGGCGGAAATTCTCATGTCGCAATACAGGCACAGCCGATCCACATGGGGATTGAGCGAGCACAGCCCGTTGGACAGGGCCTCCGGCAGCATCGGCACCACCCGGTTGGGGAAGTACACCGAATTGCCACGGGTAGCGGCCTCCCGATCCAGGGCAGAACCCGGCGCCACATAGTGGCTGACATCAGCAATGGCGACGATCAGGCGCCAGCCACCACGGGGGCGACGCTCCACATAAACCGCGTCATCAAAATCCCGGGCGGTTTCGTCATCAATGGTGACCAGCGGCAGATCACGCAGGTCCACCCGATGGGCTTTCGCCTTGTGGGGCACACCGGTGCCAAAACGCTCGGCGTCGGCTTCCACACCGTCCGGCCAGACATGAGGAATCTCGAAACGGCGCAGGGCCACCTCGATTTCCATGCCAGCCTGATCCGGAGTGGCAATAATCTCTTCCAGACGCACCAGCACATGGTGGTCACGGCTGGGGTACTGGGTAATCGTGGCGCGTACGTGGTCACCCGGGTTGGGTTTGAGGCCATTCTTGTCCTCAACCAGCACTTCACGGGTAATACGCCGGTTTTCCGGCTGCAAGAAGCTGATGCCGGCCTCGCGGGAGTAGCGGCCGACCACTTCGGTGGCAACCCGTTCGGTGATCTCTACGATGCGGGCTTCTTTTTTGCCAAAGCGGTTATAGCCGGCATCGCTGACCAGCACCCGATCCCCATCCAGGACTTTTTCCATCTGGCGAGGCCCCAGAAACAGGTCGCTCTGGGTTTTGTCATCGGGAATCAGGAAGCCAAAGCCGTCCTTATGAGCCTGAACTCGGCCGGCGATCAGGTCCATACGGGACACCACGCCCAGCTTGCCATTGCGGTTCTGTACCAGTTGGGCATCACGCAGCATGGCTTTGAGACGACGTTCGAGGCCGACTTCACCATCCTCGTCCACCTCCAGCAGGGAGGCGATTTGCTCGAACTCCATGGGCTTGCCATGGTCGTTGAGCACCTCAAGGATCAGTTCCCGGCTGGGAACAGGGTTTTCGTAGTTTTCGGCCTCACGATCGGCATGGGGGTCACGGTAACGTTTTTTAGGGGGCATTAAATTTTTTTCGGAAAGAGGGTTTGACATCCGGCCATCATATACTAGAATGCACGCGCTTTCGCGATGAACCGGCCGGAAACGGTAAGCAACTTTACCTTATATTGAAGGGTTCGGTACAGCACGAAACGCCGAGGTGGTGAAATTGGTAGACACGCTAGCTTCAGGTGCTAGTGGGGGCAACCCCGTGGAGGTTCAAGTCCTCTCCTCGGCACCAATTCAAAGGGCTCCCAAACGGGGGCCCTTTTTTGTTTCAGGCCAAACACCGCCAGCCGTCCCAGAGCCAAGGTGCAGAAAGCCATGAATATCCTACGTTCCATGATCGCAGCCTTCGTATTGGCCACCAGCCTGTTCCTGGCGCCGGTTGCCACCTATGCCGACGATGGCAGCGCCAAACACCCCGCTATTCAGCAAGCTGATGCCCAGCGCGAGAAAGAAGCCAATCGCAAACGCTACCTGCTAGTGTTTCCGGCGGCAGTCATCGGCATCACCGTGGCACTGATCATCATTACCCGCCGCAGGAAGTAACCAGCTGGCCCTGGCAGCGCCCCTGCCGACAGGCTCCGCGTGATCTAGACCCCACACCCTGCCTGCGCCCCGTCAGGACAGCGCCTCACTGTCATCCGCCATCGGCTCCACCCAGCGCGAACACAGCAGCCCCACCTCAAAGAGCACCCACATGGGGATCGCCAGCAGGCTCTGGGAGATAATGTCCGGCGGCGTCAGCAACATGCCCGCCACGAAACACCCCACCACCACATAAGCCCGCCCACCGGCCAAAACTGTCGGCGTGACAATTCCCGACGCTACCAGCAGCACCACAGCCACGGGCAACTCAAAGGCCATGCCAAAAGCCATCACGAATGTCATGGTGAACCCCAGCCAGGCACCGATATCCGTCATCACCGCCACCCCTTGCGGGGCCACCGAGATAAAGAACGCAAACAACAGCGGCATGACCACAAACCAGGCGAACACGGCACCGAAATAGAACAACAGCACGCTGGCAAACAACAGCGGGCGCGCAAAACGCTTCTCACGCCGATAAAGCCCTGGTGATACAAAGCTCCAGCATTGGTGCAGTAAAAACGGCATGGCCAATAACATGCTCAGGTACAACGCCAACTTGAAGGGCACCAGAAAAGGCCCGGTTACATCAGTGGCGATCATGCTGCCGCCTTCGGGCAGCGCCTGCATCAACGGCTTCGCCAGCAGGGTATAAATGTCCCCGGCAAACATGAACAAGGGGATGAAAATCAACACAACAGCAACGACTGAGCGCAACAGTCGCTGGCGCAGTTCCAGCAAATGCCGGGTCAGCGGCATGGAATTCATGATGACTCCATTTTCTTCGCCGACCCATTTTCCTCCATGGGGGGCTTATCGACAGGCTCTTGTTGCAATAACGCCAACTCTCGCTGGATCTTGTCACGGCGTTCTTTCATATCCAGATTGCGCGCTTCGCTTTCCAGCTGTTGCTGCACCTGCTTCATCATCGCGCGGCTTTTACCCAGCCACTGCCCCAGAGTGCGCACCAGCCTGGGTAGCTTTTCCGGCCCCAGCACCACCAGCGCGATCACACAGACCAGCAGCACTTCCATGAACCCGAAATCGAGCATGACTCTCAGCTCCGCATGGTGTCTTTCTGAGAGTCCAGATCACTGGACACCAATGACGCCGAATCCTCCTGTTCCGCTTGCAGGCTTTTCTCGCCATCCTTGACCGCATCCCGGAAGCCCTTGAAAGCGCCTCCCAGATCAGAACCAAGACTACGGATTCGTTTGGTACCAAACAGCATGATGACGATGACCAGAACAATAAGAAGTTGCCAGAGGCTGATACCGGAAAGCATGTTTTTCACCTGCGTTTGTCTGATGGGATATGACGAACATTGTCCCGACTCCGCATGACTCCGCGATGACAGCAACGCGCTATCTCAGTGACGCTTTGACTTTAAAAAACACAACCCGGAACGAAAAAAGCCGCCCACAATGTGGGCGGCTTTTTTCGTTAGATTGCCGACTTACAGTGCGATTTCACCACCATCTTCACGGGTGATCACGATAGTGGCAGAACGAGGACGGCTGACACCATTGCCCAATGACAAGGCATCACCATTCGGGTTTGGCCATGTGCTTACATCCGTGTTGAAGTTGGCGGCAGAGCCACCCTCGCCGGGGTGCTGCACGTTGATGAACAGACTGCGGGCATCCGGCGTCATGGTGATACCGGTAATTTCACAGCCTTTCGGGCCGACCAGGAAACGGCGAAGGTCCACCGCCGATGCATCCTTGCCAACGAAGGTGGTATTTTCCTCAGCCCCAAAATCATTGCTAAAGGTAAGCATGCCACCGTCACCGACCTCGCCCGGTATAGCCACCAGCATCTGGTTATTCACCGTATCGCGGTAGGCGCCATCATCGGTCTGAATCCACAACAGACCACGTTGGTCGAAGTACAAACCATCCGGGCTGGAGAAATCATTGTCGGCGGTCAGGCCGGACAGATTGATGCTCTGAGCATCCTTGTCGGCAGGGGCGCCGAACAGGAACACATCCCAATCGAAGCTGGTGGCGGCATGATCGCCACCCTCTTCGCGCCAGCGGATAATGTGACCATTGGGGTTACCGCCCGAGCCGCCATAGGTGCGCGGATTGACGCCATCAACGGTATCCGGGGTACGGTTTCTGCCGTTGTTGTTGGTCAGGGTCAGGTAGCACTCACCATTCATCGGGTTGACCGCCGCCCACTCCGGGCGATCCATCTTGGTCGCACCAACATGGTCTGCGGCAAGACGGGTCGCCAGGATTACATCACCCTGACTGGAGAAGGGGTAAAGGGGATTCGCTGCATCCAGCCCGTTCACTCCGAAGCTCAGCTCTTTCCACTCGCCGGTGCCGTCATTGTTGAAGATCGCCACATACAGCTTGCCGTCATCCAGATATTTGTTGCCCGCAGTGGTTCCCATACCCACGTCAGCGGGATCCCAGCTGGCAGCACTGACAAACTTGTAGAGATATTCGTTGCGGGAATCATCGCCCATGTAATACACCAGCGGCTTGCCGGCTTCGGCGGGAGCAAAGATGGCGCCTTCATGGGCAAAGCGGCCCATGGCGGTACGCTTGACCGGTTTGCTGGCGGTATCGAAAGGATCCACCTCCACAATATAGCCAAAGGTGTTCGGCTCATTGCGGAAATCATCCGTGGCCGTGGCACCGATGACACTGATATTGAACCGCTGGTACATGTCGCCGGCAACGGTGTCCCATTCCCGATATGAAAACCCTTTGCTCACCAGCCCCATGCCGTAGCGCGCGAACAGGTCATTCTCGACCGCACTGCGCGCATCAGACGCGTCGTTGCGATTGAAATACGAAAACCAGTTTTCTTCACAGGTCAGGTAGGTGCCCCAGGGAGTGCGGCCGCTGGCGCAGTTATTGAGGGTGCCAAAGCCCTTGTCGCCGGCAGGGCTCAGTTTGGTTTTCAAGGCGTCATGGCCTGCGCAGGGGCCTGAAATCACCGCTTCAGTGGCACCGGTAACACGACGGTTAAATGCGGAATCCTTGACGTAACGCCACTGGCCATCCTCTTTGATCACTTCCAGACACGCCACACCATGGGCGAGGATTTCCCGGTCAATCTCCACCTGCGGACGGGCACCGCCGTTATCGGCGGCATCGGTCACCCCATTCTCATGCAGGGTGCCATCTTCCAGATTCTCGTGATTCATGCACAACACGCCACGCTCAGAGGCATTCGGCTCCCAGACACCCGCAGCCCCCAGGCCGAAGAACTCCATGCCGTCGTGCTCATCGCCGGAACGCTTGTCGAAGTCCTCACCGCTACCATCGTTCTGGTAATCCGCGATATCGGAAAACAGCGCATCACCTTTGGCGATCAGCACACTGGCCTGGTAGCCATCAGGCAGCACCACCCGATCCTCCAGTGACCGCGGCACCGCCGCAAAACCCAACTCGGCAGGCGTCTCACTACCCGCATCACCGCCATTACGATTGTTGCTGTCGCCACCACAGGCCACCAGGCTGGCACCTGCCACCATGGTGGCAGCCGTAGCGCCGCCGCGCAGGATCTGGCGACGGGAAAGGTGCTGCTCCAGCACAGTGTTGATGGTGGTGTTATCGGAACGGTTGCTGTCTTCTACGGGATGGTGGCCCATCTCTGTTCTCCCTGTGTCTGTTTTCGTTGCCTGCCTGCAGCCGGACGTACCGGCCACTGAGTCGGTGAAAGTACGCAAACGAGGTTAGGCAGAACGAATGACAAAAAGGGGTACAGACCATGTCATTTTCAATGCATGGATGTGTCTATCAAAAGACAGTCAGCGCGGGGGATAATCAGGGCAGAACAGGAAGGCGCAAATAGCGCGAACCGTCAGGTCACCAGATGCCCGGCGGGCATCGGTGACGTGACGGAAGGAGCCGTCAGGAGAACGGGTGCCGCTTGATGATGGTTTCCACACGGTCCGGGCCGGTGGAAATAATATCGATGGGCGCACCGGTCACTTCTTCGATTCGCTTGAGGTAGGCCACCGCATTGGCAGGCAGGTCATCCACGGATTTGGCACCCAGGGTGGACTCGGTCCAGCCGGGCAGGCTTTCGTAAACCGGTTTCACTTCTTCGTAGCTATCCGCATCCCAGGCGCAGGTGAGGGAGTTGCCTTCCGCATCCTGATAGCCGATACAGATATTCACTTCTTCCAGACCGTCGAGCACGTCCAGCTTGGTCAGACACAGGCCGGTAATGGAGTTGATCTGGATGGAGCGCTTCAGAGCCACCGCATCGAACCAGCCGCAACGGCGGGCACGCCCGGTGGTGGAACCGAACTCGTGGCCTTTCTCTGCCAGGTAACGGCCATTCTCATCGAACAACTCGGTGGGGAAAGGACCGCTGCCTACCCGGGTGGTGTAGGCCTTGGTGATGCCCAGCACATAGTCCAGATAAAGCGGGCCGAAACCGGTGCCGGTGGCGGCGCCACCAGCGGTGGTGTTGGAGCTGGTCACATAGGGATAGGTGCCGTGATCGATATCCAGCAGGGTGCCCTGGGCGCCTTCGAACATGATGTTCTCGTTGCGCTCACGGGCGCCGTGGAGCACGGTGGTCACGTCGGTGACCATGCTGCGCACGTCTTCGCCCATGGCCAGGGTTTCATCCAGGGTTTTCTGGAAATCCACCGGCTCGGCATTGTAGTAACTGCGCAGCACAAAATTGTGGTAGTCCATCACTTCGCCGAGCTTGGCGGCGAAGCGCTCACGGGAATAGACATCTCCCAGGCGCAGGCCTCGACGGGCCACCTTGTCTTCATAGGCCGGGCCGATACCACGACCGGTAGTCCCGATCTTCTTGTTGCCACGGGCCGCTTCCCGGGCCTGATCCAGTGCCACGTGCACCGGCAGGATCAGCGGGCAGGAGGCAGAAAGGCGCAGACGCTCACGTACCGGCACGCCATTGTCTTCCAGGCCGCCGATTTCCTTGAGCAGGGCATCCAGGGCCAGCACCACACCATTGCCGATCAGGCACTGAACGTCATCGCGCAAAATGCCGGAAGGAATCAGATGCAGGACGGTTTTCTTGCCATCGATCACCAGGGTATGGCCGGCATTGTGACCACCCTGAAAACGGGCCACCAGAGAGGCCTGATCGGTAAGCAGATCGACGATCTTGCCCTTGCCTTCATCACCCCACTGGGTGCCGAGAATGACTACGTTCTTACCCATGATTGCTAGCTGCCGTGTTGAGTTATAACAAACGCTTGCACGCGACCCGCTTAACGGGGCACGCACGATCTTTATCGCAGGAGCCGTGCTCGCATGACAAACGCCCTCGCAAGCAGGTTCGCCATGCAAGCATAGCTCCTACGGGTTCAGTCGATATCCTTGATGACCCAGTCGCTGCCTTCTGACACCAGCTTACGCTGACAGCCCAGTTCCTGCGGGTCATTGTCTGCTCCAGTCAGAGCCAGGACCACCCGCTCACCGGTGCCTCGCAGCTCGTTCACCCGGGCAACAAAAGCGGCATCCTGCAAGGAGCCCTCCGCCAGAATGCCACTCAGCGCGGCAGCGTCAGTGCGCGCCGCGAGCATTTTCAGGTCGGCGCTGAACCCGGTCGCCGGCCGGGCGCGCCCGAACACTTCACCGATATGGTCATAACGGCCGCCCTTGGCCACCGGCTCGCTCTCACCGGGTAGGTAGGCGGCGAACACACAGCCGGTGTGGTAGTGATAGCCACGCAATTCGCCCAGATCCAGGTGCAGTTTTACACCCCGGGCATCCAGCACTCCGGCCAGCACCGCCAGTTCATCCAGCGCCGCCACAGCACCGGGGAAATCACCCAGCAGGGCGCGAGCCTGATCAATCACTTCCACGCCTCCTGCCAACCAGGGCAGAGCCGCCAGGGCGTGGGCAGCAGGCGCCGGCAGATCGCGTTCTGCCAGGAAGGCATCCAGCTCCACTCGCGCCTTGCGCACGTAAATGTCTTCCAGTTGGTTCTGTTCTGCGTCGCTCAACTCGCAGGCGTCCAGCAATCCGCGGAACAAGCCCACATGGCCAAGATCCAGCACCACCTGGTCGGCCACACCGGCCAGCGCCAGGGTATCCAGCAGCAGGCTCATCACTTCCAGATCGCTGTCGCTGCCGGCATGACCAAACAGCTCGACACCAAGCTGGTAAGGCAGACGGGTGGCACCAGCCACCGCCGGGCGAGTGCGCAATGCGCTGGAGCAGTAGCAAAGGCGGGAGGGGGCCGAACGGCGCAGGCTGTGGGCGTCCATCCGCGCCACCTGGGGGGTGATATCCGCGCGCACGCCCATCAGACGGCCAGTCAGTTGATCGGTAATCTTGAAGGTTTCCCGTTCCAGATCACGACCGGCGCCGTTGAGCAGGGATTC
>NZ_DEXN01000019.1:70629-76232 GCF_002364155.1 Alcanivorax sp. UBA3183
AGATCCAGCGTCTGCCGGCGTAATTGCTCAATGGCCCGGGCTCGTCCCGGGAGAACCTCTTCTACCCCGTCGGGCAGTAGCCACTGTTCTTCCTGGTTCATCATTTACGACCGCATCAGTAGTAGCAGGCCGGCACCCAGTATCATCAGCACCAGCCCCAGAATTCTCAGTGTTCGCCCGGGCATCCGGGCAACCTGCAGCGCTGCCTCACGCGCACGATTAGGCGCCAGAAACAGCGGAATGCCCTCTATGACCAGTACCAGGCACAAGGCCTTGATCAATAAGCCTAAATCCATTGTTCCTGCCAGACAGCCACAAAAAAACCGGGAGCCTCGGCCCCCGGTTGCTGCATTCTACCACGGTCGCCCGGCGGCAGATAGGTTCACGCCCTATCCCATGGAGACATAAAAAAGCCCTGTCGGCCGAACCGACAGGGCTTTTTGAGTGGGCTCAGGGCCTTGCGCCGCTCGAACCCTTCAGATAGCGGAAGAACTCGCCATCCGGCTCTAGGATCAGCACATCTTCCTTGTCCTTGAAGCTCTCCTTGTAGGCCTGGAGGCTGCGATAGAAGCGGAAGAACTCCTTGTCCTGGTTGTAGGCCTCGGCGTAGGTGGCAGCGGCCAGGGCGTCACCCTCACCACGGGTGGCCTGGGCCTTACGGTAGGCTTCGGCAAGGATTTCACTGCGCTTGCGGTCCGCACCGGCACGGATTTTCTCCGCTTCCTCACGGCCCTGGGAACGGTGGGCCGCAGCATCACGCTGGCGCTCGGCACGCATACGGTCGAACACCCGACCACGCACCTGGTCCGGCCAGTCCACCTGTTTCACCCGGATATCGACCACTTCGATACCCAGGTCTTCCATGGTGGACTTATTTACCTCTGCACGAACCTGATCCATCAACGCTTCGCGCTGGTCGCTGGCCATTTTTCCGTCAGCAACGTCACCGGCCGGCAGTTCGCCCTCTGCTTCACGGATGATGGATTCGTCCAACTGATCTCTCGGCACTTCTGTCACTTCACCACTGACCGGGTCACGCAGCAGTGCCTTGTCGCCTTCCAGTTTTTCCACGTTGCTTTCACCGGCAACCACCTGGAACACCGTGCGTGACGCAAACTCGTTACGCAGGGCTTCATTGACCCGCGGGTCCAGCAACTGTCGGGCGCGGCCTTCCATTACCTGGGCATTGGAAGAGCCACCGCCCACACTGACGATGTAGCGCTGCACGTTGTTGATCCGCCACACCACAAAGGCATCCACATTGAGCAGTTTCTTCTCGGCGGTCAGGAAAGACTGGGTCGCCACGTCGTACACCAGGGCACGACCGTCCACGCGGACCACTTCTTCCACCATTGGCCACTTGAAGTAGATACCAGGTTCGATATCGGACTTGTCGATTCGGCTGAACTGCTTGAGCACCGCCTTTTCGGTCTGGTTCACAATAAAGAAGGAATCCAGCGCCAGCAGCGCCAGAACCCCCAACGCCAGCAGCGCCAACCATCCACGATTATTCATTAGCGCAACTCCCGGTTTGGTGTGCTGTAGAGGCTTCGGGCCGCCTCGCGACCACTGCCGCCGTCATCCGCACCGGCCGATGACGTGCTGCTCGGGCTGGCACCGTTTTGCTGCGGCACCCTGGCCTTGCTGGCGCCGCCCTTGACCAACTGTTCCAGTGGCAGATAAATCAGGCTGTTGCCCTTATCCACATCCACCAGCACCTTGCTGGTGGCGCTGTACACATCGGTCATGGTTTCCAGGTAGAGGCGCTCACGGGTCACCTCCGGCGCCTTGCGATATTCCGTCAACAGGTCGGTAAATCGCTCAGCATCACCCTTGGCGCTGTCGATCAGACGATTCCGGTAGGCTTCCGCTTCTTCTTCCAGACGCTTGCCCTCACCCCGTGCCTGGGGGATGACCGAGTTACGGTAGGCTTCTGCTTCCTTCTTGAAGCGATCCTCGTCTTCCTTGGCTCTGGATACATCGTCAAAGGCATCACGGACTGCATCCGGTGCCTGGGTCTGATCCAGTACCACCTGCTTCAATACCAGGCCGGTATCGTAACGGTTCAGGTATTCATCCAGTCGCTCTCGAACCTTCACCCGGATCGCTTCCCGGTTGTCCTTGAGCACATCATCCATGGTCGCTGAGCCCACCACGTGGCGCAGAGCGGAGCTGGTAGCGTGCTCCAGAATGGTTTCCGGACGGGCCACTTTCAGCAGGAAGGGAATCGGGTCCAGCACCTGGTACTGCACCTGCAGGGTCACGCTGACAATATTGGTGTCGCGGGTGAGCATCGCCTCAGTAATGTCGTAGCGGCGATTTTGCTCCACGTCGACCTTCTGGAATTGCTCGATGATGGGCGCCCGCCAGCGAAGACCGGGATCCACGGTGCGGTTGTATTCACCAAAACGCAGCACCACGGCGCGTTCGCGCTGATCCACCTGGAAAAAGCCGACCAGGGCGTAGACCACCACGCCGATCACGGCAGCGATAATCAATATCGGCCAGGGGGAACCGCCCCCACTGCCGGAGCTACCGCCGGACTTGCCGCCCTTGCCACCGAATACGCTGTTAATTTTTTCTTTCAGATTCTTCAGGGCTTCATCCAGATCCGGCGGCCCCTGGTCACCGCCTCCACCCCAAGGGTCCTTCGGCTTGTTGCCGCCGGGTTCATTCCACGCCATGTAGGTCTCCAATCGGTCCGGGCGCTGAGCCCACCGGATTATTGATGGCTCGCATCATGCGAGCGTTGTGAATTGTAGGAAGAGGCATCATCCCCTGCAACCGCAGGAGCCGGCACCACCAGTTCTTCTTCTTTCAGCCCCTGCTCACGCAAGAGTCGCTCAAAATGTACCCGGTTCACATTGATGCGCAGCAGCATGCTGCCATCAAGCGCTGCCTGCTCTTCCAGCACCTCGCCGGCCTCGTGCAGGCGAGCGCGTAGTCGACCAGCGGACGCGGGCAAACGCACCCAGCAGTCCACCCAACCTGCGGCCAATCGCTCGGCAATGGCCTGGAACAGCAGATCAAAGCCGTCACCGGTCTGAGCGGAAATCCACACCCGCCAGGGGTGGCCATGCTCATCCCGGTCAATTTTCGGCGAGTGGCCCAGGTTGTCTACCTTGTTATAAACGTGCAGCACCGGCAGCTTGTCGCCACCGATTTCCTCCAGCACCTCGTTCACTGCCGCCACATTACTGTCACGCTCTTCTGCGCTGCAGTCTGTCACGTGCAGCAGCAAGGTGGCGTTAACGGTTTCTTCCAGGGTGGCGCGAAAGGCCTGCACCAGCCGGTGTGGCAAGTGGCGGATAAAGCCCACGGTATCGGCCAGAATCGCCGGCCCCACGCCCGGTACCTTTACCTTGCGCAGGGTCGGATCCAGAGTGGCAAACAACTGATCCGCCACATAGACGTCGCCGGTGGTGATGGCATTGAACAGGGTGGACTTGCCGGCGTTGGTATAGCCCACCAGGGAAATCAGCGGCGTCTCGGAACGCTGGCGGGCCCGGCGCCCCTGGGCACGCTGCTTGCGCACCTTCTCCAGACGCAACTCAATGGCACGAATACGATCACGCAGCAGCCGGCGATCGGTTTCCAACTGGGTTTCACCGGGGCCGCGCAGACCAATACCACCCTTCTGACGCTCCAGGTGAGTCCAGCCTCGTACCAGCCGGGAGGACAGATGGCGTAACTGAGCCAGTTCTACCTGCAGGCGACCTTCATGGGTGCGGGCACGCTGGGCAAAGATATCCAGAATCAGGCCGGTGCGATCCAGCACCCGGCATTTCACAACCCGCTCCAGGTTACGTTCCTGGCCCGGGCTCAGAGCATGATTGAACAGCACCACATCCGCGCTGATTTCCGCCACCAGCGCCGCCAGCTCCTCAGTCTTGCCGGAGCCGATAAACAGGGCAGGATCGGGCCGATCACGCTTGCCGGTCAACTCCGCCGCCGGCTCCACGCCACTGGAGGTGACCAGATGATAAAACTCATCCAGATCTTCGCGGCCCATGGCGTCGGGCAAATCCAGGTGCACCAGAATAGCGCGCTCACCGGCGCCGGTTCTGGTCTGCTCTGTACGGTCAAATAGGTCCATAGAGGCCTGATATGGGGGATGAGACCGCCAGTTTAAACCAGTCAGAGGAAGAAGACAGGGAAACCGGCAGGAAAAGTACCGATCGGAGGCGTTAACGCGACCACAACGCAAAGAGCCACCCGAAGGTGGCTCTTTGCAGGATCGGCGGCAGCGTTACTGGTTGCCGAAGCCCTCATCGGCAGCAGGAACGGCTGTGCCGCCTGTACCGGTGGTAGTCATGGCCGGGTTACCGCCGCCACGGGGGTTGCGGGCAGGCACGACGGTGGAAATCGCGTGTTTATAAACCATCTGACTGACTGCATTTTTCAGCAGCACGACATATTGGTCAAAAGACTCAATCTGCCCCTGGAGCTTTATTCCGTTTACCAGAAAGATAGATACCGGAATACGCTCTTTACGAAGCGCGTTGAGAAAAGGGTCTTGTAGCGAGTGCCCCTTTGACATGGCAAGTCTCCTTGAAATAACAGTAAAAAGTAGTGCCCAACACTTCGGGCAATCAGCGCTGTAACACAGTGAAACCGTCCCATACGGTCACTGCCTTCGCCCGATGCGCTATCGGGCAAATTTTTGTCAACAACCCGGCAAATTGGTTCCAGGTGCCGACACAACACATTTGCGCCGTGCTTCTCAAATCGCCGCAAAATGGCTAAAAATGGATGATCGGCGAATTATAAACCAAAAAGTCCAGTAACAGGGCTAACTAAACACAGATTTACAGATCTTCGCAAGCTGCTCGACTAGCGCCCGCCGCTGTGACGCATCGTTACTGTCGAAGCCGTGCAGATACGGCCATTTACGCAGCCAGGTGAACTGTCGTTTGGCCAGTTGCCGGGTAGCGATAATCCCCCGTTCCACCATGCTTTCATAATCATACTGGCCGTCCAGATAGTCCCATACCTGCCGATACCCCACCGCCTTCATGGCAGGCAGATCCCGATGGATTCCGGGCAGCTGTCGCAGTGTCTGCACCTCGTCCACCAACCCCTGCTCCAGCATCTGCCGGAAACGGTGCTCGATCATGTGGTGCAGCCAGGCCCGATCCGGTGGCAGCAGGGCCGCACTGTAAACCGGCCAGGGCAAGGCACTGAACTCACTCAGACCATCCCGGTTCTGTGTGACAGTTGTATGATGATCCGCGTGAAAAGCGGACAGGGGCCGACCGGTTAGCCGATAGACTTCCAGGGCCCGCTGCAGGCGCTGGCGGTCCGTGGGTTTGAGCCGCTCGGCGCTGACCGGGTCCACCTGGGCCAGTGCCGCATGCACCGCCGGCCAGCCTTCGCGTTCGGCCAGGGCGGCAATATCGGCACGCACCGCCGGGTCCGCTTCCGGCAGAGGCGCCAGTCCCTCTACCAGCGCCTTGAAATAGAGGATGGTGCCACCGACCAGCAGGGGCAGCTTGCCGTTGGCATGGATCTGTTCGATTTCCTGCAGGACATCGGCGCGGAAATCCGCCGCCGAATACGGCGCATCCAGCTCGCGGAAACCCAACAGCCGATGCGGCGCCGCC
>NZ_DEXN01000019.1:76278-88177 GCF_002364155.1 Alcanivorax sp. UBA3183
CCGATGCGGCGCCGCCGCCAGCTCCTCATCAGAGGGCCGAGCCGCACCGATGTCCAGCCCCCGGTAGACCAACGCTGAATCCACATTGATGATGTCGATGGGCAGGGTCTGCGCCGCCTCGATGGCCAGTGCAGTTTTGCCGGAACAGGTGGGCCCCATCAGCAAAAGAACCGGCAGGGCACAGGGTGTTCTGTCGCGTCCGGCGTCCACCTACTGCCCCCGCATGAACAACCGATCCAGATCTTTCAGGCTCATCTGGGTCCAGGTGGGGCGGCCATGGTTGCACTGGCCGGAGCGCTCAGTCGCTTCCATATCGCGCAGCAGGGCATTCATTTCCGGGATGGTCAGCCGGCGGTTGGCGCGCACACTGCCGTGACAGGCCATGGTGGAGAGCAACTCATCCAGCTTCTGTTCTATCCGTTCGCTGCTGCCCTGGGCCAGCAGGTCGGACAAGACATCGCGCACCATGGCTTCGCTGTCACTGTCGCGCAGCATCGCCGGCACTTCCCGCACCACCAGGGTCTCCGGCCCTGCGCGGTCCACCATGAACCCCAGGCGGGAAAACACCTCCGGTTGCTGCTCGGCAAAATCCGCTTCCCGGGAGGACACCGCCAGCGACACCGGCACCAGCAATGGTTGGCTGCGCACCTTGTCTTCGGACCAGCTCTGTTTCAGCCGCTCGTAGGTAATGCGCTCGTGGGCGGCATGCATGTCCACCACCACCAACCCCTGCTGGTTTTCAGCGAGAATAAAGATGCCATGCAACTGCGCCACCGCATAACCCAGCGGCGGCACGGTTTCCTGTTCCGAGGCCGGCGGCATGACCGGGTTTTCAGCCACCCCGGGGCGCACCAGCGCCCCGTAGGCGTCCGCCTGCCGCTGGCCCTGTCCATAGCCGAATCCGTTGCCCGGCGGGGACGCATAGGAAGACCGACCCGCCGGGGCAGACAGGGACATGCTGGCCTGACTGGGCTCCATGGCCGGCATTACCGGCTCACCTTCGTCCACCACACTGGCGGCCATTGACTGGCCCGGGCGCACTTCGGCGATGGCCCGATGCAGAGAGCTATAAAGGAAGCCGTGCACCATACGCTGCTCGCGAAAACGCACCTCGTGCTTGGTGGGATGCACATTCACATCCACCTGGGCCGGGTCCAGCTCCAGAAACAACACATAGGCAGGATGACGACCGTGGTAGAGCACATCCGCGTAGGCCTGACGCACCGCGTGGCTGACTACCTTGTCGCGAATCACCCGGCCATTCACATAGAAATACTGCAGATCCGCCTGGGAGCGGGAAAACGTCGGCAGCCCCATCCAGCCGTGCAGACGAATGCCATCGCGTTCCACATCCACCGGAATCGCCTGCTCCATAAAGCCCTTGCCACACAGCTTGGCCACCCGCGCCGCGCGCAGGGTGTCATCCAGCCCGGCGGGCAACTGGTGGATCACCTTCTGGTTGTGGGTCAGCCGGAAAGCGGTATTGAACTCGCTGAGCGCAATGCGCCGGAACACTTCTTCCAGGTGATTGAATTCGGTTTTCTCGGTGCGCAGGAAACGACGCCGGGCCGGCGTGTTGAAGAACAGATCGCGCATGGTCACGGTGGTGCCGCGCGGATGCCCGGCCGGGGTGACCGAGGGAGCCATGTCGCGCCCTTCCACCTGCACCTGCCAGCCTTCTGCTTCGCCCTCCACGTTGCTGGCCAGGGTCAGCCGGGATACCGAACTGATTGCAGCCAGGGCCTCGCCGCGAAACCCCAGGGTGCCGATGGCTTCCAGATCGTCGAGTCCACGGATCTTGCTGGTGGCATGGCGGGACAGGGCCAGGGGCAGATCATCGCGATCAATGCCGCTACCGTTATCGCGCACCCGTACCAACTTCACACCACCCTGCTCCACATCCACGGTAATGGATTCCGACCCCGCATCCAGCGCATTTTCCAGCAGCTCTTTCAATACCGAGGCAGGACGTTCCACCACCTCACCGGCGGCGATCTGGTTGGCAAGGCGGGAATCAAGCAGCTGGATCTTTGTCACGGGCGTCTCTGTTGATGGAATTCAGGTAAAGATTACAGGTAATGCCAAAGCGATCGGACAGCCCGTTGGCAAGACGCGAGTAACGAGAAGCGAACGCCAAAACGTTTTGCTTTTCGAAACTCGCGACTCGTCACTGGCAACGTGTGTGCAATGATCGCTCCCGCACATCGTTCGCCACACAGGGGGTCTTCACGAACCGGGAATTTTCAGCACCTGGCCGACCACGATTCGATCCCCGTTCAACGCATTGGCGCTGCGGATCGCCTGTTCGGAGACGCTGTACTGACGAGCGATTTCCGAGAGTGTATCACCGGGCTGGATACGATACTGCTCGCCGTGCTCACGGCGCTGGGCCGCATACCAGCTATGCGGTGCCGGGTGATTGCGGAAATAGGCATCCACCCCGTTGACGATAGAGCGGGCCAGTTTGCTCTGATGGGCGGAGGAGCGCAGGTTGCGCTCCTCCTTCGGATTGGAAATAAAACCGGTCTCCACCAGGATCGAGACCATTTCCGGCTCCTTGAGCACCGCAAACCCGGCCTGCTCCACCCGGTCCCGGTTACCGTGCAGCTTGGTCACCTTGCCCATTTCTCCCAGCACCTGCCGACCCAGGTAAAGGCTGCCGGCCATGGAACCATTCATGCGCAGGTCCGCCAGCACGCTGAGCAAGGAGCTGTCGTCCTTTTCCTCTTCGTAGACCCCGGCCACCCGGTCGGATTCGTTGGCAATCTTGGCAAGATAGCGGGCCCGGGCGCTGGTGGCGCCACTACTGGACAGGGCAAATACGGAAGCACCGTTGGCGCGGGCATCGGTGAAGGCGTCCGCGTGGATGGAAATAAACACATCCGCCCCGTGATCTTCACGGGCGATGCGGCGACGCTCGGCGAGAGGCACATAATAATCCCCGTCACGAACCATCACCGCCCGCATACCGGCCTGATCATTAACCTGCTTTTCCACCTTCTTGGCGATCTGCAGCACCAGGGTCTTCTCGTAAACACCGCTGGGCCCGCGAGCCCCCGGATCTTCACCACCATGGCCTGCATCAATGGCCACCACCATCAATCGAGGCTCGCTGGGTGCCTCCTTTTCCTTCACCGGTTCCGGACTGGTTTTGGCAGCACTTTGTAGTTCGCTGTCGAACAGATCCACCACCAGACGCCAGCCATGGGGCTCGATGGGTTTGAGCAGATTGGTACGGGTTCGCACACCGTTTTTCATGTCGAAGACAACACGGGTCTTGTCGCTATGCTTGCCCACACGAATATTGGCAATGGGGCTGCTGGCGTAATCCAGGGTGTTGACGTCGAAACCCAGGCTGGCATCCAGCAGATCCAGCACGATGCGATCCGGGTTGGCCAGCTTGTCGAGTTTGTGATCCACCGGGGCGGGCAGATCAAACACTATGCGAGTGTGGTCCGGGGCCCGGTGCAGACGCACCGAATCAATGTTGGTCTGGGCAAACCCCAGGCTGGCCCAGAAGCCACTGAGCAGAAGCACAAACACTGCGGTAAGGTTTTTCTTATTGTCACGATGCGTCATAGGCCCAATCCAGGGTCGCCTTTCGTCCACGGCCGTTGACGGCCAGTGTAATGGTCAAATCCGGTGAAGGCACCACCCCGGCGCCCCGCTCCGGCCACTCCAGCAAGCACAAGCTGTCGGAGGAGAAATAATCCCGTACGCCTATCAACTCCAGTTCTTCCGGGTCGCCAAGACGATACAGGTCGAAGTGATAGATATGGACGCCGCCAAGCTCGTAGGGTTCCACAATAGTGTAAGTCGGGCTCTTTACCGCCCCCTCATGACCCAGGCCTCGTAGCATTCCGCGCACCAGGGTGGTCTTGCCGGCGCCCAGGTCCCCTTCCAGATAAACGCAGCCGCCACCGCTCAGACGGCGGGCCAGACGGGCCCCCAACGCCAGGGTGGCAGCTTCATCGGGCAACTCCACATGCTCAACAGTCATCTACGCTCTCGTCATTCAGCCAGACAGGTTTCATTCAGCTCGGCGCGCAAATACGGCAACAGATCCGTGGCCAGCATGCCCCGTGGACCACACCGGGCTGCACAGGCGTCAGCGGCGCGGGCGTGAATCATGGCCCCCAGCCGGGCCGCATCATAGCCTGTCAGGCCTTGGGCGCGTAAGGCGGCAATCACGCCGGTGAGCACATCGCCCATACCGCCGGAGGCCATTCCCGGGTTGCCGTCACGGATCAGGGCGCAACTGCGCTCGCCTTGCCTATCCTCGCCCTGAATCAGGGTACCGAGCCCTTTCAGCAGAACCGAGCCGCCGTAACGGGCCGTCAGGGTTTCCAGGGCAGCAAAGCGGTCCTGCTGAATATCCTTTGCAGACCCACCAAGCAGCCGCCCGGCCTCACCAGGGTGAGGGGTCAGCACCCAGTTTCCCTGACCAATGCGGTCATCGTCCGCCATTAGCGTCAATGCATCCGCATCGATCACCAGCGGCTTGCCGCTTTCCAGCGCCAGGGCCAACAGGGCACGCCCCCAGTCATCGCGACCCAGGCCCGGGCCAATGGCGATGACACTGGCCGCTTCCAGCAGGGGCGCCGCGTCACTGGCGTTTTCTACACCGCGGGCCATGATTTCCGGCTGCCGGCTGAGCGCCACTGCCACATGATCGCAACGGGTAATCAGGCTGACCTTGCCAGCCCCACAGCGGGCGGCGGCCTGGGCACTCATCACCGGCGCACCGGCAAAGCCATGGTCTCCGCCGATGACCACCACATGGCCATAGTTGCCTTTGTGGCCATCGACCCGTCTCGGCGGCAGCAAGGCATGCAGGTCGGCGGGCACCGGTACTCGGCAATCCGCCGGCACCTGGGAATAAACATCCCGGTCTACCTGCAGATCAAAAAAACACAGCTCACCGCTATGCACCGGCCCCTCACCGGTCAGCAGGCCGCGCTTGAGGCCAATAAAGGTACAGGTCAGGTCCGCCGCCAACACCGCACCCAGCGCCATGCCGGTATCGGCGCCCAGTCCGGAGGGAATATCCAGCGCCAGGCGCGGCACCGGCAAGGCATTCAGCGCGGTCAGCAAGGCAGCCATTTCATCGCGCAGAACACCGCTCAGCCCGGTGCCCAACAGACCGTCCACCAACAAGTCCACTTCCTCGGGCAGGCGATCCAGTGTCAGCGGTGTCATGGGGATGCCGGCTTCCCGGCAGCGTTCGGCCATGGCCAGGGCATCACCCTTGAGCTTTTCCGGGGGCGTGGTGAAATGGATCTGTGGTGCCAGCCCCGCGGCATGGGCAAGCCGCGCCACCACATAACCATCGCCACCATTATTGCCACCGCCACACAGTACGGCGATCTGACGTGCTTCCGGCCAACGCTCACACAACGTATCGAAAGCCGCCTGCCCGGCACGGGCCATCAGTTCGGCCCCCGGGGTGCCGGCGGCAATCGCCAGTCGGTCCAGTTCGCGGGTCTGTGCTGCGGTATAGAGAGCCTTCGGCAGTGTCGTCATGTTACCCTTTGCTCCTCATTTCCCGGCATTATATCCCCTCAAACCATGGACCTGCAGGCACTGAAAGAAAAGATCCAGCTCTGGGGGCGCGAGCTCGGCTTCCAGCAGATCGGCATTGCCGACACGGATCTGCATGCGGCAGAAGCAGAGCTGAAAGCCTGGCTGGAAAAAGGCTACCAGGGCCAGATGAACTGGATGGCCGCCCACGGCAACAAACGTTACCGTCCGGATGCGCTGGAACCCGGCACACTGCGGGTGATTTCCGCACGCATGGATTATCTGCCGCCGGATACGCAACCGGTGAAGATACTGCAACAGAAAGACAAGGCCTATGTGTCCCGCTACACCCTGGGCCGCGACTATCACAAACTGATCCGCAAGCGCCTGGCCACCCTGGCCGCTCGCATTCGTGAGGAAGTGGCCGACAGCCAGTTGGCCCGGGCCTTTGTGGACAGCGCCCCGGTGATGGAAAAGCCCCTGGCTGCCAAGGCCGGACTGGGCTGGCAGGGCAAACACACCCTGGTGCTGAACCGGGAAGCGGGCAGCTGGTTCTTTCTCGGCGAGATCTACACGGATATTCCTCTGCCGGTGGATCAGCCCGGTGAAGATCACTGCGGCAAATGCCGGGCCTGCATCACCGTCTGCCCCACCGACGCCATTGTCGCCCCCTATGAGCTGGATGCCCGGCGCTGCATTTCCTACCTGACCATCGAGCATGAAGGCAGCATCCCCGAAGACCTGCGCGAAGGCATCGGCAACCGTATCTTCGGCTGCGATGACTGCCAGCTTATGTGCCCCTGGAACCGCTTTGCCCAACACACCGGCGAAGGCGACTTTCACCCCCGCCACGGGCTGGGCGATAGCGATCTGGTGACGTTGTTTTCCTGGAGCGAGGAAGAATTTCTGGAGCGCACCGCAGGCAGCGCCATTCGCCGGGCCGGGTATCGCAAGTGGTTGAGAAATATTGCCGTGGCGCTGGGGAATGCGCCGGGATCAGAAGAGATTGTGCAGGCGCTAAGAGACAGGCGGGACTTTCCGGACGAGACAGTGCAAGAGCATGTGTGCTGGGCGCTGGAGCGACACACCCAAACATAATATCCCCTCCGCAGGAGCGGCGCTCTCTGTGCCCTGTGGGTATGAGCCGCGAATCGAGCGTAGCGAGGATCTTGGTTAGTCTTTCCCGGGACTCTTCGCGGCTCAAGCGCCGCTCATTCGGCAACAGGGAAGCCCTCTCTACCACTGATGGCACCAACAGTTTTGCGTGCCAGCATCAGCAATCAATAAAATGCTCGCGGTAGTACTGCAGCTCGGCAATGGATTCGCGGATATCGTCCAGCGCCAGATGCTTGTTGTCCTTCTTGAAGCCCGGCAGAATCTCCGGCTTCCAGCGTCGCGCCAGCTCCTTCAGCGTGGACACATCCAGGTTACGGTAGTGGAAGAAGGCTTCCAGTTCTGGCATGTAGTTGGCCAGAAAACGGCGATCCTGGCAGATGCTGTTGCCACACATGGGTGACATACCCGCCTCCACATGCTCCTTCAGGAAATCCAGTGTCTGGGCCTGGGCCTGCATCTCGCTGATGCGGCTCTCCTTTACCCTGGCCACCAGCCCGGAATTATTGTGGTGCTCGGTGTTCCACTCATCCATGCCATCCAGCAGGGCATCACTCTGATGCACCGCCAGCACCGGCCCTTCGGCCAGCGGGTTCAACTGGGCATCGGTGACAATGGTGGCGATTTCGATGATGCGATCGTTGGCCGGGCTCAGGCCGGTCATTTCCAGATCGATCCAGATCAGATTGTTGCGCTTGTCAGTCATGGGCATTCCGTATCATGGCTTTATGCCGACATGGTAGCATGCGGCCACCAATCAACCGGAATACCTCGTGGCCAAACGCAAGCTCAACCGACGCCAACAGTGGCGTATTGAAAAAATCCAGGCGGAAAAACGCGATCGGGCACAGCGACGCAACGCGGAGCTGGAGACCCTGGTGGCGGACGACCTCGGCGACGAGCAGACCGGCACCATCACCGCCCACTTCGGCCAGCAGGTGGGCGTGGAAAGTGCCGATGGCGAATCCATGCGCTGTCACTTCCGCGCCACCCTGGAACAACTGGTGGTGGGCGACCGGGTCATCTGGCAGCCGCCGAAAAGCGAAGGCCTGGGCGTGGTGGAGGCCATCGAGCCACGGCATACGGTACTGAAACGGCCGGACATGTACGGCAACCTGAAACCGGTGGCCGCCAATGTGGAGCAGATGCTGGTGGTGTTTGCTCCCTTGCCGACGCCTTCCAGCGCCCTGCTGGACCGTTATCTGGTGGCGGCAGAACTGTCTGACATTCCCGCCACCCTGGTGCTCAACAAGGCTGACCTGATCGATGAGGAATTGCGCCCCTTTATTGACGACATGAAGGCGCTTTACCAACGGCTCGGTTACCCGGTGCTGGAAGTCAGCGCCCATGACAGCCTAGGCCTGGCGCCGTTACAGGAGGCCCTGGTCGGCAAGACCAGCGTGTTCGTGGGGCAATCCGGGGTGGGCAAATCCTCCCTGGTCAATGCGGTGCTGCCAGAGGCTGACCTGCAAGTGGGCGACCTGTCCGCCAGCTCCGGCCTGGGCCAGCACACCACGGTCACCGCACGGCTATTTCACCTGCCCACTGGTGGCGAGCTGATCGACTCCCCCGGTATCCGCGAGTTCGGCCTCTGGCATATCAGCGAAGATGAGCTGCTGCACGGTTACCGGGAATTGTCCGACCTGGCCGGCCACTGCAAATTCCGCAACTGCTCCCACCGCAACGAGCCCGGCTGCGCCCTGATCATGGCGGCGGAAAGCGGCGAGATCAGCGAAGAACGGCTGGCCAACTTCTACCAGATTGCCGACACCCTGGATGAGGACGGGCGGGAGAGATACTCCTGACGGCAATGGATAATTGATAGTTGATAATTGATAATGGGGCTCGCTAACGGGCAGAGTCTCTCGTTATCCATTTTCAATTATCCATTATCAATTGCCTTTTATGCTTCCTCTGCTGCTCGAACCTGCCGACCTCGCCAAGCACCTGGGCGATGACAAGCTGCTCATCATTGATCTGAGCAAGCCCACCATTTATGTCCAGGCCCATGTGCCCGGGGCGATTCATCTGGATTTCAGACGCCTGCAGACTGGCGCCCAGCCGGCACCGGGCATGCTGCCGGATGACGACACCCTCGGTGACCTGTTTTCCGGATTGGGGCTGACGCCGGATACCCATGTGATCGCCTATGACGACGAAGGCGGCGGCTGGGCCGGGCGACTGTTGTGGACCCTGGATGCCATTGGCCACAAGCATTACAGCTATCTGAACGGCGGCATTCATGCCTGGCTGGCAGAGGGGCACCCCACCAGTAGCGAATCCACTGAACCCACCCCCAGCGACTACGAAGTGGGCGAACATGATCCGCTGACCGAGGTGAACCTGGATTACCTGCTGGCCCATTATCAGGATCCCGGGGTGGCAATCTGGGATTCCCGCTCGGAAGAAGAATATTCCGGCGTGCGCGCTTTTGCCCAGAAGCCCGGCCATATTCCCGGCGCTGTCCACTACGAGTGGACCGACCCCATGGACAAGCAGAACAACCTGCGTTTGCGTCCCCTGGATGACATTCGTGCGGAGCTGGAGGCCCGCGGCATCACGCCCGACAAGGAAGTGATCTGCCATTGCCAGACCCACCATCGCTCCAGTTTTTCCTGGCTGGTGGGCAAGATCCTGGGCTACCCCATGCTCCGAGGCTACGCCGGTTCCTGGGCAGAATGGGGCAACCACCCCGACACCCCGGCGGAAAAATCCGAATAACCCACGTTAAGGACTTCTCTTGAATAACTGGCGCGACAAGCTCTTCGTTACCCTGCAATACCTGATTCCCCAGCATGCCTTGTCCCGGCTGGTGGGCATGCTGGCGCGTAGCGAAGTGCCGTGGATCAAGACCACTTTCATCAACATCTTCATGAAGCGCTTTGGCATCGACCTGTCGGAAGCCCAGATCGAAGACCCGGACCAGTTCGAGACTTTCAACGCCTTCTTTACCCGAGCACTGAAAGCGGACGCCCGGCCACTGGAGGCAGCGGACGCCACCGACATCGCCTGCCCGGCGGACGGAGCGGTGAGCCAGCTGGGTGCCATTCGCGCCAATCAGGTGTTCCAGGCCAAGGGCCACGACTACTCCCTGTACGATCTGCTCGGCGGCGACAGCGCCCTGGCCAGCGAATTCACCAATGGCCAGTTCGCCACCATCTATCTGTCTCCCCGGGACTATCACCGCGTGCACATGCCGGTCACCGGCACCCTGCGCGAAACCCGCTATGTGCCCGGCGACCTGTTTTCCGTGAACGAGGCCACCGCCAACGGCGTACCCAACCTGTTCGCCCGCAACGAGCGACTGGTGTGCATCTTTGACACCGAGCACGGCCCGGCGGCGGTGATTCTGGTGGGGGCCATGATTGTGGCCGGCATCGAAACCGTGTTCAGCGGTCAGGTGACGCCCCTGCCGAAACAGGTGGTTACCACCGACTACCAGCGCACCGCCCCCATTACCCTGGAGAAAGGCGACGAACTGGGCCGTTTCCTGCTTGGCTCCACCGTGGTGCTATTGTTCCCGGAAGGCAAAGCGAATTTCGAAGCCGACCTGAAAGCCGGCAGCCTGGTGCGGGTGAAAGGCAAGCTGGGACAGTACAGCGAACACACCCCGGCCTGATTCCGAATAACGGGCCGATGCCATCGGCCCGTTGCCCCACCTGAAGCCGAAACATTTTCGCTTTTCTCGTCTACTCCATATCCTCCCATCATTCAATGACCCGGATTGACCGGGTGTCCCGCCTGACATCAGGCCCGGTCCGCAGAGCAACTGCAGATTGCCGCATCTTCCCTACAATGGCCGCCCAACGAATTGATCGCCGGTGTAACCATGATCACTGACACCCTGCAACAGGCTCTCCACAACACCACTCGCCCCTGGCTACAGCGCCTGGATAACGGCCGCGCCCGGCTGTTTCAGGCGGACGCCCTGAGCCAGGCCGAACAAACGCCCCACGAGACCCTGTTCGACGACGGCCTGGTGAAGCTGCGCTATTACCCGCCGCTGCAGGAGAACGCCATCCCCCTCACGGACGGCACGGTGATGCCCGTAAATCGGGGCGCCCAACGTACACCGCTGGTACTGGTGGCGCCGTTGGCGGTGAACATGCTGATCTATGACCTGTTCCCCCAGCGCAGTCTGGTGCGCTATCTGCGCGCCCGCGGCTTCGAGCTGTACATGGTGGACTGGGGTCGTCCCGGCAAGTACCACAACCATCTGAGTCTGAGCAGCTATTTTTCCGACTACCTGCCCAAACTGCTGGTGCAAGTGCGTCAGCACAGCGGCAAGCAGCAGCTGAGCCTGCACGGCTGGAGCTTCGGCGGCCTGTTCAGTCTCTGCTATAGCGCGCTGGGCGAAGACCCGGACGTGAAGAACCTGGTACTGGTAGGCGCCCCCACGGATTATCACCGTAACGGCGCCCTGGGTGCCCAGTACCGCCGTTTCAGCCGCCGGGCCAAATGGATCCGTCGCACCACCGGCCTGCGCATCCATGATGTGCCGGCGGGACTGCTGCGCTCTCCCGGCTGGGTCAATAGTCTGGCCTTCAAACTCACCAACCCGGTAGGCAGCCTGCAGGGCTACTGGAATCTGGTGAAGAACCTGCACGACCGGGACTTCGTCTCCGCCCATGCCACCAACGGCGCCTTTCTGGACGACATGGTGGCCTACCCGGGCGGCGTAATTCAGGACATCATCCGTTACCTGTGGACCGACAATGTGGTGGCCCACGGTCAGCTCCCCATGGAGGGAACCGAAGGTCACCTGAATCAGGTCACGGCCAATGTGCTGAACATCACCGGCGCCAACGACCCTATCGTGACGCCGGAATGCAGCCAGGCCATGGAGCCGCTGATCCGCAGCAAGGACAAGACCTTCATCACCATTGAAGGCGGACACATGGGAATCCTTGGCAGCGCCGCGGCACAGAAACAGAGCTGGGCACGAATTGCCGACTGGCTGATTGAGCGGGATTGAAAGCAGCGGCTAGCTACCAGCTTCTAGACGGGCTCGTCCGTGCCAACCGAATTGTGCCGTCGCGAACAGCCAGGATGCAGGAGCGTCGCTGATGGCGCGATCCAAGCCCTGGCAAGGATTTGAGAATTCAATGTAGGAGCACCGCTTGAGGTGCGAACCGAGCGTAGCGAGGGGGCAGAGGCAAAGCTCTGTCCGCCGTTCTTTCTGGAAGCTGTCGAGTGCTGAAATGCCTGATTGCTCTATGGGCGATTTCCGCGCAAGCGCGGTTCGCGGCTCAAGCGCCGCTCCTAC